>CALXCG010000026.1 GCA_944386745.1 uncultured Clostridia bacterium | reverse complement strand
TTTTCATATTCTCTACTGTATACTCTCCATCAACTATTGAAAGTTTTCCTTCTGTTAATGTTCCTGTTTTGTCAAAAACTATTGTGTCTATATGTTTTAATGCTTCAATACTTTCACTTGACTTGATTAAAACACCTCTTTTACTACAATTTCCAATTGCTACTACCATAGCAAGCGGTGTTGCTAATCCTAAAGCACATGGACATGCAACAACTAAAACACTAACTAAACTTAAAACTGCTTTATCTATTTCACTATATATTGCTAGATTTAATATAAATGAAAGAATAGCAATTAGGAAAATTGCTGGTACAAAATATCCACTAATTTTGTCTGCTAATCTTGCAATTGGTGCTTTTGTGTTTGTTGCTTCAACAACTAAATTTACAATTTGTGAAATACTAGAGTCTTTTCCTATTCTTTCTGCCTCATATTCAATATACCCATCATAATTTATACTACCTGCTAGCACTTTGCTACCTACTTTTTTAGTTACAGGTTTGCTTTCTCCTGTTATAAATGATTCATCAGTATGTGTTTCCCCTTTTGTTACTTTCCCATCTACTGCAATCTTTTCTCCTGGTTTGCAAATAACAATATCTCCTTTTTCTATTTCATTTATTGTTACTGTTTTCTCTTTTCCATCTTTTAATATTGTTCCATTTTTTGGTGTTATTGTTACTAAATTTTTAATACTATCTACTGCTTTATTTTTGTTTTTTCCATCTATATATCTTCCTATTTTTACAAATAGTATAATGATTGCTGAAGATTCAAAGTATAGATGATGTACCATATGTGTTTGCCCCTGAAATACTAATATTGTATTCCATATGCTATATAAAAAGTTTACTATTACACCTATTCCTACTAATGAATCCATATTAGGCATTTTGTGTATTATGTTTTTTACTCCATTTTTTATAATATCAAATCCATAAATTAAAAATGTAAAACTTAAGACTGCAATTACTATTGAGTATATAATTGGATTTTTGTTCATATCTATAATTTCTGGTACTGGAAGATTAATCATTGCTCCCATTGATATGTACATTAATATGACTCCTAGGATTGAAAAAATTATGACTTTTTTTAGTTCATTTCTTTTTTCTTTTTTATCATTTCTTTCACCTAGACTTTTAAATCCTGCTCCTTGAACCATTTTATTTAAATCTTCTATTTTTAGGTTGTCATCATATTCAATTAATGCTGTTGCCATTACTAAATTTACTTCTGCTCTATGTATTCCTTTTTGTTTATTTAAATATTTTTCAAGTCCATTTGAGCAGGCACTACATGTCATTCCTTCAATATTTAATACTGTCTTTTTCATATTTTGTTTCCTCCTTTCTTTGGTCAGTTTGGTCACTTTGGTTAGTTTGGGGACAGGTTCGGACTGACCATTTTTGGTCACTTTAGGGACGCCACTTTTAACTTTTCATTTCTAGTGTTTTTGTTTTACATTGTTATGTTTGCTTCAAACTTCAAAGTCTCTTGGAAAAGAATTGCTATTTTACTACTGTGAAATCTAAATCCTCAATTTTCTCCTTAACCATCTCTTCTGTAACATTTTCTCTTGCAATAACCTTAACTTTGCCTGTATCATGTTTTGCAGAAACATCTATCACTCCATCAATTGAACTTACTGCATTTTTTATCCTGTTTTCACACCCTTCACACATCATACCTTCTACATTAAAAATCATTTCTTTCATAAAATTCACAACCTTTCTTTTTTATTTTAATTTCTAGTTAGATATACAATTTAACTAGATAATTTAAATAATATATAATTTAATTTATATATAAATTTACGCATAAAACTTTTTATAGTGTTTAAAATATTTACTTGTTAAATCTTTTAAAAAGACTTATTAATTCATCTATCACTTCTAGATTTCCTTTTTCTATTTCATTTGAAATACAAGTTAGTAAATGAGTTTCTAATACTTGATTTGATAGACTTTTCACGGAGCTTTCTACTGCCGCTAATTGTATTAATACATCATTGCAATATCTATCTTCTTCTATCATTTTTTTGATTCCTCTAATTTGTCCCTCAATTCTATTCAGTCGATTTGTCAATTGTTTTTTAGTTTCTTCATTTCTTTTAGTTGTCTTTTTTTCCATTTTGTTCACTTCCTTTCATTCTTTCTAAACATAAAATATTAAAAATTTTGCTCTTTAAGAATATTAGATTTTTTTGCATTATTATAATATACCCTATCAGGGTATATTGTCAATATAGGGGTATATGCTTTTATATTAAGAAAAGTCAATAGTTCTTTGGTACTACTGACTTTTTAAATATCTTTTTTATATATTATATTTTTATTCCATATATTCATATTGTGATAAATCTGGTTTTGCAATATCTTCATCTGTTACTTCTCCAAATTCATATTCTACACTTCTTATTTGTTTGCTGTCTTGGAAAACCGCTAGTAAAAGACCTGTTTCTTTATCAATATATTCCTCGTGACCTTCTGCCTTAATTGTATAGCAATCTTTTCCATCATATTCTCCTGTTCCTATCCACATAATAGGTGTAGCAGCCATTAATATTCTCGTACTATTGTCATTTGTACTTAAACTTGATGGTTGTAAATCTGGTATAATTGCTCCTTCATCTTTCTTATATTTTTTTATAGGATTTTCAAAAAATACATATGCCTCTCCTGTACTTGTATCTCTCCAAAATGTTAAGTTTCCTTCACCATTTTTTTGTCTAGTGTTCATTTTCCATATTGTTCCTTTTCGATATACATTCATTATTGTATCTTCTGAGTCTGAATAATAATGCCAATTATTTTTAAGAGTTGATTGATTATATCTTTCTTGCATATTATACAATATTCTCCATCTAATTCCTATAATTAATATTATTACTAATATAATTGCAAATACTAAAAATATAAATCTTTTAAGTGTTATTCCTGTTCTGTGTTTTTTGTTTTCTACTTTTCTGTATGTTGAGCCAATTGGTGTTTCCTCTGCTTTTTTGTTTTCCTCTTGATTTTTTACTTTTTTTACATCTTCTTCTTTCATTTGTATCCCCCTCTATCTTATATTTTTATAGTTTTTTCTATTGCTATATTAAAATTTTCTAAATCTTCTTTACTTGGATGATTTAAAGCCATGTCAAAGTTTTCTATACTTTTCTTCATTCTTTCATCATTTGGATTATCTTTTAGCATTTGTTCATATCTTTTTCTAACACTAATTGGCATTTTTCCTTGACAATAAAAATGTCCAATGATTTCATTACTTTCATCTATAAATTTCTTAGCTCTTTCAAATAACATATCAAAATATTCTTTATTTCCTCCAAAACCACATGTACCAAAATAGAATATTTTCTTATTTTTTATTCTTTTTAATTCGTCTTGAATTTTTTGACTTGGATTTCCTTTATCTGTCCATGAACCTACAAAAACTATATCTGCTTCATCAATTTCTACTATGTTTGAAAATTTTTCTTTTAATAAATCTGCTAGTTTTTTAGTATTCCCTGTAATACTATCATAAATTATGCTTACTTTCATTTTATCCTCCTAATCATTGGTTACATCACCATTACCTGTAATAGGTATATCTTCTCCTAAACATTTAGATTTTGGTTTCAAAATACATTTAAAAAAGTCTTTATTTCTTGCAAATATTTCTCTTAATTCTCTATAAGTTTGTTTTCTATATTTTCTTCTGTCAGCTTTAATGCCATATGCTTTTAATTGCAGTTTTTTGGCTATATATAAAGAACGATAAAGATGATATTTCTGTGTTACTATAACTAATTTATTTACTTTGAATATATCTTTTGCTCTGTACATACTGTCATACGAAGAAAATCCGGCATGATCCATAAAAATATCGTTGCTTGGAATTCCTTTTGCTATTAAAAAGTCTTTCATTACTTTTACTTCATTATATTCTTCTTTTCCATGGTCTCCGCTAACAATAATTTTGGGTGCTATTTTTTTATTGTATAGATTTGCTCCTTCTAGTAATCTATCTTCTAACATATAACTTGGTCTATTTCCCCATATTCCAGCACCTAATATTAATATACAATCAATATCTTTTTCTTTTATTTCTTTTGCATTTTTTATTTTGCTTTTAGTTGATTTTATTATATAAAAGTTTATTGTCGTTATTAAAATTAATACTGTTAATATTATTATAATTATAATTATCACAATTTTATTTTTCCTTTTATTTTTTATTAATTTTCTTATATCATAATAAGTTCTATTTTTCAATATTATTAATTTATTTTTTTATTTTTTTCGACTCATTCGTACAACAAATTTCTCTTGACAATAAACGAATTTAGTCATATACTAGACGCATGAAATAGAAGTAATTTTCTATTTAAAAAATCAATAAAAAGGCGGAGTTAAAAAACTAAATTTATGCCTTAGAAAGGAATGAAAAAAATGGACAACATGATAGAAATCAGATGGCATGGTAGAGGTGGACAAGGTGCAAAAACAGCATCATTACTTTTAGCAGATGCCGCATTTAACACAGGAAAATATATTCAAGGTTTCCCTGAATATGGACCTGAAAGAATGGGTGCTCCATTAACAGCATACAACAGAATCAGTGATACACCAATCAGAATTCATAGTAATATTTATTATCCAGATTATGTTGTAGTTGTTGATGATACTCTTTTAGAATCAGTTGATGTAACTGCTGGTCTTAAAGAAACAGGAGCAATTGTTATTAATACTACAAAATCAGAAGATCATTTGAGAAAAGCTTTGAAAGGATACAAAGGAGATATCTATACAATAGATGCAAGAAAAATCTCTGAAGAGGCTTTAGGAAAATATTTCCCTAATACTCCAATGCTTGCAGCTATTATCAAAGTTGCTAAAATTATGACAGATGAAGAACTTCTTGAAGATATGAAAGGTTCTTTTAAACATAAATTTGCTAAAAAGCCTGAAGTTATTGATGGTAATATGAAGGCTTTAGAAATGGCATTAAAGGAGGTTAAAAAGATATGACAGAAATAAACGCAAATACACCTATGGAGAAAATGACTCCTGGTGGTGATATCTATACTGCTGGAAATGCTAGAGAATTTAAAACTGGAGATTGGAGAAGTGTTAAACCTGTTTTCTTAAGTGAAAAATGTAAACAATGTGGATTATGCTTCCCTGTTTGTCCAGATGATGCAATTCCAGTTAATAAAGAAACTTTACAAAGAGAAGATTTTAATTATGATTATTGCAAAGGTTGTGGAGTATGTGCTAAAACATGTCCATTTGGTGCAATTGAAATGAGAAAGGAGGACGACTAATATGGGAATAAGAGAAAGATTAAGTGGAAACGAAGCTGCTGCAACAGCTATGAAACAAATTAATCCTGATGTTGTTGCCGCATACCCTATCACTCCTTCAACTGAAATACCACAATACTTTTCAACATTTGTTGCAAATGGTAGTGTGGATTCAGATTTCGTTGCAGTTGAAAGTGAACATAGTGCAATGAGTGCATGTATCGGTGCAGAAGCTGCTGGAGCAAGAGCAATGACAGCTACATCTGCAAATGGTTTATCATTAATGTGGGAAATGATTTATATAGCATCTAGTTTAAGACTTCCTATTGTTTTATCATTAGTAAATAGGGCTGTATCAGGACCTTTAAATATCCACAATGACCATTCAGATGCAATGGGTGTTAGAGATGCAGGTTGGATTATGCTATTTTCAGAAAATAACCAAGAGGCATATGATAACACTTTAATGGCTCATAGAATTGCAGAGCATAAAGATGTAATGTTACCTTTAATGGTTTGCCAAGATGGATTTATAACATCACATTCTATTGAAAATATTGAATTAGTAGAAGATGACAAAGTAAAAGAATTTGTTGGGGAATATCATCCTGAACATTATTTATTAAATAGAGATGAACCAATAGCAGTTGGTCCATTAGATGTTCAAAGTTACTTATTTGAACATAAAGCACAACAAGCACAAGCAATGGAAAATGCTAAAAAAGTTATATTAGAAGTTGCTGAAGATTTCGAAAAAATGACAGGTAGAAAATATGGATTTTTCGAAAAATACAAATTAGATGACGCAGAAGTTGCTATTGTTTGTATGAACTCAACTGCTGGAACAACAAAATTTGTTGTTGATAATTTAAGAGAACAAGGAATTAAAGCTGGTCTATTAAAATTAAGAGTATTTAGACCATTCCCTGTAAATGAAATTGCTAAAGCATTATCTCATTTAAAAGCAATGGCAATTTTAGATAAAGCTTCTTCATTAAATGCCGCAGGTGGTGCTCTATATGAAGATGTAACATCTGCTATGTATGTAAATAACTTCCACGTACCTGCTGTAAACTATGTTTATGGTATTGGTGGTAGAGATACTAGAGCAGACGAAATAGAAGGAGTTTATAAAGATTTATTAGAAATCGCAAAAACTGGAAATATAGATAATCCATATCGTTACTTTGGATTAAGAAGGGAGGCAAAATAATATGGCATATAATTTAAAAGAAGTTGTAGCAAATAAACCTTCAAGATTTACAAGTGGTCATAGAATGTGTGCTGGATGTGGAGCTCCACCAGCTATCAGAATGGTTATGAGAGCATTAAAACCAGAAGACCATGCAGTTGTCGCAGGAGCTACTGGATGTATGGAAGTTTCTTCATTTATCTATCCATACACATCTTGGACAGATTCATTTATTCACACAGCATTTGAATGTGCTGGTGCAACAATATCAGGTGTTGAATCTGCTTATTATTCTATGAAAAAACAAGGAAAGTTACCACAAGATGGTGAAACAAAATTCATTGCATTTGGTGGAGATGGTGGAACTTATGATATAGGTTTACAAAGTTTATCAGGTGCAATGGAACGTAGACATGATATAACATATGTATGTTACGATAATGGTGCATACATGAATACAGGTATACAACGTTCATCAGCAACACCAAAATTTGCTGATACAACAACATCACCAGCTGGAAAAGTAATACCTGGAAAAGCTCAACCAAGAAAAGACTTAGCAAAAATCATGGTAGGACATCATATTCCATATGTTGCACAAACAGTTGGATATATGAATTTTAAAGACTTATATGAAAAAGCTGAAAAAGCAATTTATACAGAAGGACCTGCATTTTTAAATGTTTTAGCACCATGTCCTAGAGGTTGGGGTTATCCAACAGACATGTTAATGCAAATAAACAAATTAGCAGTAGAAACATGCTACTGGCCATTATATGAAGTTGTAGATGGAAAATATAAAATAACATATAAACCAGCTAAAAAATTACCAGTAGAAGAATTCTTAAAACCTCAAAAGAGATTTAGACATATGTTTAAACCAGGAAATGAATGGATGATAGAAGAATTCCAAAAACTTGTAGATGAAAGATGGCAAGAACTGTTAGACTTAGAAGAAATCACAAACAGGGATTAGGGGGACGGTCCTCTAAATCCCTGTTTTTAGGGATTTAGGGACGGACCTTGCTTATTATCTTTTATCTGTAAAAGTGAAGTACAACGAATAAAAGACAGAAAAGGTGTAATTATTCCTTAACTGTCTTTTATATTGTTTAATTTACTTGTGCAAATGTATTTTTACACTTGCATTTGGTTTAGATTTCGTATTTTTTTGCTTCCTTCATAAACCATGCACTAGCTTTCTCCTCATCAATCGTTCCTTCTGCCAGATAAGCTCTCATAAAATCGTTTCCTAATTTACATCCTTCTACTTCTATTGTATTTCTGTAATATTCAAAATTATTTATGTCACTATAATAGATAATTAAAAGTATTTCTGCAGTAGGATTTTTTTCACGAAATTCTAATTTAACATTTGCCTTACTAGCATAGTCAAGAATGTTACTTACACTAATTGGAATACCATTTAGCCTTTTCTTAAAAGCCTGGTAAAGTTTTGATATAGTACTTTGCATATACTCTATAGTATCCATTTTTTCTGTCAAACCGCACATGCCTTCATACATGGAAAATGCACTAATAAAGTTTTTTGCAACTGAATCTGGTAAGTTGACTAATTTTTTAATCCTATCAAATTCACTTGAATTAAAAGCCTGTCTATAGCTACTTATTTTTTCATCTAACTCCTGCTTTTCTTTTAATTCATCTAGTTGCATTTCTAGTTTTTTCCATGTTTCAAACATACTTTCATATGCTTTTAAATAGATTTCATAGCACCGACATTCAGTATCAAAAGCCTCCTGCAATGGTTCTTGCAGAAATTCTGCAATCTTTTCGTTGTTCATAAAGTTCTCCTTTCTAAACCTTTTTCAACAAGTTACTATTAGGATTATATCACAATTTTATGTATAGTACAACTATTTTAATTTACTTTCGATTGCTTTTATACGATTTTTTCCTATCCCTAAAATTCCACATATAGTTTTATTAGTAATTTTGAAATTTTGACTTAGATATTCTTTAAACTTCAGAATTAAATAATTTGACTTTTTTACTTGACTTAAATTCACTTTGAATTCTTCACAAAAATCATTGATAAAACTCTCAATTTTTAGCTTACTTTCAACTTCATTATCAACTTCTTCCAAAACATCTATAATTTCAGCATCATTATCACTCTTTAGTTTATTAAATTCCAACAAATAATTTTCTGTTCCAAATATTAGCTTTGCTATCCTTCTATCTAATTTATTTTCATAAAACTCTTTAAAAGATGAAAATTTGTATTCAGTCGGCAAATTCACTAATCCGGCTTTAACTGGATTTTGATGAATATATTGAATACATGTTAATAAATGTGTTTCATCCTTTATAGATTGGGAATAGTATCTATTTGCAAACACATAGCCTACTCTTTCTTCGTTTTTGTTATAATAATTTGCATATGCTGTGTTAATTTTTCTCATAAGCATAGAAACTTCCTCAATATTTTCTGTATAAATCAGTATATGTGCATGATTATCCATCACACAATATGAAATTAATTTCAAATTTTTCATTTCATCAATATATTTTTTTAAAAGTAGTATATACTCGCTTTTATATTTATCCTGATAAAATATAAATTCCTTTTTTATCCCTTCTGTTACAATATGAATAAGATTCGACTGTATATGTTTTCTTGCTACTCTTGGCAATAGGCATCACTCCTTTTCTATTTTATTTTTTATATGCATAACGGAACGTAGCTGAAAATTTAATTTTTATAAAGAAAATCTGATTAGTTTTATAAATATAATTGATACAATCAAAATTTCTGATATAAATAAATCACTAAAATAATATAACTAACATTTCATTTAAAATTTTGAACTAATAATCTTTGAATTCAAATAATTCAATTCATTGCGTCATTTTATTATTTTTGATTAAGGTCCGTCCCTAAATCCCTGCTTTTAGGGATTTTTAGGACCGTCCCCTAATCCCCTTTTTTATTCTTCTTCTGGTGCTTCAACTGGGCAAACTCCAGCACATGTACCACATGAAATACAAGCTGATTGATCTATTACAAATTTATCATCACCTTGTGATATGCATCCTACTGGACATTCTGCTGCACAAGCTCCACAAGATATACATTTATCTGTTATTTTATATGCCATATTTTTCACCTCCTACAGTTACTTAAATTATTCCATTCATTAATATGTATATATGTAATTTTAATAACTATTTTGTTTTAAACTATTATCCTAAAAGGTCAGAGGTCCGTCCCTAAATCCCTGAAATCAGGGATTTTTAGGACCGTCCCCTAATCCCTCTCTAGTTCTGGATCAACTATTTCATCTGTTTCGTCTGTTTCTTCTTCTACATCTTTTATTACTACTACATCTTTTGCGTCATATTTTTTATATGTGTTTACTTCTCCATCTTTGAATTTTACTCTTAGTTGTTCTTTTAGAGTTTCTACTGAGTCTACTTCTCCAACTCCATCTTCTGTTTTTACTATTGCTCCGACTTTTGGTAATCTTTTTGCCTTTTCTTCATATACATCATTTTCATATTTTAGACAACACATTAGTCTTCCGCAATTTCCTGATATTTTTGATGGATTTAATGATAGATTTTGTTCTTTTGCCATTTTTATTGATACTGTTTCAAAATCGCTTAAGAATGTGCAACAACATAGTTCTCTACCGCAAACTCCATTTCCACCTATTCTTTTTACTTCGTCTCTTACTCCTATTTGTCTTAATTCTATTCTCGTTTTGTATATTGCTGCTAAGTCTTTTACCAAGTCTCTAAAGTCTATTCTTCCATCTGCTGTAAAGTAAAATAGTATTTTACTATTATCAAATTTATATTCTACATCTGTTAATGTCATGTCTAATTTGTGTTCTTTTATCTTTTTTAGACATGTTTGAAATGCTTCTTTCTCTTTTTTTCTACATTCTTGGTATTGTTTATGGTCTCTATAATTTGCTATACGTATTACCTTTTTTAGTGGTGCTAATATTTTTTCATCTTCAATATATCTGTTTGGTATAACAACTTCTCCATATTCATCACCCTGAGCTGTTTCTACTATTACTTTGTCTCCTCTTCTTACTCGTAAGTTTTTTGGATTGAAGAAATATATTTTTCCTAGTTTTTTAAATCTTACTCCTATTATATTTTTCAAATTGTTTTACACCCTTTCTTTAAGATTAAATACTAGATTATCTATACACATATCATAATTTCCATTTTGTTTCAATCTTTTTTTAGTATCTTCCACAATTTGTATACAATTAGTGTATAAATAATTTTGTCTTGCTTTTTTTAATAGTAAAATATTTATATAATCTAATATCTCAAATATTTCTTCTTTTGATTTATAAATTGGTTCTGCTAATTTGTATAAGTCTATTATATCTTTTTTATCCAAATTTTCTACAAATGCTATTATTTTTTCATATTCTTCTTTCTTGTCTTTTAACGCTATTGCTTTTCCTATACTGCCTTGAAATATATCTAACATTTCATCATCTATATTTGAAATTTCCAATTCATTTTGCAAATATTTTTTTATATTTTCATTTGATATTGGTTCAAAGTGTAAAATCATACAACGTGATTTTATTGTTGTTAAAAATAGGTTTTCATTTGAGCCTATTAATATTATTGTTGCATATTCTGGTGGTTCTTCTAATGTTTTTAATAAACAATTTTGTGCTTCTTGAGTCATCATGTCTGCATTATCTATTATATATACTTTGCTATTTGATATTATAGGTTTTTCTTGTATTCTTTTTTGTAATTCACGTATTTGCTCTATTTTGATGCTATTCCCATCTGGTTCTATTATTGAGAAGTCTGGATTATTATTTGTTTCAAACTCAATACATGATTTACATGTGCAATTTGTATTGCTATTTTTGTTTTCCTGATTCAAACATAATATATTTTTTGCGAATTCTTTTGCAATTATTTTTTTACCTATTCCTTGTATTCCTACAAACATATAGCTGTGTGATATTGTATTGTTTTGTATTGATTTTTGCAATATTTGTTTATTTTTTTCATTTCCTAAAATTGTTTCAAACATTTAATCAAATCCTTTAATCCACGTGTCCCCATTTATTCAATGGCCAAATTCTAATCGCTACTGTACTTTCAATTTTCTCCAGTGGTATACATCCAAAAGCTCTACAATCTGTACTATGATTTCTATTATCTCCCATTGCAAATACACAATTTTCTGGAACAACGAAATCATCAAATCCTACACCATTTGTATTTACGTACAAATCTGTTACAATTCCATCTTGTAAGTATGGTTCATCTAATTTTTCTCCATCTATGTATACACTTCCATCCTTAATTTCTACATGTTCACCAGGTAATGCTATTACTCTTTTGATATAACTTCTTTTTCCTATTTCTAAGAAATTATGTATAAACCAATCAAATCCTGTTCTATCATTATATTGTGCTATTGGATTGCTTTCATCTATTTCAGATGCTGTGTATTTTATTTTTGCAGGTTCTTCAAATGTTATTATATCTCCTCTTTTGGGTAAAGTCTTTGTTGTTCTTCCCCATCTATTTAACCACAATCTTTCATCTTGTATTAATGTTGGATACATTGATTCTTGTTTTACAATTGTTGGTGTTCCTATAAAATATCTAAATAGCATTGCTAATACTAATGCTATAATTATACAATATACCCACTCTAATATTTCTTTTGTTTTTTCACTCATGCTTTTATCACATTCCTTTTTTAGATTTTCACTCCCCTATTATACATTATTTTTGCTAACTTATCAATGAATTTTCGAATTTTTTTGCAGGGATTGGGGGACGGTCCTAAAAATCCCTGTTTATTGTTTTGTTGGTATTCTCACAACAACTTCTGTACCTTGTCCAACAACACTTTTTATATCTATACTTCCACCATTTTTATCCAAAATCTCTTTTGCAATTGAAAGACCTAAACCAGTACCTCCCATTTCTCTTGTACGAGCCTTGTCCACTCTGTAGAATCTTTCAAATATTCTTGACAAATCTTCTTCTGGAATTCCAATTCCATTATCAAATATTTTTATATATGCATCATTATATACAAATCCTACATATATTTTGATTTCTCCACCATCTTTTGTGTATTTTATACTATTTGTTAATATATTTAATACCACTCTTTCAATATCATCTTTATCAGCATATACTGGTGGCACATCTGCTGTAACAAAGCAATTTACTTTATGATTTTTCTTCTTAATTTCTATTGCTAATTTATCTTGACATTTTTTTACTAATTCACCTAAGTCAAATGATTCCTTATGTGTTTTCTTTTTATTACTATCATATCTTGAAAGTGTTAATAAATCTGTAACTAATCTTGCCATTCTCCTTGCTTCTGTTGCAATTACATTTAAAAATTTAGTTTGAGTTTCCTTATCATAATCTCCTTCTAGTAAAGTATCAGCATATCCCATGATTGATGTAATTGGTGTTTTTAATTCATGTGATACATCTGCAACAAATTCTTTTTGCATATTGTCTAATTTAACATGTTCTGTTATATCTTGAATTACTGCTATTACACCATCTGGTCTGTCTGATTCATTTTTAAATGGTGCAAAAAATACATTCATATAATTGTCTTCTACTTGTATCCTTTGCTCTGTTGATGTCCAATTTTCCAAGTAAATTATTTTTTCCATATTGATATCTAAGTTGAATTTTTTAAATATGTCATCAAATGTGTTGTCTTCTGGTCTAATACTCAAAAATTTCTTTGCTGCAGGATTTATTAATATTATTTCACCTTTCATGTTAAACGCTATAATTCCATCTGTCATGTGAAGTAAGATTGTTTCTATTTGATTTTTTTGAGTTGAAACTTCACTTAGCTTTTCTTTTAATTCTGTTGTCATGACTCCAAAGACATTTTCTAGGTCTCCTAAATCATTACTTTTTTTCTTTTTGAATGGTTTTTTTCTTGATTTTTTATCATTATTTATATTTTCTTTATTTTCACTATCTATTTCAACAAGTGTTTCTTTATCCTTTTTATCTGGATTTTCTTCCGTTATTTTTTCTGCACTTTTTATTAGTTTATTTATTGGATAAATAACAAATCTTGATAAAAATATTGCTGAAATTATTCCAATTATTGCAAACACAACCCCTGCAATTGTTAGTGTTATAAATGTTCTATGTTGTATTACATTTAATATTTGTTCTACTTGTTCTGCAGTAACTTGTCCTTCTTCTACCTTCACACTTAACATTTGAAGTGAATTTATAAAAGAAATTCCTAATCCACTTATTATTATTATTCCTATTATGAAGAAAACTAATATTATTTTAAATTGTATGTTCTTAAACATATTTTTTACTTCCTTTTTAAGTTTTATTTTTTACAAACTTTTTTTATTTCATTATAAATTTTCTGTTCAACATTTGATGTTGCCATACTTAATGCCTTTTCTCCCATATGTAACATTTCTTTTTCATCTAATACTATTTTTTCGATTTGTTCATTTAATATCTTGCCAGTAAGTTCATCATTTAGCAAAATTTTTGCTGCTCCTCTATTTTCTAATGCTTTTGCATTATATAATTGATGGTCATGGCTAACATTTGGTAATGGAACTAAAATTGATGGTTTTCCCAAATTAGAGATTTCAGTAACAGTCATTGCTCCACTTCTTGCAACTATTAAATCTACCAAATTCATTATTTCTTCCATGTTATATATGTATGGAACTATCTTCATATTTTCAATTCTGTTTATGTTTTTATGCTTATTGTCTAATTCTTCTTTTATAATATCATATTGTTTAGGACCTGTTGCCCATATAACTTGATAGTTTTTATTCAAATTATTTTCTATTATTTCTATAATTGCTTCATTAATTTTTTGTGCACCTTGACTTCCGCCAAAAATTAAAACTATTGGCTTATCTTCTTTTAATCCTAATTCTTTAATTTTATTTTTCTTCATTTCATCTGTATAATTAGTTTTCTTAATTTTTACTGGTGTTCCAGTAAAAACTACATTTTTGGCATTTTTTATTCTAGGAATTGCATCTTTAAAAGAAACTAAAATAGTATTGGTTTTTCTTGCTAAAATTTTGATTGCTTTACCTGGAAATGCATTACTTTCATGTAACAATGTTGGTATTCCTAGTTTGTGAGCTTCTGAAATTGTTGCTCCACAAATATATCCACCTGTTCCTATAACTACATCAGGTTGAAATTCTTTTATTATTTTTTTGGCTTCTCCAAATCCTTTTAATGTTTTATACATCTTTTTTAAATTGTCTATTGATAATTTTTTACTTAATCCATATGCTTCAATTGTTCTTAGTTCATAACCTGCTCTTGGAACTAGGTCATTTTCTAAACCTCTAGTTGTTCCTATAAAAATTATTTTTGAATCTTTTTCTTGTCTTTTTATCTCATTTGCAATTGCAATTCCTGGATTAATATGTCCTGCTGTTCCTGCTGCTGCAATAATTGCTCTCATTTTTCCTCCTTCCGGGATTTTTGAGACGGAGCTCTGTTCCCTGTTTTTAGGGATTTTAAGCTCCGTCCCTTAACTCCCGCTCTTGAAATATTCAGTAAAATTCCCATCTCACACAGTAATATGAATAATGCTGTTCCACCGGTAGCTAAAGAATGGTAGTGGCATTCCAGTTGCTGGCATAGAAGATGTTACAACTGCTACATTTATTATTACTTGAATTGCAACTAATGCTGTTATTCCTATTGCAACTAAACTTCCAAACATATCTGGTGCACGCATTGCAATTAATACACCTCTCCAAATAAATATTGCAAATAGTATTAGCACAACTGCACACCCAATAAATCCTAATTCTTCACCTAAAATTGAGAAAATGAAATCATTATGTGGTTCTGGTATATATAAGAATTTTTGTTTACTTTCTCCTAGTCCTGCACCAAATAGTCCACCTGAACCTATTGCATATAAACTTTGTATTACCTGCCATCCTGTATCTGTTGCATCTTGCCAAGGGTCTAAAAATGTTATTACCCTTTGTAAACGATATGGTTCTTTTATAATTAAGAATGCTATTGCTGGGATTCCTGCAACTAATCCTGTTACTAAGAAATGCCAGAATTTACAACCTGCCATTATCATCATAACTGCACATATTCCTACTATTACAACTGATGCGCTAAAATGTGGCTCTAATAATAACAATCCTATAATAGGTGCTAATAAACAAATATGTTTCAAAAATCCTTTACTATATTTTGATAATTCATCTCTATTTTTTACTAATATTCCAGCATAGAAAATAATCATTAAAATTTTTACTATTTCTGATGGCTGAATTGATAAAGTCTCTGTTGGATATATCCACCTTTTAGCTCCATTAACTTCTTTTCCTATTACTAAAACTAATGCTAATAAGATAAGTGATATCCACCAAGCATGTTTATAGAATTTTTGATAAAATCTATAATCTATTTTTGAGATCATTAACATTGCAATTATTCCTAATATTGCAAATATTAGTTGTTTTGAAAAATATGAATAACTATTACCACTTTCAGCTAATGCTGATGGTGAACTTGCAGATAATACCATTATTAATCCTATACTTAGCAATAGCAATATAGTAATTAACAATGTAAAATCTATTGGGTTATTTAAAAAGCTAGAAAAACTTTTTTCTTTTCTTTTCTTTTTAGCCATACCTCTTTCCTTTCTCCCTCTTTTTCTTTTTTCTTTCGCAATTATTTCTATCTTGTTAAATTAATTTAATATAATTTATTTTTTCATGTAATTTTACAAAATATAAATTTTATGAAATTACGAATGTGAATGAAAGAATATTATAAATTCTTTAATTATCAAGTAGGAGAATCTCAAACTCGCTTTGAGTGGTGCCTACTTGTTAATTTTAGAATTTATTTATTCTGTAATGTTAGCCGAGTAATAATGATTAAACCTTTAAAATATCCTTGTTAGTTTGGAAAAGAATTGATATTTGGCTAGGCGAACGAGTTTGAAATTTATGAGACGTACTCATTGTACGTTGATTAAATTTCAAGCGAAGTTCAACAACGCCAAATGTTAATTATTTTTCAAACTTATACAATTACGTTTAGTCCCACTATACAAAGCACTAAGGTAACTGCACTAAACACAATTACGACCTTACTCTCCTTCCAACCAGAAAGCTCAAAATGGTGATGTAAAGGTGCCATTTTGAATATTCTATTTCCAGTCTTTTTAAAATATGCAACCTGTATAATAACAGACAAAGTTTCTAAAACTGGTACAAGAGCAATAATAATTAATATTAATGGCATTTTCATATATAAAGCTATTGCTGAAATAACTCCACCTAATAATAGTGAGCCAGTATCACCCATAAATACTTTAGCTGGATGCAGATTAAACATTAAAAATCCTAATACCGCACCTACTACTACACTTCCAAAAATACCAATCTCGTCTATTCCAAATAATATTCCTATAATTGTTAAACATGTAATTATAATTGCTGACACACTAGAAGATAATCCATCTATACCATCTGTTAAATTTATCGCATTTGTTGTTGCTAAAATTACAATTATCGCAAATGGAATATATAAATATACTGGCATTGATACATATTCTTTCATAATTGGAATATATGTATCTGTTCCTATTTTTATTCCATAAACTAAATATATAACATATGCTACTGATATAATTAGTAATCCTAACATCTTATAACTTGGCTTCAAGCCTTTTGTATTTTTTAGTACTAATTTTTTGAAATCATCTATAAATCCAATTAATCCCATTCCTATACTTACTAACAGAAGTGGTAACATCTTATTTGCAACTTCATTTTGTCCTGTTGCAACTAAATATATATATATTCCTGTAATAACTACAATCATAGTTACTATCATAATTATTCCACCCATTGTTGGTGTACCTTGTTTTTTTAGATGAGATTTCGGACCATCATCTCTTTCTATTTGACCCACTTTTAATTTTTTTAGTATTGGTATGATAATAAAACCTAAAATAATTGCTACGATAAACGATATGATTAATACGCTTGTTTCTACCTTCATTTTATCAAACCTTTCTTTTGATTTCGCTAATTTCTAATCTTCTTATTTTTTAGACTTTTCATTTTCTATTTCATCTATTAAGTCTCTAACTATAATTCTTTCATCAAAAGGATGTTTAACACCATTAATTTCTTGATATGGTTCATGACCTTTTCCTGCCAATACCACAATATCTCTTTTTGTAGCCATTTTGATAGCTTCTTTTATTGCTTCTGTTCTATCTACTACAACTTTATATTTTCCTTTTGTCTTTTTCATTCCTTCTTCTATTTGGTCAACTATTTTTTGTGGATCTTCTGTTCTTGGATTGTCTGATGTTATAAATGTGAAATCTGCTATTCTTCCTGATATTTCTCCCATTATAGGTCTTTTTCCACTATCTCTATCTCCACCACATCCAAATACTGATATAACTTTTCCTCTTGTGTAGCTTTTTACTGCTTGTAATATATTTTGCAAACTTTCTGGTGAATGTGCATAATCTATCATTATTGGAATTTCTAATTTATTATCAACTAGCTCAGACCTTCCTGGAACTCTTACTTCTAATAATGCTTCTTTTATAACTTCAGGTGAAACTCCAAATTTTTGAGCAACACAAATTGCTGCAAGAGAATTATATACACTAAATCTACCTGGAATTCCTGTTTTTACTCTTTCATTTCTATCAGTTATTTTCACTTTAAAATCAACATATGAATTAGTTATAGTAATGTCCTTTGCTAATACTTTCGCATAATTATCAATTCCATATGTAGTAATATCACTATCTGGGAATAATCCTGGGATTTTTGCTCCATGTAAATCATCAGTATTTACAATTCCTACTTTACACATATGAAATAATTTTAATTTTGATTGGAAATAATCTTCCATATCTGGGTGTTCGTTTTTGCTGATATGATCTTCTGAAAAATTAGTAAATAAAACAATATCAAATTCACATCCATCTACTCTATGTAATTTTAAACTTTGAGAAGAAACTTCCATTACAACAACTTCTACTTTTTCTTCTACCATTTGACTAAAGATTTGTTGTAACTCTAAGCTTTCTGGTGTTGTACGGTCACTATCTTTAATTTTTTTGCCATTTATATATGTAGCTATTGTTCCAATTAGTCCTACTTTCTTTCCTGCTTTTTCCAAAATTTCTTTAATCATAAATGTTGTTGTAGTTTTTCCTTTTGTTCCTGTTACTCCTATTAGTTTGAATTTTTTAGTTGGATTTCCATAGAAGTTACTTGAAGTTATTGCTAATGCTCTTCTTGTATTAGGTGACATTACAATTGTAACTCCTTCAGGTACTTTTAAACTTTTAAGGTCACAACCTTCTTCAACAATTACTGCCAGCGCACCGTTTTGTATTGCATTTTCCACATATTGGTGTCCATCTGTGGAAAATCCTTTTATTGCTACGAATAGATATCCTTCTTTTATATTTTTTGAATTGCTTTCTATTCCTTTTATCTCTACATCTAATGATCCTTTTGCTTTTAATCCTTCTAAACCAACTAGTAGTTCTTTTAATTTCATATTTTTCACAATCCTTTCTTTAGAAATATCTTTTTATTCCTAATTTTGTTCTTATTTGTAGTTTTTTATATCTAATTTTTTAATTAGTCAAAGTTTTCTACATTATATAACTAAATCCTTAATTTGTATAGTATTTTTGAAAAAAATCTAATGTAAAAAATCCCCTAATATTAAAGTATCTACTATATAATATTAAGGGATTTTATTTTTATTCTTTTATTTCAAACTCATTTCACAATACTTACAACGATAAGTCTGATTTTCTTTATCTGTCAAGATAAATACTTGATCTAGTTCTCTTTCTTCAGATGTTATACATCTTGGATTTTGACATTTAGCGATATTGACAATTTTTTCTGGTAATTCTGCATGAAATTTATCTACTATTTTGTCATCTTTTACAATATTTATTGTTATCTTGGGATCTATGAAGCCTATCATATCTATATTTACTTCAAAATCTTTATCTATTTTTATAATATCCTTTCTTTCCATCTTCTTGCTTTTTGCATTTGTTATAACTGCAACTGAACAGTCTAGTTCGTTTAGATTTAATAACTCATATATTTCCATTCCTTTTTTAGCTTGTATATGGTCTATTACAATTCCATTTTTTATACTATCAATATTCATCTTTCTTATTCCTTTCACTTAATATTTATTTAATTCCTAACAATTTCAAAATCAATGCCATTCTGATATGCTTTCCATTTTCAACTTGTCTAAAATACGCAGCTCTTGGATCATCATCTACATCTACTGATATTTCATTTACTCTTGGTAATGGATGCATAATACATAAATCTTTTTTAGCTTTTTCTAGTTTTTCTTTGTTTAATATATAATAATCTTTTAGTCTTATATAATCTTCTTCATTGAAAAATCTTTCTTTTTGAACTCTTGTCATGTATAAAATATCTAGCTTATCCATGTATTCTTCAATATCATTTGTTTCTGTCCATTTAATATTATTTTTTTCTAGTATATCTCTTTTTATATATTCTGGAATTTTTAACTCATCTGGTGATATTAAAATAAATTCTATATTCTTGTATCTAGACATAGCTGTAATTAGCGAATGGACTGTTCTTCCAAATTTCAAGTCTCCACATAGTCCAATTGTTAAATTTTCTAATCTTCCTTTTTCTCTTTGTATTGTTAATAAATCTGTTAGTGTTTGTGTTGGATGGTTGTGTCCTCCATCTCCTGCATTTATTACTGGTACTGTTGATTTTAACGATGCTACTAATGGTGCTCCTTCTTTTGGATGTCTCATTGCTATTATGTCTGCGTAACATCCTATTACTCTGATTGTGTCTGATACTGTTTCTCCTTTTGACGCTGAACTTGTGTCTGCTGATGAAAATCCTATTACATTTCCTCCTAGTTCCATCATTGCTGCTTCAAAACTTAGTCTTGTTCTTGTACTTGGCTCAAAAAATAAAGTAGCTAATTTCTTTCCATCACATTTGTGAGAATATTTCTCTTTGTTTTGGATAATGTCATTAGCTACTTCTATTAATTCGTTAATTTCTTCTACTGTTAGATTTTTAATATCAATTAAGTGCTTCATTTTTCAACCTTCTCTCCTTTTCAAATTTTCTTACTAAGTTTTATCAAAAAAAAGAGAGATTTGTCAAGTTATTTTCAACATTTATTTTTTATATAATCTTTTAGCTTTTTTATTTAACATTCTTAATTTTAGATAAGAGATTACTGTTACAATACCTAGACATAATAAAATTATTAAAATAATGTTATTAGATCCTGTTTTAGGTAATATTTTATTTATCATAGTAGTATCTGTTTCATTTGTATTTGTTTTTGATTCTTCACCTAAATTTGGTGTCTCACCTGGTTTTTCTTCCTCTCCTGGATTTGGTGTTTCACTCGGATTTTCTCCTTCTCCTGAATCTGGTGTCTCACCTGGTTTTTCTTCCTCTCCTGGATTTGGTGTTTCGCCCGGATTTTCTCCTTCTCCTGAATCTGGTGTCTCACCTGGATTTTCTCCTTCTCCTGGATCTGGTGTCTCACCTGGTTTTTCTTCCTCTCCTGGATCTG
>CALXCG010000025.1 GCA_944386745.1 uncultured Clostridia bacterium | reverse complement strand
TATGCAGGTGTAGTTCAATGGTAGAACCTCAGCCTTCCAAGCTGATGACGTGGGTTCGATTCCCACTACCTGCTCCAGATTAGAAAGCTTACGAATTAATGTGGTTCGTAAGTTTTTTTAGATAAAAAATATACAAATTTTGGAAAAACACTTGACAAATACAAACAAATGTTTTAAACTATATATAGTTTAAAACAAGGACGTGAAAATATGGAAGAAAATAAATTATTAATTCAAAATGAATTTGCTATTAAAGATATTAAAAATTTAATTTATACAATACGAGGAAAACAAGTAATGCTAGATAGTGATGTAGCAATGTTATATCATTACGAGACTAAAAAATTAAATCAGGCAGTAAAAAGAAATATAGACAGATTTCCAGAAAGATTTTGCTTTCAGTTAACAGAAGAAGAATTAGAAATTATGTGGTCACAAATTGTGACCACCTCAAAATTAGAAGATAATAAATACAGGAGTAAAAAATATTTACCATATGTTTTTACAGAACAAGGAATAGCTATGTTATCAGGAATATTGAAAAGTGAAGTTGCTGTACAAGTTAGTATAAAAATTATGGATGCTTTTGTAGAAATGAGAAAATTTATAAGTATAAATAAGAGTTTATTTGAAAAAGTAATTACTATTGAAAATGCTAAGGAAAACCTAGAATTCCTTGAAGAGTACTATCAGGAATTAATGAGAAAATAAGGTAAGAAAGTAAAACATCAAAAAAAGCTATTGACAATTGTTGATAGCTTTTTTGTATTAGTATTAAAATATCATAAATTACTTGTAAAATTTTGTGATATAGTGTAAAATACGAATATAATGTAAATAATATAAAAAATAGAAAAAAATAAAATAAAACATACTAAAATCAAGGAGGAAAAACAAAAAAATGAGATTCGTAACAGATGAAGAATCAAAAAAAGAATATAAAAAATTTTTAGAAGGACATGAAAGATGTAACTTTCAACAATCATTAGAATGGGCAGAAGTAAAAAAGCCAAACTGGAAACCAGAAGTAATACTAGCAGAAGACGAAGATGGAAATATAATAGGATCACTATGTGTATGGATTAGAAAAATGCCAATATTCGGAAACTTAATGTATTCATCAAGAGGACCAGTTTGTGACATTCATGATATATCAGTAATGAAACAATTAACAGACGGAGCAAAAGAACTAGCAAAAAAATATAATGCATTTGTATTAAGAATAGAACCAGATATAGTTAGTGATGACCAAACATTTAGAGATGTTGTAACTAACTTAGGATATAAAATAAAAGACGATGCAAAAGATTTTAAAGATGAAATCCAACCAAGATATGTATTCAGATTAGACATTAAAGGTAAGACAGAAGAAGAAATAATGGCAGGATTTAAACAAAAATGGAGATATAATATCAGACTAGCATCAAGAAAAGGTGTTACAGTAAAAGAAGGAACAAGAGAAGATTTAAAAGACTTTCATAAAATAATGATAGAAACAGGAGCAAGAGATGGATTTATAATTCGACCATTAGAGTATTTTGAAAAAATGTATGATTGCCTAGGTGACCATATGAAAGTTTTAATGGCATATTATGATGGAAAGCCAATTTCAGGAGTTATTCCAATTTTCTATGGAAATAAAACTTGGTATTTGTATGGTGCAAGTAGTAATCAACATAGAAATTTGATGCCTAATTATTTATTGCAATGGGAAATGATTAAGATGGCAATAGCAAGACATGATGATATATATGACTTTAGAGGTGTTTCAGGAGTAGTTGATGAAAACCATCCACAATATGGATTATATAGATTTAAGCAAGGCTTTGGAGCTACATTTACAGAATTTATTGGAGAAGTTTACATGCCATATAAGCCATTAACATATAAATTGTATCGTTTTTCAGAAAAAACATTTAGAACATTAAGACAATTCAAAATGAAATTAAAAAACAAGAAAAAATAAAATATGTTTTGAAGGGAAAAATGTACAATGAATAAGTTAGTAATAAATAAAGAAGATTTAAGACATAATATAGAAAAGATAAAAGAGCATAGCAAAAAAAGTGGACAAGATGATAATGGAAAACCATTAACTATTATAGCTGTAGTAAAAGGAAATGGTTATGGATTAGGAATTGTAGAATACACAAAGTTTTTAATTGATAATGGAATCAATTTCTTTGCAGTTTCAACATTAGATGAAGCGCTATTATTGAGAAAAAGTGGAATAAAAGAAAAAATATTAATGCTTTCATCAACTGCAATAAAGGAAGATGTTGAAAAATTAGTAGATAATAACATTATTATCACAATAGGTTCACAAAATGATATTAAAATAGCAGAAGAAGTAGCAAAAGAGAAAAGTAAAAAAATCAAAGCACATTTAAAAATCGATACAGGTTTTGGAAGATATGGATTTATATACTCAAATAGAGAAGAAATGATACAGGCTTTGAAAGAAATGAAAAATATAGAAATTCAAGGAACATTTTCTCATTTTTCTGTTAGCTTTTTTAATGATAAATATACTAAATTGCAATTTAAAAGATTTATTAATGTAATCGAAGTCTTAAAAATGAATGATATACAAACAGGAATGTTACATATATGTAACTCATCAGCATTTGTAAAATTTCCATATATGCATTTAAACGCGGTACGTGTTGGTTCAGCATTTTTAGGAAGATTATCTTTTCCTAATACTTTAGGACTAAAAAGGATTGGATATATGGAGTCTGAAGTATCTGAAATAAAAGAGCTTCCAAAAGGATTTAACATCGGATATTCAAATACATTTATTACAAAAAAAGATACTAAAGTTGCAATTGTACCTTGTGGATATATGGATGGAATAAATATAACAAATGATAGAGATATGTTCAGGACAGTTGATAAGCTAAGGTATATTGTAAGAGATGTAAAGGACTTTTTTAAAAAACAGGCTAAATATGTGAAATTGAATAATCAAAATTGTAAGGTACTAGGCAGAATAGGAACATATCATGTTACATGTGATGTTACAGGTAAAGATGTAAAAATAGGAGATAAAGCAATTTTTGCTATTAATCCAAAGTTTGTAGATTCAAGCATTGAAAGGGATTATAGGTAATAGAAAGGAATGAGAAAAGTTGGAAGAGAACAACAATAAAGAAGAAATTAAAGAAAAAGTAGAAAATGAAAAAGTAAAAAGACAAGGATTTTTCAAAAAAGTTTGGTATTCAATCACAAAAATAGAGAGATATCCAGAAATGGCAGCACAAGGTTTAGGAAAAGCATTTTCATATATCTGCAAAGTAGTAGCAATTCTTGCAATTATAATATGTTTTGGTTCAATGTATCAAGCATATCAAATATTACAAGAAGGAGTAGCGTATTTGCAAAATGAATTTCCTGAATTTTCATATAGTGATGGTATTTTAAGTGTTGATTCTGAAGATCCAATTACTATTTCAGCAGAAGATTCATATGTAGGAAAAGCAATTATAGATACAAAAACAGAAGATCAACAAACAGTAAATCAATACATTTCTGAGATAGAACAAAGCGGTGATGGAATCGTTGTTTTGAATAATAGAGTTATAGTAAAAACAAGTAGTATTTCAGGAACAATTAGCTATGAATATGATCAAATGTTAAATCAAATAGGAATTACAGAGTTTAATAAACAAGATTTAATAAATTATATAAATAGTTCTCAAATGTACAATTTTTATATAAGTATATTTTTAACAATATTTGTATATAGTTTTGCAATGTATTTATTAACAACACTATTAAACGCGGTTTTCTTAGCAGTATTTGGATATTTGGTAACTTGGATTGCAAAAATAAGAATGAGATTTGTAGCTGTATTTAATATGGCTGTATATTCATTAACTCTTTCAACAATACTAAATATGATGTATATTGCAATTAATATATTTGTACCATTTGCTATGGAATATTTCCAAGTAATGTATGTTACAGTTGCTGCAATTTACTTGATAGCTGCAATTTTCTTATTAAAGTCAGAGTATATTAAAAGACAAGCAGAATTAATGAAATTGGCAGAGGCTCAACAAATTGTTAAGAAAGAATTAGAACAAAAAGAGGAAGAGGAAAAAGAGAAGGAACAAAGAGAAAAAGAAAAAAAGGAAAGAAAAGAGAAAGATAGAAAAGAAGAGAAAAAAGAGAAAAAACAAAGTGGAAAGCAAGGGGAAGAGCCTCAAGGTTCAGGAGCTTAAAGATACTAACTATAATATTAAATCAAATATTTTTGTACCTTGTTGTCGCAACAACTTATTATCAAAAGAAAAACAATATTTTTCTTTTGATAGAAAGAAAGTTGCTCCAATCGCACTCGCTTTTGCTCGTTTGAGCGCTACGTGGTACTACAAATTATTTAATTTAATATTATAGTAAATGAGAATTTGAAAAAATTTAAATTTTGTTAAGAAAATAAATAATAAACAAAAAATATATTAAGTAAAAGAAAGGGATTGAAAAAATGAGTAAAAAGCAAAAACAGCCTAAAGATAAAAAACAATCACAAAAAATGTGGGCATTAATTATATTATTATTAGTTTTACTTGCCATATTATTTGGATTAGCATTTTATCTAATGCAAAACCAAAAAGATAGTGAAGAAAACACTATGGCATATACAGATTTAATAAAAGAAATATCTTATGGTAATATAGAAAAAATAGAAATGACAGTAGGAAGTACAACAGTAAAAGTAAAACAAAAAAATGTGGATGAAGAAAAAACAGTTATAGTTCCAAACACAGAAAGTTTCATGGAATTAGTACAACAAAGAATTGCAGAAGGAAATGAAATGGAATTAATACAAAAACCTAGAAGTATTATTTCGCAAATTCCATCTGTAATAGTAAGTTTACTTCCAACAGCCATAATGCTTGCATTATTTATCATGATTTTCAAGATGCAAGGATTAGGAGAAAAAGGAAAAGTATATGATGATACAGAAAGAAAAACAAAGGTAAAGTTTGAAGATGTGGCAGGATTAGAAGAAGAAAAACAAGAATTAATAGAAATAGTAGATTTCTTAAAAAGACCAGAAAAATACACAAAAATGGGAGCAAAAATTCCAAGAGGAGTTCTACTATATGGAAAACCTGGTACAGGAAAAACATTAATTGCAAAAGCAATAGCAGGAGAAGCAGATGTACCATTTATTTCAATGAGTGGTTCAGAATTTATAGAAATGTTTGCGGGACTAGGAGCATCAAGAGTAAGAAAATTGTTTGAAAAAGCAAGAAAACTAGCACCATGTATAGTATTCATAGATGAAATAGATGCGATAGGGTCAAGAAGAACATCAAATAGTGGAGCAGAAACAGAAAATAACCAAACATTAAACCAATTATTAGTTGAAATGGATGGATTTAGTTCAGAAGAAACAATCATTGTACTTGCTGCAACAAATAGACCAGAAATGCTTGATAAAGCACTATTAAGACCAGGAAGATTTGATAGACAAATTACAATACCAACACCAGATTTAAAAGGAAGATTGGAAATATTAAAAATACATTCAAAGGATAAGAGATTATCAGATGATGTTAATTTAGAAAGTGTAGCAGAAGATACAGCAGGATTTACAGGTGCAGAACTTGCAAATATTCTAAATGAAGCAGCAATATTAGCAACGAAAAACAAGCATGAAGGAATTGAAAGAGATGACATAGAAGAAGCTGTTAAAAAAGTAACAGTTGGATTAGAAAAACGTACAAGAGTAATGTCAGATAAAGATAAAAGATTAACTGCATATCATGAAGCAGGACATGCAGTAGTAAGTAGATATCTACCAACACAAACTAATGTAAAAGAAGTTTCAATTATTCCAAGAGGAGTTGCTGGTGGATATACAATGTATAAATCTGATGAAGATAAATATTATATCTCAAAAACAGAAATGCAAGAAAAATTAATAGCATTACTTGGAGGTAGAGCTGCAGAAAAATTGGTATTAGATGACATATCAACAGGTGCAAGTAATGATATTGAAGTTGCAACAAAAATTGCAAGAGATATGGTAACAAAATATGGAATGAGTGATACTTTAGGTCCAATAGATTTTCAAGGAAAAGAACCTTATGAAATGCAAATGTTTGGAGAGAATATTGGAGATAAAATTGGACAAGAAGTAAAAATATTGATAGATACAGCATATAATGATGCTCAAACTTTATTAAAAGAACACAGAGATAAGTTAGATGCAATTGCTAATGTTTTGCTTGAAAAAGAAAAGATAAATGAGCAAGAATTTAATAGGATTTTTGAAGAGAGGGATTAAGGGGACGGACCTAAAAATCCCTCTTTTTAGGGATTTAGGGACGGACCTTGAAAAATTCTTGATATTTTAGATATGTTATAGTAAAATAAGAATGTGATAGGTAGGTGATATATATGCAAATTAAAGAAGCAATGAGAAAAGGAATGATAAAACTAAAAACAAATGATGTAAAAGAGCCAAGCCTAAAAGCAAGACTTCTAATGCAATATATATTAAATAGACCAAGAGAATACATATTAGTACATGATGATAAGCAATTAACATTAAGGCAAAATGTAGACTATTTCAAACTAATAAAAAAACTCATAGAAGGAGTGCCATTGCAACACATAACACATCAGCAAGAATTTATGAAATTAATGTTCTATGTTGATGAAAATGTATTAATTCCAAGACCAGATACAGAAGTCTTAGTTGAAGAGGTTATAAAATTAGCTAAAAGTATAAATGCAAAAAAAATACTAGATTTATGTACAGGTAGTGGAGCAATTGCGGTATCACTTGCAAAATATATCGAAGGCAGTCAGATAACTGCAACAGATATAAGTAGAAAAGCATTAAGCATTGCAAAGCTAAATGCAACGACCAATGATGTTGAAGATAGAATAACATTTGTAAGTTCAGATTTATTTCAGAATATTTCAGAAGAAAAATATGATATCATTGTATCAAATCCACCATATATAAAGAGAAAAGTGATAAAAGCTTTAGATGAAGAAGTAAAAAGAGAGCCAATAATTGCACTAGATGGTGGTAATGATGGATTAGATTTTTATAAAAAAATCATAGGAAATGCATATCAGTATTTGAAATATAAAGGATACCTATGTTTAGAAATCGGATATGACCAAAAAGATGAAGTTATTGATTTAATTAACAAAGAAGAAAAATATATTGATACATATAGTAAAAAAGATTTATTTGATAATGATAGAATCGTTATTACTAAATTAGGAATGCTAACCAATTTAATGGAGGAGGGATAGTTATTGTTTAGATTAATAAAGATATACCCTGTTTAATTGCTGACGTGGGCATTTGGACGATTTGATCTAAACAATAGCTAAAACGATAAAAAGATTGGAGATGAACAAAATGTCTTTTTCATCTGATATAAAACAAGAATTAAACAAAAATAGTAATTTAGCAAATAAAAACATAGTAAAACAAGAATTAGTTGGATATTTAATATCTGGAAATATAAATATAGTAAATAATAAAGAAATTAAATTTTCAACAGAAAGTGATTATAACATAAACCGTTTTTCAAAATTATTGACAAATTTAGACATAAACCATTCTATTGATATGGTAGGAAAAAACTTTGTAATAACATTAAAAACAAAAGAAATAAATTTTGTAGAATATGACAAAGGGACAGTAAAAATGAAAGAAGTACCAGAAAACCAAGAAGAAAAAAAAGCAATAATTAGAGGAACATTTATGGGAGCAGGTTCTATAAATAATCCAGAAAGAGAATATCATTTAGAAATGGAAGTTACAAACGAGCAAAACATGAATATAGTTTTAAAATTGCTTTTGGAATTTGGAATAAAAGCAAAATACATGGAGGCTAAAAATAAATATTATATTTATTTAAAAGAGGGAGAAGAAATATCTAAATTTTTGGCACTAATTGGTGCGGCAAAAGCTGTTATGAAATTTGAAGATATACGAATTCAAAAGGAAATGAGAGGGAAGGTAAACAGGCTAGTAAATTGTGAAACAGCTAATTTAAATAAAACTATAAATGCATCAATTGAACAGATTGCAGCAATTAGAAAATTGCAGGAAAATGGTGAATTTAAAAAGTTAGATGATAACTTGAAAGAAATAGCTTTACTTAGATTAGAAAATCCTGATATGTCTTTGGTTGAATTAGGCAAAAAGTTAAAAGAGCCAATAGGGAAGTCAGGAGTTAATTATAGGCTTAGAAAGATAATGGAAATAGCAAATGGCGCTAGTTGAAAAATAATTACAATTTTGGCTTTGGATAGAAAGGAAGTTTAAATAATGCAAGAAAAAGAGCTAGGAATATATATACATATTCCTTTTTGTAAGCAAAAATGCTATTATTGTGACTTTGTATCTTTTTCAAATAAAGAAGAATACATAGAAAAATATGTTGAAACACTAAAAAGAGAAATTGATAGTTATGATTTATCAAAATATAATATAACTACAATATATATCGGAGGAGGTACACCATCAAGGATACCAAGTGAAAAGATACAAGAAATTTTAGAAAAAATAAGACAAAAAATTTCAGAAAATCAAACAAGATGGGAAGATATAGAAATTACAATAGAATTAAATCCTGGGACAGTAGATGAAGAGAAAATTAAAAAATATAAAGAAATAGGGATTAATCGTTTAAGCATTGGTTTGCAAAGTACAAATAATAAACTTTTAAAAGAAATTGGAAGAATACATACATTTGAAGACTTTAAGAATACATATAATTTGGTGAAAAAAGTTGGTTTTGAAAACATAAATGTTGATTTAATGATAGGATTACCTAATCAAACAATAAGTGATGTTAAGGATTCATTAAATGAAATTATAAAATTAAATCCAACACATGTTAGTGTATATTCTTTAATTGTGGAAGAAAATACGAAAATGGAACAACTAATAAATAACAAAGAACTGCAATTGCCAGATGAAGAGTTAGAAAGACAAATGTATTGGTATGTTAAAAATACATTAGAATTAAATAGCTATAAACATTATGAAATTTCAAACTTTGCTAAAAAAGGAAAAGAATCAAAACATAATCTAAATTGTTGGAAACAAAAAGAATATATAGGATTAGGGTTAGCCGCATATTCATATTTAAATGGGATTAGATATGGAAATACAAGTGATATTGAGAAGTATATTAATGTGCAAGATTTTTTAAATAGTAGTGAATTAGAAGAAAGTGGTATTAGAATTGTTGATGAAGTTCAAAGTTTAGAAGATAAAAGAAAAGAATATATGTTATTGGGTCTAAGAAAGATTGATGGTGTTTCAATTCAAAAGTTTAAAGAGAAGTTTGTGGAAAATCCTATTTTCTTGTTTAGAAAAGAACTTGAAAAGTTGGTAAAGGAAGAGCTTATAACAATTGATGGTGATTGTATAAGGCTGACTAATAAGGGACTTGATTTAGCTAATATAGTTTGGGAAGAATTTGTATAAAAATGAAAAAATGTTCGTAAAAAGTATTGACAATTTTTAAAATTGAAGATACAATAATTACGAACATTTTTTCGAACTATAAAATTGATAGGAGGAAACAATATGATTACAACTTTACATATAAAAAATATAGGGATAATAGAAGATTTAAGAATTGATTTTCAACAAGGATTAAATGTATTAACAGGAGAAACAGGAGCAGGAAAGACATTAATAATCGATTCTTTACAAATGGTATCTGGAGGAAGATTTTCTAAAGATATGATAAGAAAAGGAGAAAAATATTCTTTTGTTGAACTATGCTTATATGAGCCTGAAAATGAAAATTCAGTAGAGGGTAATATTATTGTTTCAAGAGAAATATACGCAAATGGCAGAAACATGTGTAAGATAAATGGAAGAATGGTAACAGTTACAGAGCTAAAAAACTTTATGAAACAATTTATTGAGATACATGGACAAAATGATAACCAAGACTTATTAGATAGCAAATTACATTTGAATTATTTAGATGGATTTATCGGTGATAAGATTTCTAAAGAAAAATCAGAATATCAAGGGTTATATAATAAATATTGTGATATCAAGCAAGAGTTAGCAAATAATTTTGGTGATGAAAAAGAAAGGCAAAGGAAATTAGATTTATTACAATATCAGGTAAAAGAAATTGAAGAAGCGGGACTAAAAGTAGGAGAAGAAGAGAAGCTAGAAGAGAAAAGAAAATTGATAGTTAATTCTGAAAAGATAGTGCGGAAATCTTCAAGAGGCAGATAATTTAATTTCAGAAAATGGAATTGATAGTATTAGTATGGCAATTAGAGCTTTAGAAAAAATAGAAATGCTTGATAATAAATATGAAAAAGTCTCTACAGATTTAAAAAGTATATATTATGAATTACAAGAACTATCAAGAGATGTAAATGAGTATAAAAATGATATATATTTTGATGAAGAAGAAAGAGATTATGTTGAAGAAAGATTAAATTTAATTTATTCTTTAAAAAGAAAATATGGGAATACAATTGAAGAAATTTTAAAGTATAATGATGAAATAAAAGATGAAATTGAACATATTGATAATTTAGAAGAATATAATAGCAAATTAAGAAAAGAGCAAAAAGAAATAGAAAAAGAAATGGATATTCTAGCAAATAGAATGAATATATTAAGACAAGAAAATGCCATTAGATTAAGTGAAAGTATAAATCAAGAGTTAACAGAACTAGAAATGAAAAATGCAAAAATAAATGTTAAGGTAGAATATTTAGAAAATGAATATTTAAAAACAGGTAAAAATGTTGTGAAATTTTATATTACAACAAACAAAGGAGAAGATGAAAAAGAATTAACAAAAATAGCATCAGGTGGAGAAATGTCAAGAACAATGCTTGCAATAAAAAAAGTATTGGCAGATACAGATAATGTACCAGTAATTATATTTGATGAAATTGATACAGGAATTAGTGGAAAAGCTGCAAATTCAGTAGCAAAAAAATTAAAATCAATATCAAAAAGACATCAAGTAATGTGTATATCTCATTTACCAAATATTGCAGCAATGGCAGATTATAACTATTTTATTAGCAAAGAAACAACAGTAGATAGAACAAAGACAAAAATAAAATTATTAGAGGAAAATGAAGTAATAGAAGAAATTGCTCGTATTTCTTCTGGAGAAGTTAATGAGATTAGTATGAGATATGCAATTGAATTGAGAAACAAAAAAGCATCATAATACTTATTAATTTGCTTGACTTTTGATTTGTGAGATAGTATTATTAGAATAGATAAAATAAAAGGATGTTGATAAAATGTTACAAGCAATAGGGATTTTGATAGGGGTTTTAATAGTATTATTAGGTATAATAATGATTTATGATGCTAGGATTTTAACAAAAAAGTTTTTTGGCTTTGGTGACCAAAATGAGGCAACAAGTGGATTGAAGATATTAGGTTTTATTGTTGCAATAGTTGGAGGTTTGATAATTTATTTTGTAAAATAGATTAAAAAACAAGATTAATGTGAAAAATATGAAAAATTGCTTGACAGGAAAACTTTAAATGTGCTAAAATAAATCTTGTCAAGTAAATATGCGGTTGTGGCGGAACTGGTAGACGCGCTGGTCTTAGGAACCAGTGCCAACGGCGTGGGGGTTCGAGTCCCTTCAACCGCACCAATGACGTTTCTGTTCGAACTAACAGAACAGAATTGATGCAAATATCATTCTGAAAAGGATGGTGTTTTTTTGTTGCAAAAAATTCAATAAATTTTATTGCCTCGCAGATCCCCCGAGTTATGATGGTACGTCATAACTCATAGTGGGTTAGGACTTATGACAGTGTCAAGGTCCTGTGCTACAAAGAAATCTCAAGGAAGTGAAAGATAATAACTGAAATAGAAGAAGTAGATTATGAATATTGAACTACATGAATAAATTTTGTAAAATATAAACTTATAATGTTCACAATGGCTAAAATGATGGAGATGGAATAAGTTGAACGAAATAAAGTAGTTTTATATTTGGTCAATAATATAACTGCAATAATTAAAAAAAATTGTAAAATAGTATGTGAAAATAAATTTTATAAAAAGAAGATAAAGTTGTGTTAAAATTACTATTGCAATAGTAATTTGTGTAAACAACAAATAATAGTGGTTATGCAAGTTCTGCTCACCACTATTATTTTTGTTATCAATTGCGTTTCCAAGCCCATTTAACGATGCTTATAATACCATAGCAACTGAATGCTGCAAAAATCAAAGACAAAATAAGAGCAATCGTTGTATTGGTAACTTGGTTAAAGAATGGCCATGTTTCGAAGATGTTAATCCAACTAGCAACTTGACTAATCCAAAGAAGTACACAACAGATACCTTTTGTTATTTTCCGTAACATACGAAAACCTCCATTCAAAATTTTTTTGATAAGTATATTATAGCATATATTTTACATAAAATTAATAAAAGTTCACTGCTATAGTGAAATACAAATAAAACTGTTAAAATTTACGGTGTAATATATTGAGTTTTTTATTATTTGAAAAAGAAACGGTATTTTTGTTGAAAAAACTAGAATTTTCAATATATGTATGCTATAATTTATATAAAATTTAGCGAAAAGCTAATAAATTTTTATAATCTCCTTTTAGGAGTTGACATATAGTACCAAGTAGCAACTACAATATTTTGTTAAAGGAGGACGTGTTATGGCAAATAAGCGGAATAAAAAGAAAATAAATTCAAAATGGGCAAATAGAATATCATTGCTAATAAGTACAATATATTTTATTTGTTCACTCATAAATGGAATAATTTCAAAACCTACTGGAGATGAAGCATTTTATTATTGGACAATATGTTGTGTTACAGGGACGCTTTTTATTTACATGTTTTTTTATATCTTTATTTTCAAAGGAGACGATAGAGAATTTGAAGAAAAAGCAAAAGAAACAGAATTTGCAACGAAACAATATTTATCTTACACAGATTTCAAGCAAGTGTATTTTATAGTAACGGATGCTGGAAGTTATATTGATATGATGAGACAAATTCTTGAAAAAGAAGGATGCAAATTCTATGCTAAACTTACAGAAAACAATAAGATATATCTAATTGTTAAAGATAAGCACAATGAAGAAGTTTACAGTACGGAAATAGGAAATTATGTTTATTTCGATAACTATTTTAAATTTGAAGAATAAAGTCGTAATGCCATAATAAAAGTGGAGATTCTTATTTTAAAGAATCTCCACTTTCAAACTATTTTTTTCCATCAACCTTCATATTATCCCCATATCTCTTAATCTTTTGAGTAGTAGTCTTTTCAAACTCCTTATCCCTAATCCCAAAACTCTTAATATGCTTGTAATTAGGTAACTTTTTATTAACACTAGAAACAACATCAGAAATAAGTTTCCAAATTTCCTCTTTAGTAGGAACACTACCTTTTAAATACTCTGTAATAGCCTCAATGTTAGGATAAATCTGAGCATTAACATATGTTTCATCATCATCATCTTTGTGAATACCTAGTACAACTGATTCAGAAATAAGAGGATTATCATTCAAATAATATTCAACCTCTTCAGGATAAATATTTTTTCCATTTTTAGTTACAATAACACTTTTACATCTGCCAGTAATATATAAATAACCATTTTCATCAATTCTTCCTAAGTCACCTGTATGAAACCAACCATCAACAATAGTTTGTTTAGTTTTTTCTTCATCTTCATAATAACCAAGCATAACATTAGGACCTTTAACAATAATTTCTCCGACACCTTCATCATTTGGATTATCTATTTTATACTCTACATTTGGAATAGGAAGTCCAGCTGCATCATCCTTTTGGAAGAAGTCTGTATTTCCAGCAACTAATGGTGAACATTCAGTTAACCCATATCCTTGCAAAGTTTCTAAATGTAAATTTTTAAAATCCGCAATAATATTTGGATTCATAGCAGCAGCACCTACAATAAATACTCTTAACCTTCCACCTAAAGTATTTTTTACTTTATTTCTAACGATTGTTTTCATGATTGAAGGCAAACCGCATAAAAGGATTTCCATCATCTTTTTTATATTTTTCTGGTAGAGATTTATTCATGTTTTTAATAATATTTTTATGAACATTTTCTAACAATAGTGGAACACACAAAATAACAGAAGGGTGGAATTCTTGCATGTTTTGTACAATATGTCTCAAACCTTCACAATGAGCAATACTTGCACCACTATATATTGGCAATAAAAATCCCAAAGTACATTCATAGGTATGATGTAAAGGTAAAACAGAGAAGAATAAGTCACTTCTTTTTACTTTTACAATTCCATAAGTTGATAAGATATTTGAGCATATATTTCTTTGAGATAGGCAAACTCCTTTTGCACTACCTGTTGTACCAGATGTAAATAGCAACATACGTAATTCATCAGGATCTATTTTTATATCATCAAAAGAATGATTACCATTTTCATATAATTTTTTACCTTCATTTAATAAATTTATATATGAATTTTTGATATCCTTTTCTGAATCAAAAGGAACAAAGATTGTATCAGGATTTTCAACTTTTTCAATATTATCTAAGATACTATCTAGATTTTTTGAATCACCTAAAATACAAACTGCTTGTGAAACATTCATAAAATTAATTACATCATGAGGTTGTAATTCTTTATCAATAGGAACAACAATTCCAACAATAGATGCAGCTAAATATGAAACACACCATTCATAAGTGTTTTTTCCTATAACTGCAATTCTTTTGTTAAAAAAACCTTTTTTAATTAGACTTGTCCCTAAAGCCACAACATCATTTTTGAACTCAGCATATGTAACTGAATAAATTTTACCTTCTTTATCTTTTCTTCTAAAAGCAGTTCTAGAACGATAAATATCTCCAGAACGATATAACATGTCCTTGAAATTAGTAACTTCTTCTGTTTTATGATATTTTTTCTTTAATTGCTCTGCAACTGGTTGTTCATTTTTTTTCATTTCAAAACCCTCCAATCATCTTTTTGTATATTTTTTCATTCTAGAAGATTAATTATAAAATATTATGAAATTACGAATGCGAATGGAAATATATTAGAAATTCTTAAATTATTAAATAGGAGAATCTCAAACTCGCTTTGAGAGGTGCCTATTTAATAATTTTAGAATTTATTTATATTGTAATGTTAGCCGAGTAATAAATAATATTTTATAATTAATCTTCTTAAATAGTTACTCATATCGATAAAAACTAAAATTCACATCTTTCTTCAAAGTAACACTACCAGTACTATCGATAGAACCCTCATCCGAAGACAATGGAACATCAACAAAAACCGTACATTTATATTTCTCATCTTGATTATTTGTAACAAAAACATCAAAAGAAAAACTACAATTAATATCTTCTAAAGGGATAGAACATCTATTTAAAAGAGTACCATCATAAGTAATAGGTGTTGATGTATCAGTAATTGTATAATCAGTTTTAATATTTGAATTTATATAACTAAGTGTAATAGGATTTGCTAAATTATTATACAAAACAGGAGTATATAAATCTGTCGAATCCTCTGAAGTTATAGAAAAATCTAATTTATCTTCAATTTTATTTTCATCATTTAGCTCACTTTTTGCAAAATTATTAATACTCTTAAAATAAAGTGCAGGTTCTCCCATAGATGGAGGTGTTGTAAAATTAATATTTTCAATAGTAACATTTTTTAATGTATTTTTAGAAGTTTTTTCTTCTTGAGGTGAGTCTATAAAAAACGCAATATCAGTATATTGATAAATATTTTCTAAAGTATAATTTGTAGTTGATATATTTTTATTTTTTGCATCACAATTACTAAAGAAAACTATTTGATTTATATTAAAAATAGTTTCGCTATTTTTATTTGCAAATGGCAAGATGGATTTTTCAAAATTAGTTTTCAATACCATTCTTGAAAGTACTAAGAATGCTAAGAATACTACTAATATAAATAAAACTAAAGTAATAATAATTAAAACTTTCTTCTTATTATCAGTATTTTTATTAATGTTTTCTTTTTCATGCACGTTTTTAACTTTTTCGTTTTTTATTTTTTTATCATTTTTACTCATAAATAATTCCAGACCTTTCTAATAGTTATAATATTATAAAAATCAAATAAAATCAATAGCAAATTTAAATGTTATATACACATTCCATAAATAAATTTTTAGAAATAAAAATAAACAAAATTTACCAAGGACAAAACTTAAAAAAAGCAGAAAAGTAAATTGACAAAAAAACAATGAAAAGGTAAAATAGTGTTAGGTGATTATAATGAAAGCAAAAGATAAGAAAAAGAAGTACATATTTTTTACTTTAAAGAACATAATTATTTTTTCAATAGCTGTTATTAGTATATTCTATATAATCATTTTTTATCACTATTATTTCGGAGAAAGCGTAGTTTATGAAACAGAAGTAAGTTCTCCTATCAATAATTTAGAATTAAGCGAAGCAGAAAAAATAGATATAGATTCATACATAGAAAATAATAGTAAAGCAGGAATAAAAGAAGAATATACAGTAGAAGAAGTAGAATTAGAATTTTTAACAAAATATAAAAATAATGCAAGTTTACCTAAAGGCACATTACAAGTAACACAAGAAGGAAGAAAAGGAAAACAACAAATTACAACAAAAAAGACATATGAAAATGACCAACTAATAAGTGAAGAACAAGTTTCTGCAAAAATTACTAAAGCAGCTGTTAATAAGATAGTAGAAGTTGGAACAGGTAGTGGAAGAGCAAGTAATTATGAGGTAAAAGTAGGAGATACAGTATATGTTACATCTGATAGGCTATCTGTTATGGTAGAGCCAAGTGAAGAATCACAAAAAGTTGCTACATTATCTCAAAACGATGAATTAAAAGTTTTAGAAATTCAAGGTCAATGGTATAGGATTAGGTCAGGTAGTACAATTGGATATGTAAAGAAAGAGGCTACAACTTATAGAAATTACGCTCAAGAAGAGGCAGAAAAGAATTCTTCAAATATAAATACTTCTACGAGTCAAAAAAGTAAATCAGAATTGTTATCAACTCTAAGTTTTGGTATGGCATTAAATAAACCTAGTGGATTAACATTAGAACAGTTTAAAACAATATTGTCTGATAGCAAAGATAAAAATAATATATTTGAACAAAATGCTGAATATTTTTATTATATTGAAAAAGAATATAATATTAATGGAGTATTTATAGCAGCTGTTGGTATACATGAAAGTGCCTGGGGAACATCAAAAATTGCCCAAGAAAAATATAATTTATTTGGGTATGGAGCATATGATTCTAATCCATATAATGGGGCATATACATTTTCAGATTATTCAGAATGTATAGACTTACTTGCAAGGGTATTTGTTAAGTATTATCTAAATTCAGCAGGTACAAGCATATATAGTGGGGAAACAGCATCTGGAAAATACTATAATGGGCCAACGTTAAGTGGAATTAACCAAAAATATGCAACAGATAAAAATTGGGCAAACAGCGTATATACAACTATGAAATATTTATATAATAAATTATAAAAAATTCTTGCTATTTTTTATTATTTATTGTATGATATAATAGCAAGAATAAAGAATAGTAATATTTACCAAGTAAAAACATGATTTGCTAAAAACTTAGAAAGGAATGGAATTGAAAATGAAGAAATATTTGATAGCTACAATTATGATAATACTGCTAATAATCTCAGTATTTGGAGCAAATATGGTATTTGCAGCTGAAGAAAATAATGCAGTAGTAGAAAATGGAACTACAGATAGAGCGATTGATGAAGAAACAGAAAGTCAATTAGTGGAATTAAAAGAAAATGTAGCCAATTCATTAGAGGACTATAAAGAAAAGTATGGTTCAGATGTATATGGAACAGTAGCTTACATATTGAATTTAGTGCGTATTTATAGTATTCCATTATGTTTTTTAGGAATTGCAATTGGAGCAATACATCAATATGTAATAGGTGTTAGAAAGCTAGATACATTGGAAAAAGGTATGGCACTAATTGTAACCTTTGTAACAATTTTAATTATATGCCAAATATTACCACTTGCATTTGCAGTGTTCGTAAAATTTGGAAGGGGGTAACAAATGAAAGTCTTATTTGCTGTAAGTAATGAAGAAATATCAGAATCTATTGTAAAAAAATATCAAAAACAATATAAACAAATAATATCATATAAAAATGTTTATTACTTTAATGCAATATTAAAAGAATTACAAAAAGATAAAACTTATGATAGAATTGTAATAAGTGAAGATTTGGAAGCTTTTACACATACACAATATGATCAAATTGATAAATTTATATTTGAAAAATTAGATGGTATTAGTGATGAAGCATCAAATGTAAAAGGAAATGATATACCAATTATTTTGATTTGTGCTGATAGAAGAACAAAATCAGAGCAAATATTAGTAAAATTATTTGGTATTGGAATTTATAATGCTATTATTGGAAATGATAGAAGTGTTGATGAAGTATGCAAGTTAATTAATAGACCACGTGGAAAAAAGGAAGCTAAAGCATATTATCAAATCGATTCAGAAGAAGTGAATTATCAAGCGGAAAATGAGAATGATGTTAGCGAAATGGAAATTCAAAATATAATAGCACATTATAAAAGATTAGGAAAAAATGAAGATAGATATGTAGATAGTTTTAATAATATTGCTGCACAATATAATGATACACAATTAAGAATTATTTCTAAATTCTTACCTTTAAATGTTAGAGCAGTATTAGAAGAACAATCACCAAAATATCAACAAATAATGTCATTTAATAATAGTGTATCTAAAAATTTAAGACAGACTAAGAAAGAGCAAAAAGAAGGACCAAGTGAAACTTTATTAAAACCTAAAAATAGAGAAGTTATAATGTCAAAACCAGTAGTAATTCCATCTTCTGTTAATATGGCAGGAACGAAGAAATTGTCTCGCCGTAAACCAGAAGAAATGACAAATAATGATGCAATTGAGGAAAGAAGAAATTCTAATTTAGAAAATCCTTCTGAATTAATACAGAATGATAATGTTAATACATTAAATTTATCTGATTTTAATGATGTGGAAGAACCAAAAGAGGAAGTTATAGAAACACCAAGTGTTGTACAAGAACCAGAAAAAATAGAAGAACCAGAGGTAGTACAACCAGTAAAAAGAGGTAGAGGAAGACCAAGAAAAAATCCTGTTGTAACAAATACTGAGCCACCTGTAAAGAAAAGAAGAGGAAGACCAAGAAAAAATCCACTTCCAGAAGAAGTTGAAACTAAAATTGAAAATATAGAGAATGATGATACGGTATTACCAGGATTTGATGATGTACAAGAAAGTAATGAAGATACAGTTTTACCAGGATTTGACGACGTACAAGAAAGTAATGATAGCACACTTTTGCCAGGATTTGATGATGTGCAAGATAATAATGATGATGCAGTACTACCAGGATTTGATGATGAAGACGAAAGTGATTCAAACATAATTGATCAGACTCAAAATTATTCGCAATATCAACCAACAAATTATAACAATTACAACGATAGTTATAATAATTATAATACAAGCAGTATTAGTGGGCAACCACAAAGAAGCAGTCAATATGAAAGTACAAAAGATTTATCAAGTTTGTTAGCACCTGATAAAAAAATTGTTACATTTGTTGGAACAAGTAAAAATGGGACGTCATTTATGGTAAATAATATTGCAGAATTAATGTCATCAATTGGAGTAAATACAGCTATATTAGATACAACTAAAAATAGAAATTCATATTACATTTACACAAAAAATGAAGAAGAATTAAGATTAACTGCAGCAAAAAGTATAACAGGTTTAACACAAGGAATTACAAATGGAATAGTAGTAAACAAAAATTTAACAGTCTATACTTCTTTACCAGATGAAAATGAAGATATATATCAAGTTGATGAAATATTAGAAACATTATTAAAAACATATTCTTTAATATTAATAGATACAGACTTTGACTCACCAGTAGGATATTTCAAGCAATCACAAGAAACATATTTAGTACAAACATATGACATACTAACAATACAACCATTAACAGCTTTCTTAAGAGAATTAAAAGCTAAAAATATTCTAGATGAGAAAAAGTTGAGGATAATTTTAAACAAAACCGTAAGAATAAGAGGTGTTTCAGATAAAACAATCATTGGTGGAATGGCATACTATAATGACCCAGCAATGTCTTTTATGACAGAATTATTTGATAGAACTCTAATAAAATATGTATCTATACCATTAGATGAAGAGGTTTATGTTCAATATTTACAAAATGTTATAGAGTGTAATATTTCTTTAAAAGGCTATTCTAAGGTATTTATGCAAACATTAAAAGAACTTGGAAATATGATATATCCAGTAGTTAATAATAGGAAAGTAGCTTATCAACCACCTTCAGTAAATACTGGAAATAATGTTTTTTCACCAAATATGAATAATACTTTAGATCAAATGAAAAGAAAATATTAAAATAATAGAGAACCTGAGGAGGTAAAATAGTCGTGATAATAGCAGTAGTAGTAATATTAGTTTTAATAGTGATTGGACTAATAGTATATAATGTAACAATACACAAAAAAATACAAAAATTTAAAAACATGAATCAAAAAATAACAAATTTGTATGTTGTGCAAGACTTTATGAATGCAATTGGAGAAACTTCTACAGTAGATGAAAAAATCAGAAAAATTAATGAAATTTTAATTGAACGATATGAAATTAAATATTCTACTATTGTTGTATTTGACGGAGCAGAATATCAAGTTAAAGCATCAAATGTTGATCCAAAACACTGGGATGCTATGAAAAATTTACAAAGTGTTGAGATGTTTAAAGATAGTATAGAAACAGCAACGCCAAAATATGTTACAGTAAATAATGAAAATGAAAGATTACCATATCAAGAAGCAGAATTTGGAAGAGCAAAATCTGCAATCTTCTTTCCATTATATATAGATAATGTATATATTGGATATTGGATTATTGAAAGTGGAACACCACATGATTTCGACAATGTAGATACAACAGTTTTAGAAGTTATAAAAGAAAATATAGTATCAGTATTAAAAACAGTAGTACATCAAAAGACTCTAGAATCAATAGTTAGAAAAGACTTATTTACAGGATTATATTCAGAAGAATATTTGTATGGAGAAGGAAAGAAAATAATAGATCAGTATACAATTTCTACAATATGTATGTTCAAAATAATAAATATTCAAGAAATTAATAAGAAATATTGTAGAGAGCTTGGAAATAAAGTGATTACTGAGATAAGTAGATATGTAAAAGAAAATTTGCCAAATGAATATGTATTTGTTAGATATATGGGACCAAAGTTTGTAATTGCATTTTCGGGAGTAGAATCAAATAGTGTAGGGGATTTCTTGAATGAGATGAAAGATAAAATCGAATCGATGAAAATACAATTGACGGAACAAGAAATAGAAGAATTAAATTTAGATGTAACAAAAAAAGATAGAAAGACACAAGAAAATGCAGAAATCGCTATACCGAAAATTAATATAGTAATATCTTCATATTATAAAGGAACGGCATTAGAAGAAGTTCTAAAAAGATTAGAAGAATATCTTGATACTGCACCAGCGAATGAAAGTGATATAACAAATATTTAAAAAGGAGGAAATACAAGATGGAATTTGATAAAACAATGAGCTTTAAAGTTGAAAGAGAAGAAAATACAAAATCAAAAGAAGTATTAAAAGAAGTGTATGAAGCATTGGTTGAAAAAGGATATAATCCAATTAATCAAATTGTTGGATATATATTATCAGGTGATCCAACATATATAACAAGTTATAATGATGCAAGAAATAAAATAAGAACTATCGAAAGAGATGAACTTTTAGAAAAAATGGTAAAAAATTATATAGGACTAGAAGATTAATATGAGAATATTAGGAATAGATTATGGAGAAGCTAGAGTTGGAATTGCAATAACAGATGCTTTAAATATAACAGCACAAGGTTTAGAAACGATACAAAGAAAAGGATCTGACAAGATTGTTTTAAAAAGATTAGATGAAATTTTAGAAAGATATAATAATGAAGTAGAAACAATTGTAGTAGGAATGCCATTACATATGAATGGTGATATTTCTGAAAGGGCAAAGGCAACTCGGAGAGTTTGTTCATAAATTGAAATGTAAGTATAATAAAATAAAAATTGAAACTGTTGATGAAAGATTGACAACGGTGGAAGCGCATAGAACTATGAATTTTTTGGATGTGGACAAGCATAAAAAAAAGGATTTAGTGGATACTATTTCTGCTGTTTATATTTTAGAGACATATATGAATAGAAAATAGGCATAAGTGCTAGATATTATATTTAAAGATTTTTTTGCACTTTGTTGTCGCAACAACTAATTATCAAAAGAAAAATTTTTAAATATAATATCTAGCAATAA
>CALXCG010000024.1 GCA_944386745.1 uncultured Clostridia bacterium | reverse complement strand
TATATCATAGAAAGATATAATTGAATATCAAGGTTTATGGGTAACCTTTTAAAAACCTAAATATATTATACAAGGAATGATGGTAAAAATGAAAGTTTTAGCAGTAGGTGATTTAATAGGAAATGCAGGAATTCAAAAATTAAAAAAAGAAATTGATAAAATAAGACAAACAGAAAATATAGATTTTATAATTGTAAACGGAGAAAATTCAGCAGAAGGAATGGGAATGACTAAGAAAAACTTTGATGATATATTATCATGTAATGTAAATTGCGTAACAATGGGAAATCATACTTGGGGTAAAAAAGATATCTTCAAATTTATAGACCATCCTAAATTAATTAGACCAGCTAATTACCCAAAAGGAGTAGTTGGAAAAGGATATGGAATTTATAACTGTAAAAATAAGAAGATAGCAGTAATTAATTTAATTGGAAGAGTTGATATAAATGTCCTTTCAGAAAATCCATTTATCATAGCAAGAGACATTATAAATAAAATAGAAAAAGATGTTGATATGATATTTGTGGACTTTCATGCAGAAGCAACTGCAGAAAAGATTGCAATGGGATATTTCTTAGATGGTAAAGCAACAGCAGTTTTTGGTACACATACACATGTACAAACAGCAGATGAAAAAATATTGCCAAATAAAACAGGATACATTACTGATATTGGAATGACAGGACCTAAAAATTCTGTAATTGGTATGGAAATACAAGTTTCTATAAAAAGATTTGAAACTACATTACCAGAAAGATATAAAATTGCAACAGGAGAGACAATGCTAAATGGAGTAATATTTGATATTGATGATGCTACAAACAAAGTAAAAAATATCAAAAGAATAAATATTTAAAGTTAAAATAAAATTTAATATGTATTATTGTCGAAACCTCATAAATTATGCGATGAGTTTTGTAAAAAATTTCCAAAAAAGACTTTACAAATATTTCCAGATAATATAAAATAAAAATCGTAAAAGTTGCAACAAAAAATAAATTAATAGGAGGAAAAGAGAATGGAAGTTTTGAAAATCTCATCAAAATCAAATCCTAATTCAGTAGCAGGAGCTATTGCTGGATTAGTGAAAGAATCAAACAAAGCAGAAATGCAAGCAATTGGAGCAGGAGCGCTGAATCAGGCGGTAAAAGCTGTTGCCATAGCAAGAGGATTTGTTGCACCATCAGGAGTTGATTTAGTATGTATACCAGCATTTGCTGAAGTGGAAGTTGAAGGAGAAGATAGAACTGGTATAAAATTAATAGTAGAGTCAAGAACATAGTTTACAATTAATAATAAGCATATAATATAAAACTAAATTAAAATGTAAATAGCGAGAAATTTTTCTTGCTATTTTTAATTTCATGTAGTAAAATTGGAATGGTAAAATACGGAATTTTGAAAAGCAAAAAATAATTAAAAAATCAAAAGAGGAGGAATTTTTATGCCAGAGATAAGTTTGAATTTAAAAAACACAGGAATAACGAAAAAAAGCATAATGGAATACAAAGAACAAGTAGAAAATATCCATAAGGATTTACATAGAAGAGCAAATGACGAAAAAGATTTTGTTGGATGGTTAGAATTACCAACAAACTATGATAAAAAGGAATTTGCAAGAATAAAAAAAGCAGCTAAAAAAATAAAAAAAGAATCAGATATATTAGTTGTAATAGGTATAGGAGGCTCATATTTAGGAGCAAGAGCGGTAATAGAGGCTTTAACAAGTTCATTTTACAATATTTTACCAAACAAACAAAGAAAATTCCCACAAATATTATATGTAGGAAACAATTTGAGCCCAAACTACATTAATGAATTAATAGAATATATAGGAAACAAGGACTTTTCAATAAATGTGATATCAAAATCAGGTACAACAACAGAACCAGCTGTTGCGTTTAGAATTTTTAGAGAAATATTAGAAAATAAATATGGAATTGATGAGGCAAGAAGTAGAATATATGCTACAACAGATAAAGAAAAAGGAGCATTAAAATCACTTGCAGAAAGCGAAGGATATGAACAATTTGTAGTACCAGATAATGTCGGAGGAAGATATTCAGTCTTAACAGCGGTAGGTTTACTTCCAATAGCAGTTGCAGGAATAGATATAGACAAATTAATGGAGGGAGCAAGACTTGCACAAGAGAGATATAATGATTCAAATCTAAAATATAATGAATGTTATCAATATGCAGTAGTAAGAAATATATTGTATAAATTATATAAAAATACTGAAATATTGGTAAATTATGAACCAAAAATGCATTATTTCACAGAATGGTGGAAGCAACTATTTGGAGAAAGTGAAGGAAAAGAACAAAAAGGAATATTCCCAGCAGGAGTAGACTTTACAACAGATTTACATTCAATGGGACAATATATACAAGAAGGAAGAAGAAATCTATTTGAAACAGTAATATCAATAGAAGAATCAAATTCAGATATAACTATTCCTTCAGATGATGATAATTTAGACGGATTAAACTATTTAGCGGGAAAGGGATTAGACTATGTAAATAAAAAAGCAATGGAAGGAACAGTACAAGCACACGTTTCAGGAGATGTTCCAAATATAATTATAAATTTGAAACAATTAAATGAAACAGCAATAGGAGAGCTAATCTACTTCTTCGAAAAAGCATGTGCAGTATCTGGTATGATTTTAGGAATAAATCCATTTAATCAACCAGGAGTAGAAGAATACAAGAAAAATATGTTTAAACTATTAAAGAAACCAGGTTATTAATGGCTAATTTGTGGTCAGTTTGGGGACAGGTTCGGACTGACCATTTTTGGTCACTTTAGGGACGCAACTTTATAATGGAGGGAAAAAATGATTTACAAAGAGCAATTTAAAATTGGATTAAAAGATGTATGGAAAAATAGCGAAGTTAGTAATATAGCAATACTTGAATATTTAGAAGATGTTGCAGCATATCATTCAGATAGTGTAGGAGTACGGTGTAAATACTACAGACGAAACAAATTACACTTGGCTTTTATTAGATTGGCAAGTTAAGGTTATAAAAAGACCAATTTATGGGCAAACTTTAGATATACACACTTGGTCAAGGAAGATTATTAAATGTTATGCATATCGTGATTTTGAAGTATATGACAATGAAGGCAATTTATGTGTAATCGCTACTTCAAAATGGTTATTAATTAATAGTAAAGAAAGAAAAATTGCCAAAGTAGAACCAGAATTAGCAGATAAGTATAAATCAGAAATAGGTAAATGTGTATTTGAAAATCCAGAAATAGAAAAGTTAAAAACCCCAGAAAAATTTGATAATGAAATATTATATAAAGTTCAAAGAAGAGATATTGACGTTATTGGACATATGCATAATTTGTATTACTTAGATTTAGCCTATGAAGCTCTTCCAGATGAGATATATAGCAAAAGGCCATTTGACAATATAAGAGTGATGTATAAAAAAGAAATTAAATTTGGAGAAACCGTTAAATGCAAATATGCACTAGAAAATGATAGAAATATAGTAGTAATTGAAAGTGAAGATGGAAAGATTTTGCATGCAATAATAGAATTGTGGTAAAAAACAGTAAAAAACGCTAAAAAAATACTTGAATTTTGTCATATGTGTGTGATATAATACATATCGGTTTTAAAAAGGGAGGAATTTAAAATGAAAACAAAATTAAGAAAAACAAAAATAGTTGGAACAATAGGACCAGCAAGTCAAAGTGAAGAAATGTTAACAAAATTAATCAATGCAGGATTAAATGTTACAAGAATTAACTTTTCACATGGTGGATATGATGAAAACGGAGAAAAAATCGAAACAATCAAAAAAGTAAGAAAAGCATTAAATAAACCAGTAGCTTTATTATTAGACACAAAAGGACCTGAAATCAGAACAGGTGTATTAGAAACTGGAAATGAAAAAGTTCTAATTGAAGAAGGACAAACATTTACATTCGTAAATGATGATATTATAGGAAACAATCAACAAACATCAATAAGTTATAAAGAATTATACAAAGATGTAAAAGTTGGTTCAACACTATTAGTTGATGATGGAGCATTAGAATTTAAAATTACTGAAATCAAAGGTAAAGATATAGTATGTAAAGCATTAAATACAGCTAAATTAGGAAGCAGAAAAACAATGAACGTACCTGGTGTAAAATTAGAATTACCAGCATTAACACAAAAAGACATTGATGATATCACAGAAGGAATTAAAAGAGGATTTGATTATATTGCTGCTTCATTTGTAAGAAAAGCTGCAGATGTACAAGCTATAAGAGATTTACTAGATGCAAATGGTGGAGAAAAAGTAAAAATTATCTCTAAAATAGAAAATCAAGAAGGAATAGATAATTTTGAAGAAATATTAGCTATTTCAGATGGAATAATGGTAGCTCGTGGAGATATGGGTGTTGAAATACCAATGGAACAAGTTCCAATTATTCAAAAACACTTTATTAAAAGATGTAATCAAGTTGGAAAACCAGTTATTACAGCAACACAAATGTTAGAGTCAATGACAACTAACCCTAGAGCAACAAGAGCAGAAGTTAGCGACGTTGCAAATGCTGTTTATGACTTAACAGGAGCAATCATGCTTTCAGGAGAATGTGCTATGGGTAAATATCCAGTAGAATGTGTTGAAACAATGGATAAAATCTCATTATCAATTGAAGGAGCAATTAATTACTGGAAGAGATTTAATAGAAAAGAAGTTAAACATGATAAAGATGACTTAGAATCTACAATAGCATATACAACATGTGTAACAGCAGAACATATTGAAGCTGATGCAATAGTTGCATATACACATAAAGGAGATTCTATAAGAAAATTAGCAGGATTAGGAGCTGGATGCCCAATATTTGCTATAACAGATGATGAAAAAACATATTATCAATTAGGTGCATCATTCAATGTTCATCCAGTATTATATACAGAAGGAAAAACAATTGAAGATACAATTTCTCATGGAATTGAAATCTTGAAAAATGATGGAATCCTAGAAAAAGGAGATACAGTTGTTTTAGCTGGAGGAGCAAAAATATTACCTGATGATACTGAAAATAAAGTAATCGGTGGATTTGTAAGATTATAGGATTAAATCTAAAGGTTTGAACATAAAATTTATAATAAACAGAGAAAATAGTCAATATGGCTATTTTTTCTGTTTGCCAAAATCAAATAGAAAATTTACAAAAATGTTGTTTTTTTTCGAAAGATAAGATATAATTCTAACATAGAGAATAAATGAAAGGAGAATAAAGATGTGTCCCAGAATGGACAAAAATGTCCAAACAGAAACGTCCCCAAATGGACATTGGGAAACATCCGAAATAGAGACAAAATGGCAAAACCAATAGTAGCGATAATAGGAAAACCAAATGTAGGTAAATCAACATTTTTTAATTATTTAGCTGGAAGCAGAATATCAATTGTTCAAGATACGCCAGGTGTTACAAGAGATAGAATATATGCAGAAACAAATTGGAGAGGAAGAACATTTACATTAGTTGATACAGGTGGAATTGAGCCAGACTCAGAAGATATAATTTTATCTCAAATGAGAGAACAAGCAAATTTAGCAATAGCAATGGCAGATGTTATTATATTCTTAACAGATATTAAACAAGGAGTTACAGCAGCAGATAGAGAAATATCATTAATGCTAAAGAAATCTGGAAAACCAATTGTATTAGTATGTAACAAAGCAGATAATTTTGAAAAAGACAGAGAAGAAATATATGAATTTTATAATCTAGGAATAGGAGATCCATTTCCAATTTCAGCTGCAAATGCATTAGGTATTGGTGATGTATTAGATGAAATCTATGATAAATTACCACCGAAAGAACAAGGAGAAGATGAAGATGATTCAATAAAAGTTGCAGTAATAGGAAAACCAAATGTAGGTAAATCATCTTTAATAAATAAAATTTTAGGAGAAAATAGAGCGATTGTAAGTGACATTGCAGGAACAACTAGAGATGCAATAGATACAGAATTTGAAAACGAAAAAGGAAAATATGTATTAATAGATACAGCTGGAATTAGAAGAAAAAGCAAAGTAAAAGAATCTATTGAAAAATTTAGTATAATGAGAACCCTTTTGGCAATTGAAAGAGCAGATGTATGTTTAATGATGATAGATGCATTAGAAGGAGTTACAGACCAAGATGCAAAAATTGCCGGAGAAGCACATGAAGCAGGAAAAGGTGTTATTATAGTTGTAAATAAATGGGATGCATTTGAAAAAGAAACAGGAACTTTAGAAAAATACAAACAGAAAATTTACGACCAACTAAAATACTTATCATATGCACCAATAATATTTGTATCTGCAAAAACAGGACAAAGAGTAAACAAATTATTTGATTTAATAAATCATGTAGCAGAACAAAATGCTATGAGAATATCGACATCAGTATTAAATCAGGTTATAAATGAAGCAATAGCAATAGTGCAACCACCAACAGATAAAGGGAAAAGACTAAAAATATTTTATGGTACACAAGCTTCAACAAAACCACCAACATTTGTAATATTCGTAAATAGCAAAGAACTATTCCATTTTTCATATGAAAGATATTTAGTAAATCAAATAAGAAAAGAATTTGGACTAGAAGGAACACCAGTAAGAATCATAGTAAGAGAAAAAAGGGATTCAGGGGACGGAGCTTAAAATCCCTAAAAGCAGGGATTTAGGGACGGACCTTTGAGAAAAATAAAAGTGGCGTCCCCAAACTGACCAAAAATGGTCACTTCAAACCTGTCCCCAAACTAACCAAAAAGGAGGAAAAATCATGATAGTTTATGTAATTATGGCAATTATAGCTTATTTAATAGGAAGTGTTAATTTTTCAGTAATTTTTAGCAAAAAATTTGCAGGATTTGATGTAAGAGAAAAAGGAAGTGGGAACGCAGGAAGCACAAATATGCTTCGTAGTGTTGGAAAAAAGGCAGCAGCATTAACTTTGGTTTGTGATGTTTTAAAAGGAGTAGTTGCAATTGTAATAGCAATAATACTAGGAAACATAATACAAGATTCAAACAAAGAATTACTACTACAAATTGCAGGAATTGCAGTTGTATTAGGTCATACATTTCCAATATTTTTCCAATTCAAAGGAGGAAAAGGTGTGGCAACATCTTTAGGAATTTTATTAATGAGTAACTGGCAAATTGGTCTTATTTGTTTAGTATTTGCATTGGTTTTAATGGCTTTAACTAGAATGGTATCATTAGGTTCATGTGCAGCAGCAGTACTTTTCCCAGTTTTAACTTTGTTTATAAATGACCATTATACTGTATTAACAGAAGGAAAACAAGGAAGCACATATCTTGTATATAGCATTATTATGGCAGTAATAGTATTATTCAATCATAGAAGTAATATAAAAAGAATTTTAAATGGGACAGAAAACAAATTGAGCTTTAAAAAATAATATTGTAAGTCTTTTATAGGTAAAACCATAAAACATAAATACATAAAATTTTGTGACTTAGGAAGGAGAATGAAGTCAAAAATGAAAAAAATTGCGATAATAGGAAGTGGGAGCTGGGGAGTAGCATTAGCATGCCATCTAGCAAGATGTGGAAATGAAATCAAAATATGGTCTTTTAGTGAAGAAGAAAAAAGATTAATAAACGAAGAAAAAAAATGCAAATTTTTACCTAAAGTAACAATACCAGATAATGTAATATGTTCAAATAATTTTGAAGAAGTAATAAAAGATACAGAGTTTATTTTACATGTAACACCTTCAAAATTTACAAGAGATACATTTAAGCAATATGAACAATATGTTGGTGATAAGCCAGTAATTATTTGTTCAAAAGGATTTGAAAAAGACACTTTAAAAACACTTGATGAAGTAATTTTAGATGAATTACCAACAGCAAAAGTGGGAGCACTATCAGGACCAAGCCATGCTGAAGAAGTTTCAATAGCAATTCCAACAGTTTTAGTAATTGCTTCAAAACACAAAGAAATTCTAAAAATGATACAAGATACTTTTATGTGTGCAGAAATGAGAATATATACTTCAGATGATATTAAAGGAGTAGAACTAGGGGGAGCTTTAAAAAACATTATAGCATTTTGTGCAGGAGTTGCAGCAGGTATTGGTTTAGGTGATAATACTTTTGCAGCATTGATTACAAGAGGACTAGGAGAATTAACTAGATTAGGTGTTGCATTAGGTGGAGAAAAAGAAACATTCTATGGTCTAAGTGGATTAGGAGATTTAATAGTTACATGTCTTAGTGAACATAGTAGAAATAGAAAAGCAGGAAAATTGATTGGACAAGGAAAAACACTTGAAGAGACTAAAAAAGAAGTTGGTATGGTAATTGAAAGTATTGATAATATTGAAGTTGCATATGAGCTTGGAAAAAGAAATAATGTGTATATGCCAATAGTTGAAACTGTTTATAAGGTTTTATATGAAAATTTAAATCCAAGAGAAGCAGTTAAAGAGCTTATGACAAGGGAGAAAAAAAGCGAAATTTAATTCTTTTCCAAGCAGAATGAATAAACTAATAACTCAAAGTGCTTGAAAAATAAATTAAATAATTAATGAATAAAAATTTGAAAAAATAAGATAATAAAAATAAGTGTAATTAATAAAAAATATAAACCAGAAAGAGAGGAAACTGCAATGGAATTTTTTGATAAATTAGGAAAAAAGGCATCAGAAGCATATAAGATAACTGCTGATAAGACAGGAAAAATAGCAAAAGAAACAAAAATGAAATTTAAAATAGGAGAACTTAGGTCACAAATAAATGATATATATGAAGAAATTGGAAAAAAAGTATATGAAAAACATGTGAAAAAAGAAGAAATTTCAATGAAAAATGATTTGGAAGAAGAATGTACAAAAATAGATGTATTGTCAGATGAAATAGAAAGTTTATTAAAACAATGTTTAGAACTAAAAGATAAAAAACAATGTCCTAAATGTTTTAAAGAAATTGAAAAAGACGCAAAATTTTGCCCAAGCTGTGGTGCAAAACAAGAAGAAACAGAAGTGAAAGAAGTAGAGATTTTAGAGGATGTAGAAACTACAGAAGTAGAGAATGATGATTTGATAGATAATCAGATAAATATAGAAGATGTTGAAAAGAGTAATGAAGTTGACAATGAGAAAAATTCAGAAACATCATCTGATTCAGAAGATGACTTAAATGATAGCGATAATTTAGAAAAAACTATTAAAATAGAATCTAATGTAGAAGATGATGATGACGAAGATGAAAATAATTAATTTTTTTAGCTTAAACAGATTAATTATTGAAGGCAAAAACTTAGAAGGGAAATAAACTAAAAATGAAAATAGTAATACAAAGAGTAAAAAACTCAAAGGTAGATGTAGATGGAAAAACAGTTGGTAAAATCGAAAAAGGTTTTTTGGTTTTATTAGGTGTAACACATGATGACACAGAAGAACAAGCAGATTATCTAGTAAAAAAACTTTGCCAATTAAGAGTATTTACAGATGAAAATGATAAAATGAATCTAAGTTTGAAAGATGTAAATGGAGAATTGCTAATAGTTTCTCAATTTACACTATATGCAGATTGTACACGGAGGAAATAGACCATCATTTATAAATGCAGCTAAACCAGACAAAGCAGAAAAATTATATGAATATTTTTGTAAGCAATGTGAAGAAAAGTATAATATCAAAGTCCAAAAAGGTATTTTTGGTGCAGATATGAAGGTTTCGCTTTTAAATGATGGACCAGTAACAATTATAATTGAAAAATAGTGATGTCTCATTGGGAAACGTCCCCAATGAGACATTTACCAAGGAAATCTTTCATATAAATATTTAATAATCTCATCACCATTGTGAGGACTAACGTAGATAAAAACATTCTTGTCTAAACATATCCACATATTAATTTCAAAATCATCAGAATTATCAATAAATGTACCAATAATTTCTGCTAATTCAACAGGATTTTGGTACATTTTTTCCCACTTTAAATCATCATATAAATGAAAAGTAGTATTATAAAATTTACTCAAAAACTTTCCCAATTCACCTTTTTTTTCAGTATATAAACAAATTCGTGCATACATAACAAACCTCTTTTTAAAAACAAAATTAATTTTTAATAAAATTGATTTAATTAAAATAAATCTAATAAACAAATCCTTTAATATTAGTATAAAAAATAAAATTAAATTTATACAGGGAATAAATTGCAAAGAAATCGCAAATAATAAAAAATATAATAAAATTTGGAGGTTTGGTTTTGAAAAATTTAAAAAGATTGGGATATATAATTTTAATAGTTATAATAGCGATTTTAGGATTTGTTATTTATTCAAATGCCAATAAAGGCGAAGAAAATAATCAGCAAGAAAAAGTATTTTCTGAAATTAAATATGTAGAATCAAAATTAGTCCAACTATTTAATGAAATGAACAAAATAGAATCTAGAAACTATAGTATTGCAATAGGAGAAATTTCAAAAGACAGCAGTAGTAGTCAGTCAAATGGGCAATCAAGTGGCCAATCAAATGATGAAAGTTCATCAGAAAGTGGCTCAGGAGGTGGAGAAGGTGGAACTTCTTCAGGCGAACAGTCAGATAGTAGCAATAATTCTAATAGTAGTTCAAATAGTGACCAAGACAATAAAAAATTTGAATTACAGTTAAGTGGAGTTTTGACAAATAAAAAAGATATCAACTGGGACTATGTAAAAGGAGAGATAGAAAATCTTTATACATCAGTTGCAACGATAACATTAGATTTTTATCAAATTGGAACAAATCAAGACAATATTTTATCGTTTAATCAACAAATAGATAATCTTTCAGTAGCAGTAAAAAATGAAAACAAAGAAACAACATTAGCAGAACTATCAAATCTATATACAAATTTGTCAAACATAACTCAAAATTTACAGGGAAACGAAACATATAAAATGGTAGTTAGAATCAAAGAAAATATTTTTAAGGCATATTCTAAATTAGATGCAGGAAAATGGGATGAAATATCAAATGATGTAAATAATGCAACATCCATCTATGCAGAGTTATTAACAAATGCAAGCAATGGAATTGATAATCAATATGAAATAAATAAAGGATATATATTAATAAATGAGATGCAAAATGCTGTAAAATTACAAGATGTATCAGTTTTTTTAATAAAATACAAAAATTTACTAGAAGAATTAAATAGTATATGATATAATATGAAAAGAGTAAATTGAATAGTCGCTGGTAAATTCCGAAAGGATTTACGAGAGGAAAGTCCGGGCTCCATAGAGCAAAGATGCTAGATAACGTCTAGTGAGGGTGACCTTAAGGAAAGTGCAACAGAAAATAACCGCCCCTTTAGTTTATTCTGAAGAGGTAAGGGTGAAAAGGCGAGGTAAGAGCTCACCGCTATTATGGTGACATAATAGGTCAGTGTAAACCCCATCTGGAGCAACACCTTGCAAAGAAGATTAAGCCTGCTCGGCACCTTCTTGATTTGTGTGGCTTGAGATAGATAGTGATATCTATCCTAGATAAATGACTATTTTAAATGACAGAACCCGGCTTACAGATTTACTCCATTGAAAAATAATTAAAATTTTGGCGTAGTTAAATTGATTTTCCTAGCCAAAATTTAATTCTTTTCTAACGATATGATTTTAGGGGGAAAAAGATAAGATGGAAAGAATAGATTTTTTAGCAACTGATGGAATAAATTTAAATGGCTTTATATATAAAGCAGATACAAGTAACAATAGCAAAAAAGTCATTCTTGCAGTACATGGAATGAGTAGTAATTGCTTTAAAAAAAGAGATGAAATAATTGCTGAAAAAATGAATGAAAATGGAATAGACTATTTTTGTTTTAATAATAGAGGTAGTGAATTAGTAAAGTACATACGTAAAAATATAAATGGAAAAAAAGAAAAACACTTAGGCGGAACTACATATGAAGATGTACTAGAAGGATATGAAGATATTGTAGGAGCAATATTAAAATTAGAAGAGTTAGGATATAAAGAAATGTACTTACAAGGACACAGCCTTGGATGCACTAAAATTGTATAAACATATAATGAATTAAAAGATGAAGAAGATAAAATCTTAGAAAGAATTAAAGGAGTAATATTATTATCATTAATAGATATCCCTTCAACTTTAAAAATATATTTGAGAGATAAATTCAATACATATCTAGATTTAGCAGAAGAAAAAGAAAAATCAGGTTTAAAAAATGAATTAATGCCAAAAGATGCATTCATACACCCAATAAGTGTTAAAAGTTTTTTACGATATGCAAGAGATAATAAAGAAATAAATTTTGCAAGATATAGTGAAGATAATGAATTTGAAAAGTTAAACAATATAGACTGTCCAATTATGATGAGATGGGGAAACAACAACGAAATGATATTACAAAATGCAGAAGAATTAGTAGAATTAATTAATCAAAAAATCAATAATCCTAAAAAAGATATTTTATTTATTGATGGTGCAGATCATGGATATCATAATAAAGAAGAAATATTAGCAGAACAAATTTTGAAATTTATAAATAATTAAATTTGATTATAAATAACATTAAAGAGAATTGAAATTAAATATTTCAGTTCTTTTTTTGTGTATATAAAAATAAATTTTCTAAAAAATGAGTAAAACCAAGAAAAAATTAAAAAACTATAAAAATAATGAAATAAAACAAATATTTTACTATGTAATCAATATTGATTTTAAAGTGCTTGAAATGGTAAACTACTAAATACATATTAAGAATGATTTTCTATAAAAAAAGAATAGTTTATAAATCATTTTTATAATATTATAAAAAATGAAAAATAAACTGCAATATTTATATAATAATAAAGAAAACTATTCTTTACCTAAAGTACAATTAATATCATCAGTAAAACCTAAAATCCAAACAGGAGATACATCAAAAAGTTTACCCATTTTGATTAACATTTCACGGTCAATTTTTCTAATTTTTCCGTGAAGCATATTTAGAAATGGTACCCTTAGATTTGATACCAAGGGCTTGAGCTACTTGTGTGTAAGTTAAACCAGATTGTTTTATTAAAAAAGAAAATCTTTCAGCCAATACATTATTCAAGTTAAGAACCTCCTAATAACTTAATTAATATAATCAGTATACCATTTAAAATGTTATTTGTAAATAGAGAAATTTACAATAATTTAAGCAAAATGTATCATCAATGGTGACAAAAATCAATTAAAACATTGACAAATATAAAAAAATAATATATCATGTTTCTCGAAAGGAAACGATAAAAAGGAGTAGATATGGAAGCAAAGGAAGTAGGAATAAAAGTAAAAAAGTTAATGAAGAAAAATAATTATACAGAAAAAGCACTTGCAGAAAAAATGGGGATTACAGCTAAAACATTAGCAAGAAAATTAGCGGGAAAACAAGAATTTTATGCTAGTGAAATTATTTCGATTACCAAGATTTTTGACTTAGGTATAAAAGAATGTGCAGAAGTATTTTTTGATGTTAGAAATAAATAAAAAAATCCACATAATAATTGTAGATTAGGTATGGACTTTTCCTATATTTTTCGATATAATATGAAAAATATAGGATTTTAAATTTTTAGTACTGACTGATTTGATTTTAGGAAGGAATGATAGAACATGTATGAGAGAAGTGCAATAGTTTTAGAAAGATATATACAAAAGATTTTTGAATTTGATAAAGCAAACAATTTAAAAACTAACTATAAAAACTTTTCAGACTTATTAGACGAAGTAGAAAAATATCAAGAATTGGCAGAAAAAGAAGGAAAAATAATAAAAGAATTTGATGATACCGTAAAAGAAATAGAAAGTATTCAAGAAAAACAAGGAAAAGTATGTGAAGAAAATCAAAAATTAGAACAAAATCGTAATCAGTTATTTATGGATTTAGGAGAAGACTCTAAAATCTTAGACAACAAATTCAAGAAGACAGAAAATGCAATAGAAGAAAATAATAGATACCTAAAAGAGTTGAGAGAAGATTTTATTAATTATTTAAGCGATTTTTCAAACAGACAAAAAGAAAGAAATAAATGTGAAAAAGCAAAAAGAATAGGAGAAGCAAATCATATATCATATATAAAAAAGATGCAAACCGAATTTCAAGCTATAGATGCGAGAAATGTAGCAATATTAAAAGAATTTATACATTCTGATAAAGATTCTATAAAGCAAGAATTAAACGAAGTAATGACTAAAAATGGTAAAAGTGAAAAAATAGGCTTTAATCAAGATGTTTTAAAAATGGCTATTAAAGCAAGAATAAACATAGCCGAAAAAGAAGCAGAATGTTATGTATTAATTTATGACAAAATGAAAAAACTATTAATTGAAGTTGAAAATGATAATTTAAAAATTGAAAAATATAAAAAATACTTAAAAGATATAAGTGTAAAACTAGAATTTTTAGAAGCAGAAAAAGAATATATATTTGGATTTTTAGATTATGAAAGAATGACTACAATTGCAGGAGTTAAAGCACATAAAAAGAGAATGGAAGAAGCCTGCCAAAACTTTGAATTAGATATGATACAAATACATAATTTATATGAGCTAATTTTAAGAGAAATTGCAAATAAATCAACTAAAAAAGCATATAAAGAGTTATATAATAAAACATACTTAAGAAATATTGAAGACAAAGAAAAGAATTTTGAAGAAGAAGTAAACAATATTAAAATCAATATGGGAACAGTTATAAATTCAAATTATTGGAGAATAGAAGGAATTAAAAATGTATATAATGTTTTCCAAAAAGAAGTAACTCAAAAATTCAATAAGGATTTATCAGAATATAAGTTAGAAGAAAGCACAGTACTAGAAGAAGATAATATTTTTGGAAATAAAGCAGCTGATAACTCAAAATATAATTTAAAAGATATTGAAGAAAATTATGAACAAGACTATGAAGACTATGATGAATACGAAGAAGATGAAGAAGACATCTATGATGATTATGAAGATGAATATGAAGATGATACTGAATATGATGAAGAAGAACTAGAAGACGAAGAATATGATAACAACTTTGACGAAGAAGATGATGATTACTATTATGATGAAGAAGATAGTGACGAAAATTTAGAATATCAAGAAGAAAGTAAGAAAGAAAACAAAAAAACTATTCGCAAAAAAAACAATCTAAAAAATCAAAATTTAAAAGAAAAAGAAGTAGAAGAAATTGATGATGATGCATGGGAAAAAGAAATAATACAACAATTAAATAAGAAAAGAACTTCTAAAAATAATACTAAAAAACAAAATACCAATATATTTGGAAAATTGTTTAAAGATAAAAAAGAAAACAAGAAAGAAAATAAAAGAAAAAATAGCAAAAAATTATAGAAACAAATTAAGGAGGCATTAATTTGAGCATAAAAGTATTGACAATTATAAATCCTACATCAGGAAAAGGGAATATAGCAAATTATGCAAATGAAATAAAACATAATCTTGAAGAACAAGATATGGAAGTTAATATGCAATTAACTAAAAAGGGATACCATGCAAAAAAAATAATATTAGATAACATAGAAGGACAAGATTTAATATTAATATGTGGTGGAGATGGAACATTTAATGAAGCAGTATCAGCAATAATGGAATCAGGAGTACAAGTAAGCATTGCATATATTCCTTTAGGAACAACAAATGATTTAGCAAGAAGTTTGAATATGCCAATTAAAGATATAACTATAACAAAAAAATTACTAGAGTCAAAGGCAAAAGTGTTAGACATAGGAAAAATTAATGAAGATAGATATTTCACATATATTGCAGCATTTGGGATTATGACAGATGTGTCATATAAAACATCTCAAAAAGCAAAAAATAAATATGGAAAAATAGCATATTATATGAAGGCTATAAAAGAATTAATAAAAATACCAACATATAAAGTAAAAATTAAATTTGATGAAGAAGAACTTGAAGGTGAATTCATTTATGGCGGAATAAGTAATTCAATGTCAATTGCTGGATTTAGATGGTTTAATGAAGAAGATATTGATTTATCAGATGGAAAATTTGAAGCAATTTTCATTAGAAAGCCAAAAAAATTATCAGGATATTTTAGATTGCTAAATGATTTTAGACATAAGGATTACATGGTAAATAGAGACTTTGTATATTTTAAAGCGAGTAATATACAAATACAAACAGACAAAAATGTTGCTTGGACAATTGATGGTGAATATGCAGGAGATATGAATTTTGCAGAAATAAAGAATATAAACAAGGCAATTGAATTAGCTATTTGTGAGTCAGTTGAGAAATAAGAGCAATCTGAATTAGAGAAAGGAATGATACAAAAAATGAACAAATATTATTTTACATCAGAAAGCGTAACAGAAGGGCATCCAGATAAACTATGTGACACAATATCAGACATGATTTTAGATGAGTGTATAAAAAGAGATAAAAATGCAAGAGTAGCAATAGAAACATTTGCATCAGGAAATACAATAACAATAGCAGGACAAATAACATTAAAAGACAGATTACCTATAAGAAGCCTAGTAAGAGAAAAAATAAAAGAAGTAGGATTTGACAATGAAAACATAGACATGAACTATAAAAACTGTAAAATATACACAAACATAACAAAACAAAGTCCAGATATTGCAATGGGAGTAGACGTTGGAGGAGCTGGAGACCAAGGAATAATGTTTGGATATGCATCAGACGAAACAGAAAACTATATGCCATATGCAATAGACATGGCACATAAGTTGGCTAGAAAATTAACAGACGTAAGAAAAGAAAAAACAATACCATATCTAAGACCAGATGGAAAAACACAAGTAACAGTAGAATATGAAGACGAAAAGCCAAAAAGAATAGAAACAATATTAATATCAACACAACATGAAGCAGATGTAAAACAAGAAGATTTAAAACAAGACATAATAGAAAAAGTAATAAAAGCAACTGTACCAGAAAATATGGTAGATGAAAACACAAAAATATATGTAAATCCAACAGGAAGATTTGTTATAGGTGGACCTTTAGGAGATACAGGACTAACAGGAAGAAAAATTATAGTAGATACATATGGTGGATATGCACGTCATGGTGGAGGAGCATTTTCAGGAAAAGATCCAAGCAAGGTTGATAGGTCAGCAGCATATATGATGAGACATATTGCTAAAAACATAGTTGCAAATGGATATGCAAAAAAATGTGAAATCCAAGTATCATATGCAATAGGAATGAAAGAGCCACTTTCAATATGTGTAAACACATTTGGAACAAGTACAAAATCAGAAGCGGAATTAGTAGATTTAATAAAAGAAAAATTTGATTTAACACCAGATGGAATAATAAAATATTTAGATTTAAAAAGACCGATATATTCTAAGACAACCAATTATGGACATTTTGGAAAAAATGATTTACCATGGGAAAAAATAATAAAAATTTAATGTCGCATTGGGGACGTTTCTCCTGCGACATTTTTTCATTTTCATAGAATTCATAGAATCAAATAAGTAGAAAAATTGAATAGAGTTTCAATAAAAGATATAAACTAGAATAAAAATTTAATTTAATGTATAAAAGATAATTTAAATGGGGATAACAAAAATAGTAAAGGAGTGATAATATTGGAAAAAGAAAATAACAAAAATGATATACATTCTAAAGAGGTAGAGGTAGGAGAAGATACAACAAAATATGGGGAATTTATATCATCTTATTTTGCATGGATAACATTACCAGAGCAAAAAGATAAAGCAAAAAAATTAGAGAATATAACAAAAACAAATAAAGATAAGAAAGAAGAAAAATAGAAAAATAATATGAAATAAAGAGAAAAAGTGAAAAAAAATAAGAAAAAGATAGGTTTTATATAGAAAAAATATTACAAAAGGTCAGAAAAGGTCAAAAAACATTTTAAAAAGTAGTTGAAAACATTTTAAAAATGAGTATAATATATATTGTAGGTCAAAGAAAGTCAAAGTCAACAAAATGATATATGATATATATTTGAAAATAGATAAACACAATATATTGGAGGCGAAAAAAGATGAGAATGTCAGATTTAATAGAAGAATTCATAAAAGATTTATTTGATGACAATGAAGAAATAGAAATACAAAGAAATGAATTAGCAGAACACTTTAATTGTGTACCATCACAAATAAATTATGTAATAGCAACAAGATTCAAGCCATCACAAGGATATTATGTTGAAAGCAAAAGAGGTGGTGGAGGACACATAAAAATAAAAAAGGCAACTAACAGTAAATCAGACTATCTAATGTATATCATAAAAAACATTGGAAAAGAAATAACTGCAAATGAGGTAGATATACTAATTAGTGACTTCCTTTCATATGGTGTAATAGACCAAAAAGAAGCAAAACTGTTAAAAGTAGCGACAAGTGACAATGTATTACAACTAACAAAAGACATAAAAGACGAAGTAAGAGCAAGAATATTTAAAAATATATTAATTAATTTGGAATAAGGATTTAAGTGAAAAAGGAGGAGATTAAAATGTTATGTGATAACTGTGGAAAAAGAGAAGCAAATGTAAGATATTCAGAAAATATCAATGGAAAAGTAAGAGAACTTAATTTATGTGAGGAATGTAGTCAAAAATTAGGAATTGGACATATGGATTTTAGTATGCCAATGGATTTTTCTAATTTCTTTGGTGACTTCATGGAGGAATTTGCAAAACCAGAATGGATGCCACTATTAAATGAGGTTAAAACATTAACTTGTGATAATTGTGGATATACATTTGATGATATTGTAAATACAGGAAAATTAGGATGTGGTAATTGCTATGATGTATTTGAAGCAAAATTAGACCCAATAATTAAAAGAATACAAGGTGCAAATCAACATGTAGGAAGAATTGGAAAAATTATAGATAATAAAATTGATGAAAAATTAAAACAATCTGAAAGTAAAGAAAATAATACTTCAAACAATATGAATAATGCAGATAATAGCAAAGTAGAAAGCGCTAATAATAGCAAAGATAATGACAAAAGGGCAAAATTAGAGCAATTACAAGAACAATTAAAATTAGCAATAAAAGAAGAAAGATATGAAGATGCAGCAAAAATAAGAGACGAAATCAAAAAGTGCTAATTAGGACGGCCCCGATTTGCACTAAATTGTGCAAAAGGGACAGGTCAAAGTGCAATTTGAGACTATCCTAATTAGCACCATTTGCATAGAAAGAAGAAAGGTGGTAAAACATGAATTGGTATTTACAAAGTAGTGAAAATAGCGATGTAGCAAAAAGTACACGAATTAGATTTGCAAGAAATATAGCAGGATTTCCTTTCAATCTAAAAACAAAACAAGAAAGGGAAGCGTTAGAAAATAAAATAAAAGACAATCTATATGGAATAGGATATGGACTCAAATTTTTTAAACTAAAAGATATGGATGATATAACAAAAATGAGTTTAGTTGAAAAAAATCTTATAAGTCCAGAATTTGTTTTAAAGAAAAATGAAACAGGAAGTATCTTGATAAATGATGAAGAAAACATCTGTATAATGATAGGTGAAGAAGACCACTTAAGAATACAAGTATTTAATTGCGGACTAGACCTAGAAAATACATTAAATTTAGCGATTGAGCTAGATGAAAAAATAAATGAAACTTTAGGATATGCAATAAATAAAAAATATGGATATCTAACAGCATGCCCAACAAATGTTGGAACAGGATTAAGAGCAAGTGTAATGTTACATCTCCCAGCTTTAGAGCATACTGGAAACACTGCAAAAATTTTAAATGCTGTTAGTAATTTTGGAATTAGTATAAGAGGTATATATGGCGAAAATTCTAAAAGCACCGGAGATATGTATCAAATTTCTAATAGACAAACATTAGGCATTACTGAAAAGGAAATTATTGAAAGAGTAAAAGTAATTTCTGAGAAAATTATTGAACAAGAAAGAAAAGCTAGAAAAATGTTAGCAGATGATAAAATTGAGTTCGAGGATATGATTTATAGAAGTTTTGGAATTTTAAGTAATTGTAGAAAGATATCTTCAGAAGAAACAAGGGAATTACTTTCAGATATAAAACTTGGTGTTGATTTAGGTATTTTAGATGAAATTACTGATTTGCAAGTTCAAAAATTGTATTTATATACTAAACCAGCAAATTTGCAAAAGTATTTAGGTGAACAGTATGATTCTTATGAAAGAGATGTTAAAAGGGCTGTGGTTATTAAACAGATTTTGAATGAAAAAAAATAGCCTCACAAGGAGGCTTGGGTGTTATTCTTTTTTGTCATTGTTGTCTTTCTTATCAGTAGGTTCATCCTTGAGTTTGGAAATTTCTTGGCAAATACCAGCTGTAGCTAAACTTATTGCTATCATAATATAAAAGGTATCTACTGAAATTGTTTCTGTTATTGGAAAACCAAAAAGAGCTACAATAAGGATAAGACCAACGTGTACCATACAATTACCTCCTCATAAGGCACACAACAATAAGTTGTGGAAACAGTCCAATAACTTGGACTAACATCAAGTTACAAAACCATACGGTATAAAATAATTATACTACAATTTAACATAAAAATCAAATTAAAACAAAATTAGAATAAATATAAAATAAAGATGTGTCCCAAAATGGACAAAAATGTCCAAACGGAAACGTCCCTAAAAGGACAAACGTCCCCAATGGGACATTTGAAAGGAGTTGAAAATTATGACATATAAATTTACAAATAGAGCTAAAAAAGCAATAGAAATTGCAAACGAAGTAGCAATTGAGTTAGGACATAACTATATAGGAACAGAACATATATTATATGGTCTAGCAAAAGAAGGAAGTGGAGTAGCTTCAAAAGTTTTAGAAAACCAAGAAGTAACACCAGAAAATATTATAGACAAAATCGTAGAATTAGTAGGTCAAGAACAACCAATAGAAGGAACATTAGGATTTACACCTAGAACAAAAAGAGTAATTGAAAGTGCATTTATAGAAGCCAGAAAATTAGGATATAACTATATAGGAACAGAACATATGTTAATTGGTATTCTAAGGGAAGGTGACAGCATTGCAGCACGTATTTTATTAGAGCTAAATGTTAGTATACCAAAACTATATAATGAAATAGTAAAAGTCATAAATGAAGGTGAAGACTTTATTGGTGAGGACAACAAAAATGAAGCGGACTCTAAAAAAGGAAGCTATAACAAAACAACTACATTAAACCAATTTGGAGAAGACTTAACTAAAAAAGCAAGAGAAGGAAAATTAGATCCAATTATAGGAAGAAAAGAAGAAATAGAAAGAGTTATACAAATTCTATCAAGAAGGACAAAAAATAATCCATGCTTAATTGGTGAACCAGGTGTTGGTAAAACAGCAGTTGTAGAAGGGTTAGCACAAAAAATAGTAGCAGGAGATGTGCCAGAAATATTAAAAGACAAAAGAGTTGTAAGTGTAGATATTTCAGGAATGGTAGCAGGTGCTAAATATAGAGGAGACTTTGAAGAAAGAATCAAAAAAGCATTACAAGAAGTAAAAAAAGCAGGAGATGTAATACTATTCATAGATGAAATTCACACAATAGTTGGTGCAGGAGCTGCAGAAGGAGCAATTGATGCAGCAAATATTTTAAAACCTTTACTTGCAAGAGGTGAAATCCAATTAGTAGGTGCTACAACTTTAAATGAATATAGAAAATTTATTGAAAAAGATGCAGCATTGGAAAGAAGATTTAGTCCAGTAACTGTAAATGAGCCAAGTGAAAAAGATACTGTAAAAATCTTAAAAGGCATAAGAGATAAATATGAAGCACATCATGGAGTAAAAATCACAGATGAAGCAATAGAAGCAGCAGTTACAATGTCTACAAGATACATCAATGATAGATTCTTGCCAGATAAAGCAATAGACTTAATAGATGAAGCAGCATCAAGAGCAAAATTAAAAACATATACAGAGCCAGATAGTTTAAAAGAACTAGAAGAACAAATTGAAGAAATGCAAAAAGATAAAGAAGAAGCAGTACGTACACAAAAATTTGAAAAAGCAGCAGACTTAAGAGATAAAGAAAAAGAATTAAAAGACAAATATGAAAAAGAACAAAAGAAATGGAAAAATAAAAACAATAAATCTGTTACAAATATAACAGAAGAAAACATAGCAGAAGTAATAGCAAGTTGGACAGGAATTCCAGCAAAGAAAATAACAGAAGACGAAAATGAAAAATTAAAAAATCTAGAAAAGAACTTACACGCAAGAGTAATTGGACAAAATGAAGCAGTTGAAGCAGTAGCAAAAGCAATAAGAAGAGGAAGAGTTGGACTAAAAGATCCAAAAAGACCAATAGGTTCATTCCTATTCTTAGGACCAACTGGTGTAGGTAAAACAGAATTATCAAAAGCATTAGCAGAAACACTATTTGGTGATGAAAATGCATTAATAAGAATCGACATGTCTGAATACATGGAACCACATTCAGTATCAAAATTAATAGGATCACCTCCAGGATATGTAGGATTTGATGAAGGTGGACAATTAACAGAAAAAATAAGAAGAAAACCATATTCAGTAATATTATTTGACGAAATTGAAAAAGCACATCCAGATGTTATGAATATGTTATTACAAATACTAGAAGATGGACGTCTAACAGATAGCCAAGGAAGAACAGTCAACTTTAAAAACACAGTAATAATCATGACATCAAATATAGGAGCAAGATTAATAACAGATAAAAAATCATTAGGATTTAGTCAAGATGCTGTTATAAAAAACTCAGACGGAAAAGAATCAAGTAAAAATGATGAAGAAAAAGCAAAACTAGAAAAACAAAATAAAGATTATGAAGAAACTAAAAAAGCAGTAATGGAAGAATTAAAAAGAGAATTAAGACCAGAATTCATAAACCGTATTGATGAAATAATAGTATTCCATAAACTAACAGACGAAGAAATAAGTCAAATAATAGATTTAATGTTAAAAGAAGTACAAAACAGATTACAAGCACAAAAAATCAAAATAGAAATCGAGCCAGAAGTAAAAGAATTAATTGCAAGCAAGGGAATAGACAAATCCTTTGGAGCAAGACCACTAAGAAGAACAATACAAAATATGTTAGAAGATAAACTTGCAGAAGAAATCTTAGATGGAAACTTGAAGAAAAACAAAACAACAAAAATAGGAGTAAAAGATGGCGAGATAGTTGCAGAGGTTTAAGACCGTGATTAGGGGACGTTCTTTTTATCCCACTTGCAGGGAATAGGAGACAGTCCTAGGACTAAAGATAAAAAAATTTTCGAGCAAAAAAGATGTCAAAACATGTAAAAAATGATAAAATAAACATGTAAA
>CALXCG010000023.1 GCA_944386745.1 uncultured Clostridia bacterium | reverse complement strand
ACCAAATAGTATGTAAAACACATAGTAATAATACAAAAATAGTAGGAAAGCTATATGCAACAACTTATGGAGATAATTTTAATGGAAACACACCAAACACAACATATAATGGTGGATTAAGAGAGCCAGATACAGTATCTAGCTTTGACAATGATTCAACATATTTAAATATAATAAAAGGAATATTAACAAATACTACAGCTGATTATACGGACATAACAGTATTTAAAGATACAATGCAGGAAGATTATAATACTATGATTAAGAGCATAGAAAAATATGGTGGATTCTATATAGGTAGATATGAAATGAGTAAATCTAGTGGTAATACTGCACAAAGTAAGAAAAATAGTACAGCATTAACAGCAGATACTTCTAGTGCAAATACATGGTATGGATTATATGCATATGGTAAAACATATAATACAAATAGTGTAGAAAGTAGTATGGTATGGGGAAGTCAATATGATGCAATGATGAGATGGATGCAAGAAAATGGAGAGAATGTAACAAGTACAAATGATGCAATAACAAATACAAATTCAACTATAACTGGACCAGAAGGTGACAAAGATATAATAAAAAATGTACATGACCTTTATGGTGGTAGATTTGAATGGACATTAGAGGCGCTCTACAACTACCTTCGAGTTAGCAGAGGTCGGTAGCTACTACACCAACGTCTATTCACCTAGTTACCGCTACTGTGCCTACGGACCGAACTATACGAGCAGTGGCTATTCTTCTCGCCTCACAATTTATGTGAAGTAGCACTGACCGCTGAAAAGAAAAAATTGAATATAGCAGTAATTGCAACTCGCAATGTACGTTTTTATAAAAGCACAAATTGTGCTTTTTTCTTTTGCATAAAAATACAAAAAATAAACAAACTAATAATAAAGAATATAAAAATAAGAAAGGCAATATAACTAATAATATTATCACAAAGTTATATTGAAAAGGTAAAACTATGGAAGAAGAAAAACTACAAGAAAAAGAGATAATAGAAATAATATACAATTCTCAAGAAGAACAAGTAGATAAAATAATAAAAAAAGCAAATAAAGAAATAAAAGAAGAATTAAAAACAATAAATACAGAAACAGTCATAGGAGACTCAAATAATCCAAAAGAATTAAAAGAAATATTTAATAAAATAGAAGATAACTACAATATAAAAATAACAAAATATAACAAAGAAATCTATAAACAAGGCTTTATAGACGGAGTAAATTTAATGATAAACTGTTTAAAAAGTAAAAAAAAATAATAGAATAAAAGTGGCGTCCCTAAACTAACCAAAAATGGTCAGTCGGAACCTGTCCCCAAAGTGACCAAAGTGGCTCAAACGACGAATTCCCTAAATTTTTTGCCAATTTTACTTGCAAAATTAGGTTTGTTTTAGTATAATACAAATGTAGAAAAATAAAGGAAAAGAGGGAAAACAATGGAAGAAAGACAAGAAAGATTTGACGGAAAAATAATCGAAAGAGACATCGAAAAAGAAATGAGAACAGCATACATTGATTACGCCATGAGTGTTATCGTATCAAGAGCCCTTCCAGACGCAAGAGATGGTTTAAAACCAGTACATAGAAGAATCCTATATGCAATGCATGAAGACGGAATAACAGCAGACAAGCCATATCGTAAATGTGCAAACACAGTAGGTTCAGTTTTAGGTAGATACCATCCACATGGAGACAGTTCAGTATATGATGCAATGGTTAGAATGGCACAAGATTTCTCAATGAGATACCCACTAATTGACGGACATGGAAACTTTGGTTCTGTTGACGGAGATGGAGCAGCAGCCATGAGGTATACAGAAGCAAGAATGGCTAAAATTGCCCAATACATGCTAACAGATATTGAGAAAAATACAGTTGATTTTATGCCAAACTATGATGATAGATTACAAGAGCCAACAGTATTACCAGCAAGAATTCCAGCATTACTTGCAAATGGTTCTTCAGGAATAGCCGTAGGTATGGCAACAAATATTCCACCACATAACTTATCAGAATTAATTGATGGAATTATAAAAATAATTGATGAAGACAATGTTTCAGATGAAGATTTAATGTCAGTTATAAAAGGACCAGACTTCCCAACAGAAGGTATAATTTTAGGAACAGCTGGAATCAAACAAGCATATAAAACAGGTAGAGGAAAAATAACATTAAGAGCTGAAACAAACATAGAAGAAATGAGTGGTAATAGACAAAGAATCATAGTTTCATCTTTACCATATCAAGTAAATAAAGCTAACTTAATTAAAACAATATCTGACTTATCAAAAGAAAAGAAAATCGAAGGAATTTCTGAATGTAGAGATGAATCAGATAGAAAAGAAAAAGTTAGAGTTGTAATCGAATTAAAAAGAGATGCAAATGCACAAGTTGTTTTAAATCAATTATTTAAACACACACAAATGCAAACAACATTCGGAATTATAATGCTTGCATTAGTAAATGGAGAGCCAAAAATATTAACTCTAAGACAAGCATTAGATGTATATATTGACCATAGAAAAGACGTTATATTAAGAAGAACACAATTTGATTTAGATAAAGCCCTAGCAAGAGCACACATCTTAGAAGGATTAAAAATAGCATTAGACTATATTGATGAAGTAATCCAAATAATTCGTTCTTCATATGATGATGCAAAAGAAAGATTAATGGAAAGATTTGGTCTAACAGACATCCAAGCACAAGCAATTCTAGATATGAGATTAAAAACATTATCAGGTTTGCAACGTGAAAAAATAGAAGAAGAATATAAACAATTGATGGAATTAATCGAACATTTAAGAGCTATTTTAAATAGTGAAAGATTAGTATATGACATCATAAAAGAAGAATTACTAGAAGTAAAAGATAAATTTGGAGATGACAGAAAAACAAAAATAGTTGCAGCAGAAGGAGAAATTGATATTGAAGACTTAATAAAAGAAGAACAAACAGTAGTAACATTAACACACTTTGGATATATCAAAAGAATGCCAATAGATACATATAGAAGCCAAAGAAGAGGTGGAAAAGGAATTACTGGAATAGCAACTAGGGAAGAAGACTTTGTAAAACAAATCTTTACAGCATCTACACATGACGTAATTCTATTCTTCACAAATAAAGGTAAAGTATATAAACTTAGAGGATATGAAATACCAGAGGCAGGAAGAACAGCAAAAGGAACAGCAATTGTTAATTTACTTAGTCTTGATCCAGGAGAAAAGGTATCAGCAGTTATTCCAATCCAAAACTTTGCAGATGACAAATATTTATTAATGGCTACAAAACATGGATTAATTAAGAAAACTGCATTAAAAGAATATGATTCAAATAGAAAAACTGGACTTCAAGGAATAACTCTAAAAGAAGAGGATGAACTAATTGCAGTACGTCTAACAGATGGACAAGATAACGTTGTATTAGTTACTAGAAATGGTATGTGTATAACATTTGATGAAAAAGATGTACGTCCAATTGGTAGAGTTTCTCAAGGAGTTATAGGTATTAGACTAGATGAAGGTGACGAAGTAATCGGAATGGAATCAGTTATAGCAGGAGGAAAAGCTACATTACTTGCAATTACTGAAAATGGATTTGGAAAGAGAACAGAATTAGATGAGTATAGAGTACAAATCAGAGGTGGAAAAGGAGTAATAACATACAAAATCACACAAAAAACAGGAAAATTAGTAGGTGTAAGAATTGCAACTGAAGATGATGATGTAATGTTAATTACAGATACAGGAACAATTATTAGAATTAGTGTAAAAGATGTAAGTGTTCTTGGTAGATCAACACAAGGTGTAACTCTTATGAGAACTAATGACGGTGGAAAAGTTGTAAGTATTGAAACGCTTACACCAGACGAAATTGAAAATGATGGACAGTTGAAATTATAGGAAAAATCCCTTAGGGGATTTTTTTCTTGAAATAGACATCAATTTGTGATATATTAATAAATAAATTAAATACCAGGAGGTAATGAGTATGAAAAATGATGCTAAAATTTTAACCATCAAAGAAGTTAAACCTTTAGGTCGGGGCGGACAGGTAAGAATCGAATTTAAACAAAAATGCGAGAAACCATATGAAACATCTGTAAAAAATGCAGAGAGATTTCGCAAAGGAATGAAGGTGAAACTACAGAAAGGAAAACTTTCACCTGTAGTAGAATAAAAAATAAAAAATGCATCCCAAAATATTAAACTTTTTGTCTAACATTTTGGGGTGCGCTTCATTTTAAAGAAATTTTTTTATTATCTTCTAAATCTTAAATCATCTCCAAAGAAACAATAAATATCATAATAACCTACAATACGAGAACCGATACGTTCTTCATAATTCCTAAAAATATCTTGTATATTCAAATTAGTAGAAATAATAGTTTTAGTTACTTTTTGATTTAAATTCAAAATTCTAGTATTAATTATATTAAACAACTCACTTAACTTCATACTATTTAAACTTTCAGTTCCTAAATCATCAATAATTAACAAATCAGATTCCAGAACAGACTTTAAAATATTTTCAGAGTAGTTTTTTTGTTTACTCATCTTGTAATCTATTACGCTTTCAAGCAATACAGGTGCTGTTTGATAAAGAACAGTTTTCCCTTTTTTCAACAATTCTTTTGCTATGCAATTAGACATAAAAGTTTTTCCGTAAACCAGTATTTCCTGTAAACAATAGATTTTTAGAATCAGGATTATTAAAGTTCTCTACAAACTCGATACATTTTTGTTTAATATTTAAAATATTCGTACGAGGTGAAATATTAAATTTATATTTAGCAATATCCACATCATCTGAGTACAAATTTGCGTTAAAAGTATCAAAGTTTTCTTTATCCAAATTTGACATATTTGATTTATTAAATGAAATATCTAATAATTTTTGTTTTAAACATGAACACATTTCAGTTTCATAATTATTTTTTGTAACATAACCAGTATCATTACAAATAGAACAAGAATAATGAGGTTTTAAATAGTCTGCAGGAATGTTGGCATCATGTAAAATACATGCTTTTTTATATTTTAATTCTTCAATTTTTTGTTTAAAATCAGAAGTGGAAATAGATTCATTTTTATTTAATATATTTTTTGCAGTTTGAAAAGAAAGATGATTAATTTCATCATCTATTTTTTGCAATTCTGGCAATTTTTTATATAATTCAGTTTTTCTTTTTTCTAAATCTAATTCAGCATTTAACTTTTTTTGTTCATATTCTCTTAGTAAAGAATTTAAAACCTCATTAGACATGCAAAATACCAACCTTTCCTATTTATCAATGTAAAAATATTAATTTTCTTTTTTTACTGGATTAGCATATAAAAAGTCAAGATTATCATAATTTCTTTGTTCATAATTTGCTTTTTTAACTTTAGATTTCAATTCTTTTGTATTTTTTTCTTGAACTTTTCTTTGTTCTATAAAGGCATTAACCTCTTCAGGAGTTTTTAAGTTTCTTTCATGCCAATCTGTGATAATTTTATTGATATATTCAAAAGTAGGATTTTGTTTATAAGTAGTTCTTTTCAAAGCAATTTCTATAATATTCATATCATAACCAAAATTCAAAACCCAATTTTCAATATATGCTTCTTCATATTGAGTTAATCCACCATGTTTTCCTAGCTTTTTAGCAATTGTCTTTTTATATTTATTCAAATTTTCTTGTTTAGCATAATATTGATCTAAATCATTCCATGTTTTTATTTTATTTGAAGCCCATGCTTCCGCAACAGTTTGAACATAATTACGATGCATAGCGCTACGATTATAACAATAATCAAATAAAGCTATCATAACTTGTTCATCAAAACCATATTTATTGAACCAAATATCAATATCATTATACCATGAAGGTCCCATGATACCTTGAAAATACATATTATTAATATGCTCAATAGCTTTAGCTCTAAATTTATTTTTAGCAGTTTTTTCTACTTTTTCTTTAGACATAGTTAAATTAGGGGTATATAAATTATGAAGTGTAGCTTCTTGTAAATCAACAATTATATATCCAGTAGTCTTTTTAATTACTAATTCATGTTCTTCTAAAAATTTAAGACCATCATTAATAACCTTTAGAGGAATATTTAATTTTTTTGATAAATCTGTTAATTTAATATCTTTACCATATTTAGATAAAAAGATTAAATATAAATAAATTTTTAGATAATCTCCTGGTAATTCTGATAAATGTTCTGCAAAAAAGATATCAGGAATTGTTGTTTCAGAAAATAATAGTGGTTTTTCATTTTGTTCTAACTTCATCTTATTTTTCCCCTTGTTTTGTATATTTAGGTTTTGTTTTATTAAGGTTTCCCTATAACCGTTTATCTTTTGACTGTATAATTTTTTTATAATAAAATGTTTTTGGTTGCAAATAGAATTATATCTTTTTTAGACAAAAAATTCAAGGGACAAACAAAATTTTTAATATAATGATAAATTTCGAAATTTAATTGAAAATATATAGCTTAACACTTGTTATCAAGTATTAAGCTATGGAACTTCGCATCATGAGATTGCTCTCACGGCAAGGCATAAAGCCTTCGTTATTTATATACAGTATAACATTTAGGACATTATAAGTCAATAAAAAATAAATATTTTTATTAATGTTAAAGAGACAATTGATAACACAACTTTTTATAAATCTTATTAAAGAAAGAAAATGTTGTTTTACCTAATTTAGAAATAACTCTATTTTTATCAATAAATCTGGCTTCATATAACATAACAACAGTATTTTTCTGAAAGCCATCATTAATATTTCCTACTTCATATTCAGGATATACAATTCCATAAGAATTTCTTCGAGGCTCTCCACTTGAACATGGAACTATAAATATTTTAGTTGATGTTTCTTTCATTACTATTGCAGGATGGATATATGAGAATTCTCCTGCATAATTATTTGAACCTATTTTAATCTTTCATTTTGATTAAAATTTATATTTTTAAATTTAGTATCATTTCTTTTTATTAAATTAATTATATTCTTATTAATTTCCATTAATTGTTTCACCTCCTCTCAGAAAAATATTATAAATACAGATGAAAAAACAATTAATCTTCTTTTAGAATAAATAAACAAATTAATTATTCTTTCTAAAGAAAAACAATTTTTGACAAAACATGAAATGAAACAAATAAGACAAAACATAAACAATATTCTCGCCTTGAAATCCAGCTATGCTAAGCAAAATCAAAGGAAAAGAAAAAGTAATAACAAGAAATATTCTAAAAGACCAATCTTGAACAAGAAGAAAAACAATTAAAAAAACTAAAGCAGACCAAACAACATTAACAAAAATAGTAGTATAATCAATAACACCAAACAATTTATTTTTAAAGTTATAATTCTGAGGAAAAACAAACTTCAAAAGCAGCCCTCCTTTCAAAAACTCAAATATTAAAACTAAAAGATTTTTTTCACAGATTGTGTAACTTGTGTGGAAACTCCACCGATAAATTCACGTATAAATGAATTTGCTCTAATCAAAGCATAAATTCCACCAACATATATAAATTTTATAAACAAATTAGAAGCCGAGTAATCCATTGAAAATAAAATTAATAAAACTAATGATACTACAATTTGTAGAAACAATAAAGAAAATAAGTTACGAAACCACGCTTTAAAAAACCAATTTGTACTTTGCAAACTAAGTGATAAAATCGCAAAAGGCGAAAGCAAAATAAAAACTTTAACAAAAACATATCTCAAAGAATATGAAAATACTAAACTAAGCAAAGATACACTTAAAATACTTTTTATCAAGCCATCTAAAGAAAAAAGATTTAAAGAATTTGTATCAATTGCCATTTGTGTATTAATAGTAGTAATCAATTCTGAAAAACAGATTTCTTTATTAAACAAATGCTCACCAAGAGAACGAATTGCAAGAGAAATATTATTATTTAAATCTAAAAACAATTCTAAACAAGAAAAAGAAAAATTCATAAATATTCCACAAAGTACAAGTTTAATTAAAAAACGAAAAGGAAGTTCTGATTGTGTAAATGTTAGATGAGCCATTAAATATCTAATAGCATAATAAAGTAAAAAGCCTAGTAAAAGAGAATTTGCAATTAATAAAATACCATTTGAAGCCGAAGTTCCAAAAATAGTCTCGAAATTAGAATTTCTTAAAATATCAGAACTTATAAAAGTAACTTTATCTAATACATCATAAAGACTATTATCTATTGAACTAAAAAGATTTTCAAATATTGTATTAATTGTATCTATTATAATTTGAGTAATATCATTAGTATTTTGTGCATTTTCCATTATCCTTTACACCATAACCTCCCTTCTTATAACATATTTAGCAAAAAACAATTTAAGCAATCAATGATTTAATAGCTGACAAAATTAAATCAATAGCTAGAATAAATCCATATGAAAATAAAGAGCCTTTAATTAATTTTTTACCTGTCCTTATTTTCTCTTCATCACCAAAACTAAATTTCTTCATAAAAACACCAGTACCAACAGCAACAGCTGCAGCAGGAGTAGATATCTTTATAATCCAATCTTCTATACTTTCAAATGCAGAATTTATTTTACTAACAATTTCAGGATCTCCCCAAGCAAAAGAAAATATGGGAGAAAATAAAGTAAATATAATAAAAAGAAAACATATATAACAAATTTTTTTAAATAATTTCAAATATAGCACCCCCTTTCAAATAATAAAATATAAATCAAAAACAAATAAATATAATAAATAAAAATATAAAAATAATAAACAATAAAATTAAATAATATTTAAGTTAATCCTTGAAATAAGGTAACATTTTAATTTTTTTTGGTGGAAAAATTTTATTTCCATCAGATAAAAATGTAAGAGCGGTGAAAGTCTCTAATTCTTGCGTGAAGAATTGAGTTTCATAGATATAATCCTTTTGAACATAAGTGCTATAACTTTCAGAAATATTAGAGTTTTCCGAATTCAAAGTATTAGTAATATAACTAAAACGAGTTTTTTGAGCACTTTCAGAAATAGATTTAGAAATCTTTTCTTTATCTTCTTGTCCGAGTTGTTTTTGAGCATATTCAATTGTAAAAGCATCATCTGTACGAAACCAAATTTTATTTATCAAATTTTGCAAAATGACTTGTACTTGAGCATCTTCTTTTAAAGTATTTTTTAAAGAAGAATAGCTCTGAGTACTAACAATATTTATGCATTTAGCTTCACGACTTAAAGAAAAAAACTCGCCATCTGTTTTTGTTGCATATTTATCATATTCATCACATATAAAAGCACAAGGTCTAACGATACCATTAGAAAGATTAGAAATTACTTCAGATTGAAAATCCAATTTTAAATAAGTTGCAATCATTTTAGAAAGTAAAGAATACTCTGAAATATTCATATTTAAAACAACAATTTTTCCATTTTTTAAAACATCTTCAAAGCCTAAAAAAGATAGTTTATTTTTAGAAGGAGAAAATGTACTCATAACATCATAATCAGATAGAAATGTATTTGTAATACGAGTAATTTCAGAAACTAATATACCTTTAGTACGTAAATCTAAAGAAAAAAATTCTTTTTGGAAAAAATCAAGACTGTTATTTAATTCATAAACTTGTGCAGTAGAAAATTTTGAATGAATAAATAAATCTTTTAAAATAGATATTTTTTCTTGATAATATGTAGGTATGGTAATTAATTTATGAATTTCCTCAAAAGTGACATATCCATTATTATATAATCTACAAAGTTTAATTGCTTCAGTTAGAACTTGTTCAGCCTTATCCAACCAATATGATTCAGTATTGTTTTCAGAAAAAAGTAAAAGGATAGTTTTTAATCTATTAGCCAAAACTTGCGGCTTCAATTTAGGTTTATGCAAAGGGTTATAGCAAACAGAAGATAGTAATTCAATAATTATTAAATCCTTTTCCAAACCAAATTGTTTAGCATATTTTTTGACCTGATTATAATAGTTTCCTTTAACATCTAAAATTAACATACCTATTTTATTTGAAGGATTTTTTGAATTAAACTCTAATAGCTGTTTTGTAAATGGATACATACAACTTGAAGTTTTGCCAGAACCAATTGTGCCAGTTACTAAAAAATTTTGATATAATCCGCTTTCTGGAAGATAAATTTTTTTATTTAAATCAATATCTTCACCAATTAATAAGTTTAAACTAGAATTTTGTGTTAAAAAAGAAATTTTAGAATTGTGAGTATTTTTATAATTATTTTTAGAAATTTTTTTAGATTTATCATTACAGAAACTTTTAGAATTTAATTTAGTCTTGCAATCTGATGAATATTTTGATGATAAATTTAATCTTTTTCTAAAAAATTGAAATATTAGGAGAATTCTAGAATAAAGAAAATAACTTATTACGAATTGGGAAAATATAAAAATAAATATGTAAGATATCTTTAAAAATTGCCACAAATCTGGATTTTTCGAACAAATATCAAATGGATGTATACCATATGTTATAATTACTTCTTGAGCTGTATATAATGGATAGAGTCGTTTATAAGCAAAAAATGTACAAATACTAACAAAAAGTAATGAAAATATTATGAGTTTTAAATATTTCAGAAAAAAACCTCCTTTCTTTAAAGTGAATTTTTTTTGATTTTCAATTTAGCTCCTTGCTGATTATGGAAAAAAATGATATCAAAAAATGTATAAATTGAATATAAAGTGATAAAAAGATAAATAATATAAGTAATAAAAAATAAATTAATTAAATTTGATATAATATCACCGCCTTACAATTTTTACCATTTTACAATAAAATTTTTAATTTGTCTATACTTTTTTTAAAATTTGTGATAAAATATTTAAAGTTTAATTATAAAACTTAAAAAAATAAAGATAAATGAAAATATCAGGAGATAATCATTTATTTATAGAATATAATAGAGAAGGAGGAAGCAAAATGGAATTTAATAAAGATACAAGAATTGGAGAAATTTTAGAAAAAGCTCCAGAAAAAGCAGAAATATTATTACAAGTTGGAATGCATTGTATTGGTTGTCCAGCATCTCAAATGGAAACATTAGAAGAAGCATGTGAAGTACATGGAATTGATGTTGAAGATGTTGTCGAAAAACTAAATGCATAAGAAAAACATAAAAAAATCACAAAAAATACAAAAAAATTTCATAAATGTATTGACATTTGTGAAAAAATGTTGTAATATTAATGAGCATTTGTTAATACTACAATGTTTATGGGCTATTAGCTCAGGTGGTAGAGCACTTGACTTTTAATCAAGTTGTCCCGCGTTCGAGTCGCGGATAGCTCACCAAAAGAACTAAATAATTTGTAAAAGAATTATTTAGTTCTTTATATATAAGGCCCGTTGGTCAAGCGGTTAAGACACCGCCCTTTCACGGCGGAGACATGGGTTCGATTCCCGTACGGGTCACCAACTAAAATTAAATAAATGCCACTTTAGCTCAGCTGGCCAGAGCATCGCACTTGTAATGCGAGGGTCCCCAGTTCGAATCTGGGAAGTGGCTCCATATAAAAGGTCATTAGTTTTGAGATAACTCTTAATTATTGGCTTTTTTTATGCCCAGAAATCAAAAAATTGTAATTTATTGACGCTAATATAAAACTATGATAAATATAGAAAAAAGGGGTTGTTAGAATGAAGAAAAGTAAAAATTATATTCCTAAAATTGGTTTAATTTTTATGACATTACTTGCAATTATATTTATAGGGATGATATTATATTATAAAAAGATAATTATATAATAAAAAGGAGTTAGGTAAAGTATGGAATTGATAGCAAAAATAACAGATGAAAATATTGGAGAAAGTTTTACAGAGATAAAAAATCCAAAAACTAGAACAGCAGTAAGGACTATATTACTAGACAATGATGGTAATATTGCAATTCTACATAAAAAGAACAAAAATGAGTATAAATTAATTGGTGGTGGAGTTGATGAAGGAGAGAATTTAGAGCAAGCTCTAGTGAGAGAGACACTTGAAGAATCAGGATGCGAAATAAACATTATATCTTATTTAGGTTTTGTAGAAGAATATAGAAGCAAAAAGAACTTCTACCAAAAATCATATATATATGTTAGTCAAGTTACTAAGAACACACATCAACTACATTTAACTAAAAAAGAACAAGAAGAAGGATCTGAATTATGCTGGTTTACACCAGAAGAAGCTCTAAAAATAATGAAAGAATCTTATAATAAATTAATTCCTTCAAAATATAGTGATTTATATTCTACTAAAATTATTGTAACCAGAGATAGTACAATTTTAAAATACTATATAGAAAGGGTGCTTAATCAAAATAACTAATGATTTCAATACAAAAATGTAGTTGATTTGATTAGTTGTAAATAACAAAATTAAAGGAGTGTCCCCAAATCCCTAAAAACAGGGATTTTAAGGACCGTCCCCTAAATCCCTGTCTGTGAAAGGAGAAAAAGTATGGAAAAAGTAGCATTAGTAACAGGAGCGTCACGAGGAATAGGAAGAGAAATAGCAAAAAGTCTAGCAAAACAAAATATTAAAGTAATAGCAAATTACAATAATTCAGAAGAAAAAGCAATTGAGTTAAAAAAAGAATTAGAGGCAGAAGGAATAGAAATTGACATTGTAAAAGCAGATGTTTCTAAAAGAGAAGAAATAAAAAAATTAGTTAAATATGCAATAGAAAATTACGAAAAAATAGATATTTTAATAAACAATGCAGGAATTAGCGAATATAAATTATTTACAGATGAAACAGACGAAGATTGGAATAAAGTAATTAATACTAATTTATATTCAGCTTTTGCAGTAAGTCAAGAAGTAATACCAAATATGATAAAAAATAAAAATGGATGTATAATTAACATTTCATCAGTCTGGGGAATGGTAGGTGCTTCAATGGAAGTTTTATATTCTGTTTCAAAAGCCGGAATAGATGGCTTGACTAAAGCATTGGCAAAAGAATTAGGACCTTCAAATATAAGAGTAAATGCTATTGCACCAGGAATAGTTGATACAGACATGTGTAAGAATTTCAGTAAAGAAGAGTTAGAAAATATTAAAGAAGAAATTCCATTAGAAAAAATAGGAAAAGTAGAAGATATTTCTAAATGCATAAATTGGTTAATTAATGATAATTATACAACAGGTCAAATTATTTCAATAAACGGCGGATGGATTATAACATAGAACAGGGAATAGGGGGACGGTCCTCAAAATCCCTGTTTTTGTAATTTTCATATTCATTTGAATTTAAGAAACAAAAAAACAGGGATTTTGAGGACCGTCCCCCTATTCCCTGTTCTATGCTTCATTACGATTTAATTTTCTCTTATAATTTCCAGAAATAATTTTTGGAAGATATGTAATAATTTTATATACAGCTAAACGAATCTTTTTACTCCACAAATATGATTTTCTTAATTTTCTAGGAGAACCTAAAGCAACTGGTTCATCATCTAGAACTATTAATTCATTTTGAACTTTTTCTAAAGGAAAAATATAATTTTGTCCCTCATTATTATCCCAGCAATTCTTTTCATTTCTAAAACAGAAATTAAAAGAATCACCTTCACCTAATTGAATTTCAGCTTGAAAACCTAAATCAGTTTTTTCCATTGGAACATCATTTACATTATCCCAATTCAAACCAAAACCATAATGAATAGATACTTCTTCAGAAGCATCTTGAAATAATTTTCCTGTATATGAAATTTTAACTTTACTATTTTCAACTAATTTATCAGTATTAAAAAATATGTTTTTTGTTAATTCCATCATAATTTCTCCTTTATCTTTTGCTATCAACATTATAATATTAAATTCTACATTGTTCAAGTATTTTTGCAAAATGTAATCAAAATGTAATATTTGTAACAAAGAAGAATATTGTCAAAAATAAGCGAATATGTTAATATAATATTGAGGAAATAATAATTACAAAACATTAATAAAATGTATAAAAGAGCAAATTCTTTTCTAACACAATTTAGATTGAGAAAGGAATGATAAAAAATGAAAAAGAAAGAAGAAAATAATACAAAAGTAAAAGAAAACAAAATTGAAGAAAAAATAATAAAAAACAAAGAAAAGTCAAAAGTAGATAATGATGAAATAAAATTTGAAAAATCAAAAGAAAGCCCAAAAAAACAAGAAAAAGACATGAAAGAGATGTATATCCAAAAGAAAAAAAGGAAAAAACAAATTATAATTCTATCAATAATAATCATAGTAGTTTTACTTTTTGTATCAACAATTTTTGCATTAGTAAATATAAATAATGACAAAATAATGAGTGGTATTTCAATTGCAGGAATTGACATGTCAGGTTTAAGTAAAGAAGAAGCAACAGCAAAGTTAGAATTAATATATAATGAGAAAAAAGAAAAAGACATAAACCTAATATATAATGATTATGAAACGACACTAAATCCTACATTAATGGAAGTAAATTATGGAATTGAACAAGCGGTAAATAATGCTTATGAAATAGGGAAAAAAGAAAATATTTTTCAAAATAATTATGAAATTTTATTTACACTAATTTCAAAGAAAAATATACCAGTAGAGATGACATTAAATGAAGATGTTACAAGACAAACAATTGAAGATATGGGTGTTAACCTACCAGGAATACTAATTCAATCTAGCTATTCTATTGAAGAAAATGAACTAATTATAACAAAAGGTAAAAAAGGTATAGTAATTGACACAGATACATTATTAAATAAAGTAAAAGAAAAACTTAATAGCACAGATATTAATGATGATTACATAGAAATTCCAGTAATAGAGAAAGAGCCAGATGAAATAGATATAAAAAAAATACATGATGAAATATATGAAGAAGCTCAAGATGCATATATTACAGAAGATCCATTTGCAGTATATCCAGAAGTGGAGGGTATTGATTTTGATGTAGAAGTGGCAAAAAATATTTTAAAAGAAGATAAAGAAGAATATGTTATTCCACTTACAATAACAGAGCCAGAAGTAACATTAAAAGATATAGGACCAGAAGCATTATCAGATGAACTAGGAACATATACAACTAGATATGATGTTAGTGATAAAGATAGATCAACAAACCTAGAATTAGCATGTGAAAAATTGAATGACCAAGTAATTTTACCAGGAGAAACTTTCTCATATAATAAAACTCTAGGTGCAAGAACAATAGCAGCAGGATATAAAAGTGCAAAAATATATTCAAATGGAGAAGTTGTAGACGGATTAGGAGGAGGAATTTGCCAAATTTCTTCAACACTATACAATGCAGTGTTACAGGCAAATCTAGAAATTGTAGAAAGAAGAAACCATCAATTTGTAACTTCATATGTTCCTGCTGGAAGAGATGCAACAGTTGCATATGGTTCGACAGATTTTAGGTTTAAAAATACAAGAGATTATCCAGTAAGAATAGTAGCAACTGCAAGAAATGGAATAGCTACAATATCAATTTATGGTATTAAAGAAGATGTTGAATATACTTTTGATTTTACACCAAAGGTAATTGCAACAATTCCATATACGACTCAATATATAGAGGATTCAAGCTTACCAGTGGGTACAGAACAGGTTAAGCAAAAAGGAGCAAATGGTTTACAGGTAGAAACTTATATTACTAAAATGCTTGATGGTAAAGTGGTTTCAACTACATTGCTTTCTAAAGATACGTATAATGCTATGCCAAGAATTGTATTAAAAGGAACCAAAAAATAGAAAAAATGGCTTGACAACAATGAAAAAAGGGCATATAATAGACAGGCAAAGAAACAATATAGTAATGCGCCATTAGCTCAGTTGGTAGAGCAGCAGACTCTTAATCTGATGGTCGGAGGTTCGATCCCTCTATGGCGCACCATTTTTTTATCTAAATGGTGTACTATATAAAGTTAATTTGACATTAAAAAGAAATGAAGTGGTATTTATGAAAATATCAATTTCAACAATGCAAAAATTATCAAAAATCAAAAATTCAGTATATGATGCTATAAAAATAGAATATTTATACCATTCAAATAAACTTGAAGGAAGTACATTTAGCAAAGAAAACCTTGTAGATTTACTAGAAACAAAAAAAGTAAATGGTGAACACTTTCTAGATGATGTCATAGAAACAAAAAATTCACTAGAATTATTTGATGAAGTGATTAATACATTAAAAGAACCATTAGACAAGTACCTATTATGGGATTGGCACAGAACTTTGAAAAAAGGTAGTGTTGATGATGAAATAGGAAACATAGGAAAATGGAAAAAATACGAAAATAGGCTTTTAAATACAGATTTAAAATTGTGCGAGCCTAGTTTAGTAGAAAATAGTATGTTTAATTTATTAGAAGATTGGAAAGATAGCAAAAAAGACATTTATGCAATAGCTGATTTTCATCAAAGATTTGAGCATATACATCCTTTTCAAGATGGTAATGGAAGAATAGGAAGATTTATAATATTAAGACAGTGTTTAGAAAATGAAATAGACCTTATAGCAATAGATGATGAATATAATAAAGATTATAAAAATGCATTATATATAGCTCAAACAAAAAGTGATTTACAACCATTGGTAGATATTTTTATTAAGTGTCAAAAAATGCTTGATGGAAAACTTGCAGATTATTCTTCAATAATTAAACAAGTAGAAGATGAAAACAAATAAAAATTTAAGAATATTTTAAGATAAAATAAAAATTAGATTAATAAATTATTGATATATTTACAGTATAGAAAAACTCTATACTGTATTTTTTGTTCTAAAAATTGCAAATTTACATCTCAAAAACGATAACAAAAACTTACAAAAATGTAAGAAAAAAGTAAGAAAAGAAACTTTGAATAAAATAAAAGAATTTATAAAATCATAATAAAGAAGGTGTTAAAAATGAAAAAGAACAAATTAAATGAAATCAATAAAATATTTCTAATTTTTATGATAGGAAGTATAATAGGATACAGAGTAGAAATGATAGTAGCACTAGTACAAGAAGGACATCTAGAATCAAGGCAAGGAGTAATATATGGACCATTCACGCCAATATATGGAGTAGGAATCGTAATATATTATATAGCTTTTCAAAAAATAAAAACAAGAGATAAAAAGAAAATATTTCTAATATCAATGTTATTAGGAGGAACAGTAGAATATTTATTTTCATTTCTACAAGAAAAAATATTTGGAGCAGTATCATGGGATTATTCTAACTGGATATTAAACATAAATGGAAGAACAACATTAATACACTGCACATATTGGGGATTTGCAGGATTATTATATATCTCATTAATAGAACCAATAATACCAAAAATAGAAGAAATGATACAAAAAAATGGAGTAAAACTGGTATCAGCTGGAGTTGCGATGCTAATGATATTTAATATAACAATATCATCAATGGCAGCATTAAGACAAAAAGAAAGAAAATATAATATAATATACAACCAACAAGTCATATTGATGCATTTTTAGATAAAAATTATCCAGATGAATATATGGATAAAATATTTGCAAATAAAATAGAAAGGTAGCTTATATTTTTATAGCTACCAATAATTCATTGTCTTTTACTATTTGATGTTTATCATTATATTCATACTCTTGACCTGTAAAATAAACATTATAACCAATATTTTTTAAACGTATAGCAGATAAATTCAAGAATTCATTTGTATCTGCTTTAGACAGGTCAAGTTTAATTCTCAATTCATAAAAAGTTAATAATATAAAATCACTATTTTCATCAAGTTTATGATTTAAATAACTATCCACTGTTCTTAAATCCATTTCGACACACTCCATTCATACGCAATATATTAACACAAAAAAGATAAATTTTCAATCACTAAATAAAATAATTGGCAAATTTTGGTCAAAATATGAATGTAGGCAAAAATTGAAAATCATCTAATTAAAATTAAATAGTGGAATTTAAAATAAAACCAAAAAAATTATGTAAATTCGTGAAAAATATTGACAAAAACGCTACAAAATAATAAAATAATAGTATTGGAGAATAAAAAAGGGGTGATGGATTTGCTAAAAATATATAATACTGATATCGAAACAGATAAAACAGAAGAAATAAAAGAATTTAAAAAAGGGAGCTGGATTAACTTAGTAAATCCGTCCGAGAACGAAATAAAAAAAGTATGTGAAAACATAAACATACAAGAAGACTTCATAAGAGACGCATTAGACTACGAAGAAAAAGCCAGAATTGACCAAGAAGAAGATGACAATACAACATTATTTGTAGTAGACGTTCCAATAATTGAAAAAAGCGACGACAATGACATATACACAACAATGCCTTTAGGAATGATAGTAGTAAGAGATGATTTTTTCGTTACAATTAGTTTGAAGAAAAATAAGGTAATAGATGATTTTGAAAAAAAGAAAATAAAAAATTTTCAAACATACAAAAAGACAAGATTTATATTTCAAATACTATACTTAAATTCATCATACTACTTAGATTACCTAAAGAAAATAAACAAAGAAACAGAAATAGCAGAATACATATTAAAAAACTCTATGAAAAATAAAGAGCTTTTAAAATTATTAAGCTTAGAAAAAGGTCTAGTATATTTTACAACATCATTAAAATCAAATGAACTTGTCATGGAAAAAACCATGAGAGGAAAAATTGTAAAACTATATGAAGAAGATGAAGAAATACTAGAAGATGCCATAATAGAAAATAGACAGGCAATAGAAATGGCACAAATATATAGAGACATTCTAAATGGAACAATGGATGCATATGCATCAATAATATCAAATAACCTAAATGGAGTAATGAAATTTTTAACATCAATAACAATTATATTAGCAGTACCAACAATGATTTCGAGTTTCTGGGGAATGAATGTAGAATTGCCATTCCAACACAACGCAATGGGATTTGCAATAATGATATTTATTGCAGTAATAACTACACTATTAGTAACTTGGTGGTTAAACAAAAAAGATATGCTAAGATAATGTCCATTTGGGGACGTTTCTGTTTGGACATTTTTGTCCATTTTGGGACATATCTAAAATAAATACATAGAATAAAAAAGTCGAAATCAAATGTGCTAAACCACAAATTTCGACTTTTCATATTATTCTATAATTTCCCTAATATTTTCTAACTCATTCTTTAAAAGATTATAAGTACTGCTACCAATTGAAGTATCAGTTCCACTTTCATAATCCAAAATAGATTTTTCAATATCTAAAAGTTTCATCTTCCTAATACTCAAATTAGAATTTTTATACATATAAATAGGAACATAATCAACCTTATCAATAGAAATTTTTCCATTTTTATTTTTTGTAATATCTAAATTTAGAATAATTGAATTCCTTGTATTTTCAGAATTCTGGTCACAGATAAAATTTCCTAAAGCATAAACAACAAAGCAATCTTTAACAGTCCCATCCTTTAACGTAACAGACCTTTTTTCCATAGGTTGTAAAACATGAGGATGATTTCCTAAAATAATATCAACACCATTTTGAAATAAGAAATTAGCTAAATCCTCTTGATCCTGATTTTGGGTAGTTTGATATTCAATTCCCCAATGCATACAGCTGATTATCACATCTGCATTTTGAGATTTTGCATTTTCAATATCTTGCTTAATCAAATCTCTATCAATCAAATTAACACAAAAATCTTTATCATAAGGTACAGGGATTCCATTAGTTCCATAAGTATAGTTAAGAATAGCAACCTTAACGCCTTTAACATCCTTGATTAAAACAGAATCTCTATCATCTTGAGTTCTGTAAGTACCGCAATGAGAAATATTTGCATCATCTAAAACGTCAAGAGTATTACATAAACCTGAAAAACCTTTATCTAAAGCATGATTTCCAGCAGTGGATAAAACATCAAGTCCCATTTCAGATAAGTCATAGGCCAATTGTTCAGGAGAGTTAAAAGTAGGATAATTACTATAACCTCTATCTTTACCAGCAAAAGTCGTTTCCAAACTTCCAATTGAAATATCAGCAGACTCAATATAATTTTGTATATCATCAAAAACATATGAAAAATCATAAGAGTCTGTACTACTATTATATGCGTCCATATATTGAGTATTATGGCACATAACATCACCAATGGCAGCTAAAGAAACAGTTATTGGCTCTTGTTGACTGATGGCATCAGAATTAGTATTATTAACAGAATCTGGAGCTACTTCAGAATTAGTTAATAAATTAGTATTTGCAACATCAACAGTTTTATCAGGTACAAAAACAAATTTTATCAAACAAAATATAAAAGCTAAAATTATAATTAATAAAAATATTCTAACATATAAAATTTTTGAATTTGTATTATTTGAATTTTTGCCATAAAAATTATTTTTGGTTTGCTTATATTTATTATATTCACTATTTTTTCTTAAATTATAATTTTTCATAAAACACCCCACTTAAAATTATCATAAAAAAGTAAAAATAGCAATAATTATAGTAAAAATGAATATATTTCATAATAATGCACATAATATTAAAAAATGAAAAAACTTTTCTTTTTTAATTTAACAATTATTATTTTAAAATCTAAGTAAAAGCAAATAGTGATGAAAAGATTTAGAAGGAGGATACAATGAAAGTAATTGATAAAATAGCTTTAGTTTTAATTATAATTGGTGCTATAAACTGGGGATTAATAGCAATATTTAATTTTGACCTAGTAGCTGCAATTTTTGGAGATATGAGTATTATTTCTAGAATTGTATATGGATTAGTTGGTGTTTCTGGTTTATGGGGAATAAAACTATTATTTGATGACTAAAAATAGGGAGTATATTGTAATAATACATTTTTTAAATTATATAAATAGAAAAAGTAGGCTTAGTTTTTGAATTATATAAATTAATCAAAAATTAAGCTTATTTTTTATTTGAAGAGGTTAGATTCAAGAAATAGTCAAATTTATACCACCAAAATTTCCCAAATACTTGAAAAAACAGGCATTATATTGTATAATAAATGTCGCATGAGAAACGTCCCCAATGGGACAAAAGAAAGGAATGAAAAAAATGCTTAGTGCAAATGGAGTTACAATTAGATTTGGAAAAAGAGTATTATTTGAAGACGTAAATATAAGATTTGGAAAAGGAAACTGCTATGGAATAATAGGAGCAAATGGAGCAGGAAAATCAACATTTCTAAAAGTTTTATCTGGAGAAATAGAACCTAGTAAAGGTGATGTTTCAATAGATAAAGGAGAAAGAATATCTGTATTAAAACAAGACCACTTTGCTTATGAAGATTATTCAGTAATGGATACAGTTATTATGGGAAATAAAGAGCTATATGACATCATGAAGAAAAAAGAAGAAATATATGCAAAACCAGATTTTTCAGAAGAAGATGGAATGAAAGCAGCAAAACTAGAAGAAAGATTTGCAGAACTTGATGGTTGGAATGCAGAATCTGACGCAGCAATTCTTTTAAATGACTTAGGAATAATACCTGAAAACCACTATAAATTAATGAAAGAAATAGACCCAAGAGAAAAAGTAAAAGTGTTACTTGCACAAAGCCTATTTGGAAATCCAGATGTACTACTATTAGACGAGCCTACAAACGACTTAGACATGAAAAGTATTAACTGGTTACAAGAGTTCTTAATAAACTTTGAAAACACAGTAATTGTTGTATCACATGATAGATATTTCTTAAACAAAGTATGTACACATATAGCTGATGTTGACTTTGGAAAAATAACAGTATATCCAGGAAATTATGACTTCTGGTATGAATCTAGCCAACTTGCATTAAAACAAGCAAGAGAACAAAACAAAAAGAAAGAAGAAAAAATAAAAGAATTACAAGACTTCATTGCAAGATTTAGTGCAAATGCTTCAAAATCAAAACAAGCAACATCAAGAAAGAAAACATTAGAAAAAATACAATTAGAAGAAATAAAACCATCAAATAGAAAATATCCATATGTAGACTTTAAACCAGATAGAGAACCAGGAAAAGAAATATTACAAGTAAAAAATATATCTAAAACAGTTGAAGGAGTAAAACTACTTGACAATATATCTTTTACAGTAAAACAAGATGATAAAATAGCATTTTTAGCAGATAATGAAAATGCAAAAACAGTATTGTTCCAAATAATTGCAGGAGAATTAGAACCAGATGAAGGAGAATTAGTATGGGGAACAACTATTACAAGTTCATATTTTCCTAAGGATAATAACTACTTATTCGAAACAGATGAAACAATAACAGATTGGCTAAGAAAATACTCTAAAGACCCAGATGAAACATATGTTAGAAGTTTCTTAGGAAGAATGTTATTCTCTGGTGAAGAAGCATTGAAAAAAGTAAGTGTTTTATCTGGTGGAGAAAAAGTTAGATGTGTACTTTCAAAGATGATGTTATCAGGTGCAAATTTCTTAATTTTTGACGAACCTACAAACCACCTAGACATGGAAAGTATCACTTCTGTAAATGAAGGAATGAAAAAGTTTATAGGAAATATCTTATTTACTTCACATGACCATGAGTTAACTCAAACAGTAGCAAATAGAATTATAGATATTAAAGAAAATGGACAAGTGATTGATAGAGAATGTACATACAATGAGTATTTAGGAGTTGAATAGGACTAATATAAGTAATTTAGGAGAAATAATAAAATGTTAAGAAAAATAAAATTTAAAGAATTCAAAGATTTATATAGAAAACATATAGTAAAAGATTTTCCAAGTACTGAAAGACCAAACTTAGAAGGATTTAGAAAAAGAATGCTAAAATACAATGAAGAAACATTTATTTATGAAGAAGAAGGAATAGAAAGAGGATATTGTATAATAGACCAAATACAAGAATATGTTCTAGTAGCATTTTTGGCAGTGTATGAAGGAAATAGAGGAAAAGGAATAGGAACGAAAATATTAAAAGAACTAGAAGAAAAATATTCAAACAAAAAAGGAATATTACTAGAAGTAGAAGACCAAGACTTTGCAAAAAATGAAAACGAAAAAAACATACAAGAAAGAAGAATTAGATTTTATGAAAGAGCTAATTTCCAAGTTGTAGAAAATTTAAAAGTAGAACTATATATGGTGAATTTTAATATAATGATTCGTAACATTACAAACACTCAAACAGAAATTAGTGAAGTAGAAAAAGTAATGAAACAATTTTATTATACAATTACAGATAAAAAAAGATTAAAATATATCAATATAAAAACAAGTTAGAAAACAAAAAGCATTAATAAACTAGAAAACTAGAATATTAATGCTTTTTAATTTTATTCTACAAAATCAAATCTTTTTAGTAAAATAAATTTTTAGGCATTTGTTTCCTTTACTTTATCATAGAAACAAATAATTGCAAATTGCATATATGGAATTAGCCAAATATAACCAATACCCAAAGTAAATAATGCTAAAATAGCCCAACCGATAAATGAAATTTGTAATCCAAATAATTTTCCACGATTATTAGTCATTAATTTTTTACTTTCCTCAACAGCCTCTTTAGAAGTCATCTCTGAATTATCCATTGCAATTAGATAAGATAGAGCATAATAATAATATTTAGTAATTCCCCAAATTACAGAGAAAATTAGAAGTAATATACCTACAATAGATAATAAACCAGCCATACCTAATCCAGAAGTCGAACCAGAATAAATATAAGAAAAAGATGATGCGACATAAAGAGATATAGAAAATGCAAGTAAAACGTACGAAATAATCATTAAAATTACAGGTACTATCATTTTTAAAATGGTTTGCCATGTAACGCCCCAAGCTCTTCCAAAATTAGAAAATCCTAAACTGCAAAAGTCAAATGCAAATGTTTCTTCATCTTTAAATAATTTGTAGTAAGAATACATTAGACCAAAAGATAAAGGTACTTCAATGACAAATGCAATTATAGAAACAATGAAACTTAAGAAAGAGTTTCCTTCAACATGACCCTGTATAAAACCTATTAAAAATGCAATAACAAGATAAGCCAAAGAAATACAAGCAGCTTTTCCCCACTTTCCAGTTAATTTTTCACGAGCTTTAGCTCTTAATTCTGAACTCATAAAATCCCCTCCTATTTTAATTTTATTTTATCGGAAAGTGCTTAATGCATCTTTCCGTATAAAACAAGGTTAATTTACCTTGACACGCACAATAATTGCAAAGCAATTTTGTGCATGTGGACGTCGAAATCTTTGATTTCGCTAACATCCAATTATCTTATAGAAAACTTGCAATTATATGACATAGAACAAAAGTGAAAATTATAAATTTTCACTCTGGGCACTAATTTTATGTCAGTACCCTCTTTATAAAGATGTTGTTTTTAAGTTTCCACCTATCTCTAGGCAACCCTTTTCTTTAACGGTCGTTGTTCTCGACCAATATC
>CALXCG010000022.1 GCA_944386745.1 uncultured Clostridia bacterium | reverse complement strand
TGAAGTTTGTCCAATATGTGGAGGAAAAAATGTTACATTTGGAGTTTTTGACAGAATAGAATTAATAAAAGATAAAGAAGAAAGTAAAAGTCCAAAAAATAGACCACCATATCAATATCAAATACCATTAGGATTTATTCCAGGAGTTGGTGGAAAAACAATAGAAAAATTATTAGATACATTTGAAACAGAAATGAACATATTACACAAATTATCAAAAGATGATATTGAAGCAGTAGTTGGAGAAAAAATTGCGAACAATATAGTAAATGCAAGAGAAGGAAATTGCGAAGTCCACAGTGGTGGTGGAGGAAACTATGGAGTGGTCACTTTGGGAAATGGTTAAAGCGAACCTGTCCACAATTAACCAAAATTAGTTCTAAAAAATCTCTTTATAGAATACACATTATGTATAAACTATAAGGAGATTTTTTATGAAAAAGAACAAACGAAGATTAATTTTACAAACGATAAAGGAGCATGTTGCAAATAACAAAAAAGAATATGTAATAGTAAGTATTTTATTTGTTATAGGAATATTTCTAGGAGTATTTTTTATAAATAATGTAGGGCAAGAGCCAAAGACACTGATTACAGAATATTTGAATCAATTTATTGGAAAATTAAAAACTACAGAAGATTTAAATTTAATAGAGTTGCTGAAAACAAGTATTGGACAAAATATCATGCTAGCAATAGGCTTATGGTTTTTTGGAACAACTATAATAGGAATTCCAGCAGTGTTTGGAATAGTTGCATATAGAGGATTTTGCTTAGGGTATACAATTGCTGCATGTATTAGCATTATGGGGATTTCTAAAGGTATAATCTTTGTACTCATATTATTATTATTACAAAATTTATTAGTGATTCCGGCAATACTTGCATTAGCTGTTAGTGGAATAAAGTTATATAAATCAATAATGAGAGACAAAACAAAAGAAAATGTTAAAATAGAAATGTTGAGGCACACGGTGTTTTCTTTAATAATGTTGATGGTTTTAATTGTTTCATCTGTAATAGAAATCTTTGTTTCTACTAATATTTTAAAGTTGTGCATTAAATATTTCTAGAATAAAAAACATATTAAAAGTATATTGGAATCAGAAGTGTAGAAAAATTTTTAATAAAAAAATGTAAAAAAATCAAAAAAACTATTTACAATTTTTAAATAGTTTGATATAACATATATAGCTTATGTAAAGGGATTATTTTAAAGGAATAGAGGTAGATAGGAAAATGGAAAGACAATTAAAATACTTTTTTGATTTTTTAGAGAATGAAAAGAAATTATCAGATAACACATTACAATCATACAAAAGAGATTTGAAACAATTTAAGAGATATTTGGAATCTTATGGACTTCGTTTTGATAGAGTTAAAAAGGAAGATATAGAAGATTATATAAAAGAAATGTCAGAACAAGAACATAAAAAACCAGCAAGTATTTCTAGAAGTATTGCTTCTTTAAGATCTTTTTATCAATTTGTAGCTAAGAAAAAGAAAATTAAAGAAGATCCAACAAAGGATGTTAAAGCACCAAAAGTTGAAAAAAGAGTTCCAAGTGTATTAACTGCAGAAGAAGTAGAACTTTTATTAGAACAACCTAAAGATATAGATTTAAAAGGTATTAGAGATAAAGCAATGCTAGAATTTGCATATGCTACAGGAATGAGAGTAACAGAGATAATTTCATTAAATATAGATGATGTAAATTTAGAAGAAGGATTTGTTACTTGTAGATCAGGAAATAAACAACGTAACATTCCATTAGGAAAAATGTCATTAAAAGCATTGAAAGAATATATAGAAGAAGCTAGAGACATATTAATTAAGAGTGAAAGTGAGCAAGCATTATTTGTTAATATAAATGGTGGAAGATTAACAAGACAAGGTTTCTGGAAAATTATTAAATATTATAAAGAACAAGCTCATATTTCAAAAGATATTACACCACATGTGTTAAGACATTCTTTTGCAACTCATCTTTTACAAAATGGTGCTGATATAAAAGCAATTCAAGCTATGCTTGGACATTCAGATATATCTTCAACACAAGTATATATGCAATTTCAAGATGAAGGACTAAAAGATATATATCGTAAAGCACATCCAAGAGCTTAATAAATTTACTTAATTGTAAGTAATTGAAATATTAATATTTAATTTAAAAGGAAAAGGGTAGATTTAATTCAGAAAGAATTTTATCTATCTTTTTTGCTTCTTATGTTATAGAAAAATTTGTTACTTATAATGCGAAATGCTAACATATAGAAAAAATAAAAAATGGCACATTAAAGTTGTAAAAAAGTAAGACAAAACGGAAAATTTATGATATAATTTGAACATAAATAATAAAAGAAAGGCGGAAAAATGAAGAAAAAAGTCTTATTTATATCAAGTACAGGTGGACACTTGAGTGAATTGTTACAGTTAGAGCCATTATTTGAAAAATATGATTATCATATAATAACAGAACATGATAAAGCAAATGAAAATTTAAAAGAAAAATATGGAGATAAATTAGATTTTTTACCATATGGAACAAGAGCAAAAATATTTTCATATATATTTAAATATTTAATGTTGTGTTTTAAAACTGTATATCTGTATTTCAAAATCAGACCAAAGGTAATAATAACAACAGGTACACATACAGCAGGACCAATGTGCATCTTAGGAAAAATATTTGGAAGCAAAATAATATATATAGAAACTTTTGCAAACCATCATAAAAAAACAGCTACAGGAAGATTAATATATCCAATTGCAGACTTATTTATAGTTCAATGGAAAGAGATGTTAGAAATTTATCCTAAAGCAGTATATGGAGGTTCGATTTATTCATGATTTTAGTAATGTTAGGAACTCAAAATAATAGTTTTCATAGATTATTAGAAGAGATAGATAATTTAATTGAAAAAGGAATAATTAAAGAAGAAGTAGTTGTACAAGCAGGATATACAAAATACGAATCTAAAAATATGAAGATTTTTGGCTTAGTTTCATTAGAAGAATTAGAAAAATTAATAGAAAAGGCAGATTTAATTATTACACATGGAGGGGTAGGTTCAATTAATTTAGCTTTAAAGAAGGAAAAAAAGGTAATTGCTATTCCACGTTTACACGAATATCATGAACATGTAAATGACCATCAAAAAGAAATTGTAGAAAATTTTAATGAAAAAGGATATATAATAGGAATTCAAGATGTTAAACAATTAGAAGAAGCATTAAAAATAGCAAAGGATTTTAAACCACAAAAGTATCAGACTAATAATCAAAAGATGCTAAAGATAATTGAAGATTTTATTGATAAAGTATAGAATTAAATTTTTATGTAATAATAGGGGAATGATTTTGGGGCAAAGAGAGGAAAAAATAAATGAAAAATCATAAAACAGTAAAATTAGACAAGAAAAACGAAGAAAGTTTAAATGGAAGTAAAAATAAAGAGAATGGAGAAAATATAGAATCAAAAGGTAAATCAGGGAATATATGGAATAAATTAGAAAAATTTATAAATTCTTGGTATTTTGTTTTATTTATAGGATTTTTGATATTAGCAAAAACATTTTTATTTTACTATCATACAATCGCTGTAAATGAACAATTATATAGTGATACAATAATTGGAACAATTAGTTTTGTTGTAGTAATAATATGCTTTTTATTTGTATTGCCTAACAGAGCAAGAGTAGTAACCTCAATAGTTGTAGACTTTATTATAAGTTTTGTATTATTTGGAGATAACATATATTATAACTATTCAAACAGCGTTTTATCTATTGCACAAATTACGAACTTGCAATATGGCGGAGAAATAATGAGCACATTGCCGATGGTATTAAAGCTATATCAAATACTATATTTTTTAGACATAATAGTTTTGGTGATTTTGCTTATAGCTAAGAAAGTAAAAATCTATAAAAAAGGTAAAAAGACTAAAAAACAATTGATAGGAAAATGGATAGTAGGAATAATTGGAGTCGTTATTTTCTGCATAATAGGTGTGGACTATGTAGAAAAAGGAAAAGAAAAATCATATAATAAAGACCAACAAATAAGAGAAGCAACGATTTTTGGATATCATATATATGATATAGAAAATATGATAACAATGAAAAAGCAAACAAAATATAAAGAAAAAGAAGAGATGATGGCTGATTACGAAGAACTAAAAGAAGAATATGATGAAGAATATGGATTAGAAAAATATCCTGCTCTTAAAGGGATTCTTGAAGGAAAAAATGTAATAATATTGCAACTAGAATCAGTTCAAGAATATGTAATAAATAAACAATTAAACGGACAAGAAATTACACCAAATTTGAATAAATTTATAAATGAAAATATCGAATTTTCAAATATGAATATGCAAAGCTATTCAACAACAGCTGATAGTGAGTTTTCAACAATAACGTCACTATATCCAATGGAAAACGGAATGTCATTTGCGAAATATTATACAAATACATATAATACAATATTTGATAATTTCAATAATGCAGGTTATGATACATCATATATGCATGGAAATTATGCATATTTCTGGAATAGAGGAAATGTATATTCAAGAATGAATTTAGACCATTTAGAACTAAAAGACCAATTTGAAGATACTTCAGAAAATATTAATGAATATTTATCAGATGAACTTTTGTATAGACAAGCAGTAGAAAAATTGAGCCAGTATGACCAGCCATTTTTTACATATATTGTAGCAGCATCTTCACATACACCATTTACATTGGAAGGTTTGCAAGATAGAAGTAAAATCAATATAGATGTTGGAAAATATAAATATAGTTTTCTTGGAAATTACTTAGAGGCAGTAAATTATGCAGATTATGCTTTTGGAGTATTTATAGATGAACTAAAAAAGGCTGGACTATATGATGATACTGCAATATTAGTATTTGGAGACCATAATGGATTAAGTATGTATGATGAGCAAATGTTAGATTTTTTAGCACAAACCGATTCGGATTTAACAGATGTGGATATAAAGTTAAGTTATACAAAAGTAGCTTGTGGAATGAGAATACCAGGAGTTAAAAATTTAACAATTGAAAAGCCAGTAACTAAGCTAGATATAAAACCAACATTTAGTTATTTGTGTAATATCGAAGATGGTTTTTCTCTAGGAACTAATATGTTTGCAAGCAAGGACTTTGTTTCTTTAAATAATGAAAGAATAATAAGTAGTAGATATTATTATGATGAAGTATGGTATGATATTCTTACGGGTCAACCAGTTGATTTTGAGACTTTGGACGAGGATACGAAAGAGTTATTAGATAGATATGAAAGACAAATGAGAACAGAATTGGAAATATCAAATTCTATAAGTATAAATAATTTACTAAAATAACTCTTATATGGCTAAGATATTATATTAAATATTTTTTGTACCTTGTTGTCGCAACCGATGATTTAAAAAGAAAAATTACATTTTTCTTTTCATAGTAAGAAGGTTGCTTCAATCGCACTCGCCTTAAAGGCTCGTTTGGTCGCTACGCGGTACTGCAAATTATTTAATATAATATCTTAGCAAAAATAAGATGAAAAATATAGTATAGTAAAAAAGGAGAAAGGTGTTATGGATGAAGATAGAATAATTAGTCCAGAACTTGAAAATTCGAATGAAGAAAGATTAGAAAATTCATTAAGACCAAAAACATTAGATGAATATATTGGACAAGATAAAGTAAAAGAAAACATGAAAATATATATAGAAGCAGCTAAAAAAAGAGGAGAACCATTAGACCACTGCTTATTTTATGGACCTCCTGGACTTGGAAAAACAACATTATCAAATATAATTTCAAATGAAATGAATTCAAATATAAAAATAACATCAGGACCAGCAATAGAAAAACCAGGAGATTTGGCAGCAATCTTAACAAATTTATCTGAATTTGATGTTTTATTTATAGACGAGATTCATAGATTAAGTAAAAGTGTTGAAGAAATATTGTATCCTGCATTAGAAGATTATACATTAGATATAATTATAGGAAAAGGACCAAGTGCAAGGTCAATACGTTTAGACTTGCCAAAATTTACTTTAATAGGAGCAACAACAAAAGCAGGAGCATTAACTACACCACTTCGTGACCGTTTTGGAATAGTACATAGACTAGAGCTATATTCACCAGAAGATTTAACAAAAATAATTAAAAGGTCAAGTGGAATATTAGAAGTAAAAATAGAAGAAGAAGCGGCACAAGAAATAGCAAGAAGGTCAAGAGGAACACCAAGAATTGCAAACCGTCTATTAAAAAGAGTAAGAGATTATGCAACAGTATTAGGAAATGGAGAAATAGATAAAAAGATAACAAAACACGCATTAAATAAGTTAGAAATAGATGAATTAGGTCTTGATGAAATAGATAGAAAAATACTAGAAACAATGATAGTACAATATAATGGAAAACCAGTAGGAATAGAAGCATTAGCAACAACAATAGGAGAAGAAGTAGATACAATAGAAGATGTATATGAACCATATTTAGTACAAATTGGATTTATTGCAAGAACAGTAAGAGGAAGACAAGTGCTTCCACCTGCATATAAACATTTAGGATACGAAATGTCCAATTAGGGACGTTTCCGTTTGGACAAAAATGTCCAAATGGGGACACATCTTATAGTAAAGGGTATATATCAATTAAATGGATAAATGGAAAGATGGGAGTTGAAAATAAATTAATGAAATTATTATTACATACTTGCTGTGCACCATGTAGTGTATATTGTATAGATAGTCTAAGAAATGAAGGAATAGAGCCAACAGTATATTGGTTTAATCCAAATATACATCCATATATGGAGTACAAGGCAAGAAGAGACTGCTTAAAAGAATATACTAAAAGCATAAATGTAGAGGCTATATTTGAAGAAAATTATGGGTTAAGAGAATTTTGTAAAAATACGGTAAATAGTTTAGATACAAGATGTAAAGATTATTGTTATCCTGTAAGATTAGAACAAACTGCAAAATATGCTAAAGAAAATGGTTATACGCATTTTTCTACAACTTTGTTAGTAAGCCCATATCAAAATCATGAGGCTTTGATTGAAGTTGCAAATTTTATGGCTAAGAAATATGGAGTGGAATTTTTGTATAGAGATTTTAGAGTTGGTTTTAGAGAAGGTCAGGCCAAAGCAAGAGAACTTGGTCTATATATGCAAAAATATTGTGGATGTGTTTTTTCTGAAGAAGATAGATATCAGAAGAAGATTGAGAAAGATAAAATAAAAGCTGATAGTTGTAATGGATAATAAAGAAAGGTTAATTAAGTAAATGGAATATAATGAAGAAATTTTAGAAAAATGCCTTCCAAAATATTTAGAAGAAGATTTAAAACGATTAAAAGAAGGAGTAAAAAACAAAGTAAGTTATTTAGACTGTTTAATAAATGAGTTACAAGGTTCAGTAAATAGTGCATTTGTAGATGGAGATATAACAGAAGAACAGTGTGATTATTTTTATAGAAAATATATTTATGGAGGTTTATTATGATAGATTTTACAAATTGTGAAATAAACAAATTTAAATATTATGGTGGAAAAAATGGTGGTAAAATTTGTATCAGATATAATGATGAAGATTATATGTTAAAATTTCCTGGAATAAATGAAGGAATTTCTGAACATGGATATTCAAATAATTGTATATCTGAATATTTAGCTTGCAATATAATAAAAACATTAGGACTTAAAGTACAAGATACTTTGTTGGGTACATACAATTCTAATGAAACAGAAAAAGTAGTAGTAGCGTGCAAGGATTTTACATCTGAAGGAACAGTATTAAAACAATTTGCTGAACTTAAAAATAGTCAAATAGAAACTTCGAAAAATGGTTATGGAACAGAACTTAGTGAAGTATTAGAAACGATAGAAGAACAGCAAATATATGATGTAAAAGAATTAAAAGAATTTTTTTGGGAAATGTTCATAGCTGATTGCTTAGTAGGAAATTTTGATAGACATAATGGGAATTGGGGATTTTTAATAAATGAAGCCCAAAGAAAAATTGAAATTGCTCCGATTTATGATTGTGCATCATGTTTATATCCACAACTAACAGATGAAAGAATAGCTGAAATTATAAATGACAAAGAAGAGATGGAAGCTAGAGTTTTTGTTTTTCCAACATCAGCATTAAAAATTAATGATAAAAAAATAAATTATTTTGAATACATAAGTGGATTAGAGAATAAAGAGTGTAATGATGCTTTATATAGAATATTTCCAAAAATAGAATTAGAAAAAATAAATAAGATTATTGATGAAACACCTTTCATTTCAAATGTTAGAAAAGAATTTTATAAGAAAATTATACAAATGAGATATGAAAAGATATTGAAATATAGCTATGAAAAGTTAAGAAATATGAAAAGTGAAGGAGAACAAATATGTTAAAAAACAAATTAGGAATTAATAATCCAATAGAACTTGCAAAAGAAGAAGAAAGAATAACAAAAACAAAAGCAATAGAATTATTTAAAACAAAAAAATTAGATACATTTGAAGTAGGAACATTCAAAGGACTATCACAAATACATAAATATCTATTTGAAGACGTATACGAATTTGCGGGAAAAATAAGAGAAGAAAACATTTCAAAAAACAACTTTAGATTTGCATCAGCTATGTATTTAAAAGAAGCATTAAATAAAATAGATAAAATGCCACAATCAAATTTTGATGAAATTATAGAAAAATATATAGAAATGAATATAGCGCATCCATTTAGAGAAGGAAATGGAAGAAGTACTAGAATATGGTTAGACATGATTTTAAAGAAAGAAATCAATAAAGTAGTAGACTGGAGCAAAATTAGTAAGGAGGATTATTTACTTGCAATGGAGAGAAGTCCGGTAAAAAATATAGAGATTAAATTTTTAATAAAAAAAGCATTAACTGATAAAATAGATGATAGAGAAGTTTACATGAAAGGTATTGATGCAAGTTATAATTATGAAGGATACAATTTATACAATGTAGCGGATTTAGATAATTAAATTACTAGTATGTCCTGTTGGAGCATTAACACAAGAAGAATTTTCAGCACCAAAAGTGGATTTAGATAAATGTATAAGATGTGGAAAATGTTCAAATTTCTGCCCAAAGAAGGCTTTAGTTTTAGAATAAAAGGAAAAGATAAAAATGAAAGAATTTGTAAAAAAGAATAAAGTAAATTTGGTAGTAATGTTATGTTATAGTATAATAACCTTCATAATACTACTATTCCATGAATCATGGAGAGACGAAGCACAAGCTTGGCTAATAGCAAGAGACTTAAACATAATAGATATATTTAGGCAAATGAAATATGAAGGACATCCAGTAATATGGTATTTAATATTAGTACCATTTGCGAAATTAGGATTACCATATGTAACTGTCAAAATAGTAAGTTGGTTAATATGTAATATAGCAGTATGGTTAATATTAAAAAAAGCACCATTTAACTTGATTTTAAAAATTCTGTTCATATTTAGTATGCCAATGATATACTTGTATCCATCAATCTCAAGAAGTTATTGTTTAATACCATTAGCAATTACTTTAGTTGCAATATATTTTGGTCAAAGGCATGAAAAACCAATACAATACATTTTGAGTATATTGTTCTTGGCTAATACGCATGTAATAATGTATGGAATGGTTGGAATTTTACTTTTATTATTCTATATTGAAGAACTAATACAAAATAGAAAAACAAATTCAAAAGAGAAAAAGGTATATATTAGTTTAATAGTTATAATAGTAGGTTTAATTTTGACCTTGATACCAATTTTAATAAGTATGACAATAAATACAGATGTTAGTTTAACATCTAATACAAGTATATTTGAAGATACAAAATTAAAGATGGAAAATGCTTATGAAAAAATTATGACAGGGTGTTTTGGAGAAAATGAATTAATACTAAAAATAGTGGCAATAGCATTAATAATACTATTATGTTATGAAATAAGGTATCATTTTAAAAATGCTTTAGTTATAATTTGTACAGGAGGATTGCAATTTTTAATTTATACATATGTTTATATGGGTTCAGAACAAAGAGTATCAACATTAATTTTATTGATGATGTTTATTTTTTGGATACAAAATGATAAAAAAGAAAAAACAGTTAATATAGATAAAAATGAGAAAGAATTAGTAAACAATCAAAAATATTTGAAAAGGGAAAAAAGAAAAGAGCAGTTAACAAATCTTGCAGAATATATACTTGTATTTGTGTTAATTATAAATATAGCAAATGGAATATATGGAGTAAACCAAGAAATAAAAACAAATTATTCCTCAGCATATGAAACATCAGAATGGATAAAAGATAACTTAGAAGATGACAGTATATTCATATGTACAAGTATGCCACTATCATCAGCAATAATACCATATATAAATAGAGATGCATTTTGGAGTCCACAAACATTAGATTATTTTTCATTTACGTCATGGGATGAAAATTATAGAACAGGATATAGTTTGCGAGACTTGCAAAAAAGAGTAAAAGAAAATTTTGAAGAAAACCAAAATCTATATTTAATATATACATATGATTTTAATGAAGAAACAATGAAGTCTTTAGAAGAACAAGGATATTTAACTAAGATATTTGAAAGTAATGTAGCTGTACAAGAAGAATACACAATTTACAAAATAGAGTCAAAATTTATGTTGGCAGAATCAATTTGATTAAAAAATAAACAGGAGGTAAAAAATTGGACAAGTTAGTATTAGTAGATGGAAATAGCATAATGAATAGAGCTTTTTATGGAATAATGGAAAGTAGAATGTTAACAACTAAAGATGGAACATATACAAATGCAGTATATGGATTTTTAGCAATTCTATTTAAACTATTAGAAGATATAAATCCACAATATTTAGTTGTAGCATTTGACTTAAAAGCACCTACTGCAAGACATAAACTATATGAAGGGTATAAAGCAAATAGAAAAGGAATGCCAGATGAACTTGCAGAGCAAATGCCAATAATAAAAGAAGTACTAAGAGCAATGAATATAGACATAGTAGAAATGGAAGGCTATGAAGCAGATGATGTTTTAGGAACATTATCAAGATATGGAGAAAAGCAAGGATTAGAAGTTACTATACTTTCAGGAGATAGAGATACCTTCCAACTTGCAACAGATAATATAACAATCAGAATTCCACATACTAAAGGTGGGAAAACTGAAACAGATGAATATAACCGTGAAAAAATTATAGAAAAATATGGTTTAGAACCAAAACAATTAATTGATGTAAAAGGATTGCAAGGAGATTCATCAGATAATATTCCTGGTGTTCCAGGTGTTGGAGAAAAAACAGCTTTATCATTAATTCAAAAATATGGCTCAATTGAAAATTTATATGATAAATTAGAAAAAGGTGAAGATGATTTAAAAGGAAAGCAAAAAGAAAAAATTGAGCAAAATAAAGATTTGGCATTTTTATCAAAAACTTTAGGAACAATCAATTTAGAAGTACCAATTACAGATACTTTAGAAGATTTTAAAGTAGAAGAATGGGATAAAGAAAAAGTATATGATTTATTTAAAAAGTTAAATTTTAAAAGATATATTGAAAGATTTTCTTTACAACCAGGAGAAAGTAATAATTCAGAACAAGGAAAAGACGAAATAGAAAATTTGAAAATTATAGATAAAAGTCTAGATGAAATCATAGAATTAGTAAAGAACCAAAAACAGATGATATTCTATTTAGATACTAAAACAGATGAAAATCCTGAAAAAATAATAAAAGAAAAAATATCTAGTATTGCAATATATGATAATAAAAATAAAGAAGCAATATTCTATAATTTCTCAGAAGAAAACGAAATACAGGCACTTAAAGAAATTTTGGAAGATAAAGAAATTAAAAAGATAAGTATTAATTTAACAAAAACATATATACTATTAAAACAAGTAGGTATTACATTAGATGGAATATATTATGATATATCAATTGCAGCTTATATATTAAATCCAAGTAATAACAAATTAGAAATAGAAAACTTAATAGATAGATTTTTAGAAATAGATACTAGTAAATTAGCGTCAAAGGAAGAAACAACACAAATTAATCTATTTGATGAAATACCATCAACAGAACAAGATAAAGAAAAGTGTGGTAAATATAGTTATGCGATTTCAAAAATAAAAGATATAACTGAGAAAAATTTAGAAGAAATAAATGCTTTAAAATTATTTAATGAAATAGATATGCCAACAGTTGAAGTATTATCAGATATGCAATGGAATGGTATGTATGTTGATGAAAAAGAGCTTGAAGAATTTGGGCAAGAGTTAAAAGATAAATTAGAAATCTTGACAAAAGAAATATATGAAATGGCAGGGGAAGAATTTAATATAAATTCAACAAAACAATTAGGAGAAATTCTTTTTGAGAAAATGAAATTAACTGATATAAAAAAGACAAATAGTGTTTTTTCAAAAGATGTTGATGTTTTAGAAAAATTAAAAAAACAAGACCCTATAATCGAAAAAATATTGGATTATAGACAATTAATGAAGCTAAATTCAACGTATATAGAAGGATTAAAACCATATATAAATCCAAAAACAAAAAGAATACACTCATTTTTTCATCAAACAATAACAGCTACTGGAAGAATAAGTTCAACAGAGCCAAATTTACAAAACATTCCAACAAGATTTGAATTAGGAAAAAGAGTAAGAAAAGTATTTAAACCTGAAAATGGAAAAGTATATTTGGATGCAGACTATTCACAAATCGAGTTAAGAGTTTTAGCACATATTTCTGGTGATGAGCATATGATACAAGCATTTAAAGAAGGGCAAGACATTCATAAACAAGCTGCATCAAAGGTGTTTAAAACACCAATTGATGAAGTAACAAAAGAGCAAAGAAGTAATGCAAAAGCTGTTAATTTTGGTATAGTTTATGGAATTAGTGACTTTGGATTAGGTGAACAGCTTGGAATTTCTAGAAAATTGGCTAAACAATATATAACAGAATACCTTGAACAATATGCAGGAATAAAGGCTTTTATGGAGAATATAACAGAAGAAGCAAAAGAAAAGGGATATGTTGAAACTTTATTCCATAGAAGAAGATATATTCCGGAACTAAAGTCTAATAATTATATGGTTAGACAGTTTGGCTCAAGAGCTGCAATGAATACTCCTATTCAGGGTACTGCAGCAGATATTATGAAGATTGCAATGATTAAGGTTTATAGGGAATTGAAAAAGAGAAATCTTAAGTCTAAGATTGTTTTACAAGTTCATGATGAGATGATGCTAGAGGTTTTACCAGAGGAGAAGGAAGAGATTAAGGTTATGATGAAAAAGGCTATGGAGTCTGCAGCTAAACTTGATGTTCCTTTGATTGCTGAGATTTCGGAGGCTAGTAACTGGTACGATTGCAAATAGTTCTGGTTGAAAAATAATTACAATTTTGGCTGTGTCAAACTTCCTTTGAAATTTAATCAACGTACAAATAGTACGCCTCATAAATTTCAAACTCATTTTCCTTGCCAAAATTTAATTCTTTTCCAACAATTAGGTTGTACTGCACATTCGTGATTAAAAAAATATAATATTATCTTGGTCTAGACAGAAAAAAAGTAAAGTTGATTTTAATTAAAGGGGATATGAATGTTTAATAAAAAAATGAAGGAGGAGAAAATTTGAAGAACAAGAAGTTACTTATTTTTTTAGCAATAGTTGTAGTTATAGTTGTTTTTCTAATTTTTGCAAGAAATCCTATTCTAAAGATGATATATCCACGTACATATGAAGAAGCGGTTTTGATATATAGTGAAGAATATGGAGTAGATGATAATTTAATTTTAGCACTAATTAAAGCTGAAAGTAATTTTAATGCAGATGCAATTTCAAATAGAAGTGCAATTGGATTAATGCAGTTAATGGAAGAAACTGCTAAAGATGTTGCAAATCAAAATGGCATTGAATTAGATGACGAAAATATTGAACAAAATCTTTGTGACGTTTATAAAAATGTGCAAATTGGAACTTGTTATTTAGCTACTCTTTTAAAAAGATATGAAAATAAAGAAATTGCATTAGCTGCATATAATGCTGGTATTGGGACAGTTGATAACTGGATAGATAAAGGTATTATAAAGGCTGATGGTTCAGATATTGAAAATATTCCTTATAAAGAGACAAACTACTATGTTAGAAAAATTTTAAGAGATTATGAGTTTTATAATGAATTATATAAATAGAGGTTAATATTTTGAGATTTGAAAAAAGGGAAAAATAATATAATTATCTTCCCTTTTTCTTGTTAGTGTTATTGGCATGTTATTTACTAATGATGTACCACTTCTTTTCTTTGTTATCAAAGTAAGTAGTTACATTAGTATGTCCCTGCCAATAATTCTGGATTTCATCATAAGCCTCACTTCTAGAGTCAAAAGGCATAGATGAAATTTTGTACTTTCCATATACGATTTTTCCGAATTCTAACATTATAAAAACTCCTTTCTAGGTTGATACTTATATTATATCATAAATACATAAAATATTCAATTTATGTAAAATTTAAAAAATATAATGAAATATTTTATGTATAAGTGATGAATTATATTAAATATCTATGAAAAATGCAAAAAAACTTTAAAAGTTATCTATGAAAAATGCAAAAACTTTTTGAAATATATCTGGAAAAAATGCAAAAATATTATTGACAAATAGTGTTATATCTTTTAAAATATAGTAAAAGGAGAACTGCTATGGAAAGAAAGATATATAAAGAGTTATTAAACTGGAAAAATAATAATATCGAAATGCCATTAATGGTGATTCGGAGCAAGACAGGTAGGTAAAACATATATAATAAAACAATTCTGTGAAAATGAATTTAAAAAATATGTTTATATAAATTTGTTTGAAAGTGAAAACATTGTTGAATTGTTTGAGAGAAAAATTTCTATTATAGAAAAAATAAAATTATTAAAAGTTATTTTAAAAAGTGAAAGAAATATAGATATAGATTTTGAAAATACAGTTATTTTTTTTGATGAAGTGCAAGAAAGTGAAGAAATCATAAGCAGTTTAAAATACTTTAATGAATCAGAAGTACCATATAAAATAATTTGTGCAGGAAGTTTATTAGGAGTAAAATTAAAAAGAATGACCAAAGCATTTCCTGTTGGAAAAGTAGATATAATAAACATGCGGACCAATGGACTTTGAGGAATTTTTAATGGCAGCTAGTCGGAAATGATGTAATTGACATTTTAAAAGAACATTTTGATAAAAATATTCCTATGATAGATGTAGTACATAATGAATTACTTTCATTATATAGATTATATCTTTGTGTTGGTGGGATGCCAGCTTCAATAAATAATATTTTAAGTGTTGATAAAGATATTATGAATTATAATAAGAGAATAATAAAAAATATTATTAGTGGATATTTAAGTGATATGAAGAAATATGTAAAAGATGCAACCGAAACTGTTAGAATAGAAAACATATATAATTCAATTCCAACACAAATAGGAAATAAAAGTAATAAATTCCAATATAGCAAAGTAAGAAGTGGAGCAAGAAGTAAAAATTACGAAACGGCATTACAATGGTTATTGGCTAGTAAATTGGTAAACAGAACATGTTTATTGAGAACACCACAAAATCCACCAGAAGCATTTAAAGATGAAGAGATTTTCAAATTATATCTTAGTGACGTAGGAATTTTGAATTCAGTTTTAGATATTAAATTTGAGGATATTATACTTGATAAAGAATTTATATATAAAGGTGATATAGTTGAAAATTACGTACAACAACAGTTAAATGTTAATTTCGAACATATTTACTATTGGAAAAATGATAATACTGCTGAGGTTGATTTTATTATACAAAATGAAGATGGACTTATACCAATTGAAGTAAAAGCAGGTGATTCAGTGAAATCTAAGAGTTTGAATTTGTATATGAAACAATTTAAACCTAAATACGGAATAAAATTATGTACTAAAAATTTTGGCTATGTAAATGGATTAAAGACAGTACCTTTATATGCAACATTTTTAATTAAGTAAAAGGAGAACGTAAAATGCTAGTAGAACAAATAATATTCACATTCATATCATTTGCAATATTTGTGCTAATGTTCTTTAGAATGATAAAAAACAATGACACCACATATGTAGTTATTCTAGTTTTAGAAGCAATAGGAATATCATTAAACTTTCTAGAAGTATTATTTGATATAAAACTAAATATGATATTTGTAATAATAAAATATATATTAGCAATATTATTACCAATACTAATTATCATATTAGAGAAAAAAGGAATATCTTTACTAGAAATGATAAATATTCAAAAGGCTAAAATAGCAATGAACTTAGGAGACAATAAAAAAGCAAAACAAGCATTACTAAAAATATTAGACAAAAATCCAAACAGTTATAAAGCACATTTAATGCTAGCACAAGTATATGAAAATGAAGGTGGAATGAGAAAAGCAATAGATGAATATGTACAAGCAATAGATTTAAATAAAAAAGATTATGATTCATATTATAAAGTTGCAAAACTATTAGATGGATTAGACAAAAAAGAAGAAGCATCAGAAATGTTGTATAGCTTATTAAATAAAAAACCAGACATGACAGATGCAAGTATGTTACTTGGTGAAATATTATTAGAAAATGAAATGTATAAAGAGGCAGTAAATGTATATCAAGACGCATTAAGATTTGACCAAGTAAATTATGATTTATACTACAACTTAGGAATTGCATACACAATGTTAAATGATTTTCAAAATGCAAAAACTTGTTATGAAAAAGCAGCAGAGATAAATTCGCTTTTGCATAATGCAAAATATTCTTTAGCAGAAATAGCATTAATATATAAAGACTTAGAAGAAGCAGAAAGAAGATTTTTAGAAACAATTGAAGATGAAGAATTATCTGCAGATGCATATTATGAATTAGCAAAAATATATTTAATTAAAGGGGATAAAGAAACAGCAATAAAATATATTAATACAGCAATAGATGCAAATTCTAAGAAAATAGTGGAAAAGGTAAAAAAAGACCCTATATTTATACCAATTATGGCAAAAATATCTATACCATTTAATTTAGAGGAACCGGAAAAAGAAGAAAATGCAAATAGGCTTAAAGAAAAAGAAATAAAAGCAAAAGAGCATTTAGAAGAAATGAGTGAACTAACTAGAAATTTAAGCTATAATGATATAAATTTATTGAAGAAAAATGGAAGAAAGAAAGAAGATAATAATTTAGAGATGGAAAACGAAAAAGATAAAGAACAAAGAGAAAAATGATTTGGGGACGGAGAAAAAATCATCAAAGAAAGGGACGAAAGATATGTTTTTTGATATTATAAAATCAATTATATTTGGAATAGTAGAAGGAATAACAGAATGGCTACCAATTAGTAGTACAGGACACTTAATATTAGTAGAGCAATTTTTAAAATTTGAAAATGTTTCACCAGAATTTTGGTCAATGTTTCAAGTAGTTATTCAATTTGGAGCAATTTTAGCAGTAGTTGTATTATATTTTAAAAAGATATGGCCATTTACTAAAAATAAAGATAAAGCAATAAAGAAAACAGGAATATTATCATATTTTGATAAAGATATTATGAATCTATGGGGAAAAATCTTAGTTGGATGTATACCTGCTGCAATAATTGGATTATTATTTGATGAAGTATTTGAGGCATTATTTTATAATCCAGTTTGTATAGCAATTGCGTTAATTGTTTTTGGTATAGCGTTTATTGTAATAGAAAATTGGAATAAACATAGAAAAGGAGCAAAAGATAAAAATTCTGATATTACATATAAAGATGCAATTATAATAGGAATATTCCAATTATTAGCTGCAATATTTCCAGGAACATCACGTTCAGGAGCAACAATTATTGGAGGGCTATTAATAGGATTATCAAGACCAAATGCGGCTGAATTTACATTCTATTTAGCAATTCCAACAATGTTAGGTGCGAGCTTATTGAAATTAGTTAAGTTTGGATTTGCATTTACTGGAGCAGAAATTATAATTTTGTTAGTTGGTATGATTATTTCATTTGTAGTATCAATGTTTGTAATAAAATTCTTAATGAGTTATATTAAAAAACATGACTTTAAAGTTTTTGGATATTATAGAATTATACTTGGAATCCTAGTTTTGGCATATTTTGCTTTAGTATAGTTATTTAAATAAAAATGTAATAAATAGTTTAAACTACTTATATATTAATATAGGTGGTTTATTTTTTATCTAGAAAGGGTGATTAAAATAAATAAATTCTTAGTTGTTGGTGGAGATTTAAGAAATGTGGAATTAGCAAAATTGCTAAAAGAAGATAGAAAAATAGTTTATACATATGGAATGAATGTTAATAGTACTGAAAAGCTAGAAACTCTTTTAGAAGATGTAGAGGTGGTAATAGGACCAATACCTTTTTCAAGGGATGGATTAAATGTAAATAGTAAATTCGTAGAAAGTAAAATATTAATAAAAGATTTATTAGAAAAAATTAAAGGAAAAATTTTAATTGCTGGTAATATATCTGAAGATGTAAAGAAATTAGCAGAGAACTATAATATTCAAGTAATAGATGTAATGAATAGCGAAAAATTAGCAGTATTAAATACAATAGCAACATCAGAAGGAACTATAGAATTAATGATTGCAAATACTGATACAATTATTTTTGAGAGTAATGTATTAATATTGGGGTTTGGAAGAGTTGCAAAAACTTTAGCAAATAGATTAAAAGGATTAGTAAAATCAATTACTTGTGCTTCAAGAGAGAATGATGAGTTGGCTTGGATTGAGGTTTATGGTTATGAAAAAATGAATTTAAATGATTTGGTTAAGTGTCAAGAATCAAAAAAATACTTAAAAAATTATGATGTGATTATAAATACAATACCTAGTATGATTCTTGATGCGGAAAAATTGCAGTATGTAAATAAAGAGGCTTTATTAATTGACTTAGCTTCAAATCTAGGAGGTATAGATAAGGAAGAAGCAAAAAAGCAAGGATTAAAATTAATTCATGCTTTAGGTTTGCCTGGAAAAGTTGCACCAAAAAGTTCGGCTAAATTTATAAAAGATATGATTTATGAAATTATTTAGAAATATAAAATTCCTTGCTATTTTTCATGTGATGTAGTACAATAAAAATGCAAAAGGAAGGGATGAATATGAAAAATAAAAAAATAATAATTGGAATAATTGCAATAATAGTAATAATAGTAATTATAGTAGCAACAGTAATATTAGTACAAAAAAATGACCAAAAACAAGCGGAACAAGCATTAAATGACTACATAAACTTAATAAACGAAAAAGATTATGAAGGAATGTATCAAAAAGTTGCAAGCATGAATATGAGTAAAGAAGACTATATAGCAAGGAATCAAAACATATATGAAGGAATAGATAGTAGCAATATCAAAATCTCAATTTCAGATACAGCAAAAAACGACAACGGATATCAAATCTCATATAGACAGCAAATGTACACATCAGCTGGAGAAGTTGATTTCTATAACATAGCAAATATGGTAAAAGAAAACGGTGAATACAAACTACAATGGACATCTAGAACAATTTTTCCACAACTTGAAGAAAAAGATAAAGTAAGAGTAGAAACAATAAAAGCAAAAAGAGGAAGTATATTAGACAGAAATGATAATCCATTAGCAGAAGATGGAAAAATTGCATCAGTTGGAATAGTACCAGGCAAATTAGGAGATGCAAGAGAAGAAAATATTAGCAAAATTTCAGAATTGACAGGAGTATCAGTAGATTATATAAATGACGAATTAAGTGCATCATATGTAAAAGATGATACATTTGTACCAGTAAAGAAAATCTCGGATTCAAATACTGAATTAAAAAATCAATTATTACAAATACCTGGTGTAATGATAAATAAAGAAGATGGAAGAGTATATCCATTAGGAGAAGAAGCAGGAAACTTAATCGGATATGTACAATCAATAAATGCAGAAGAATTAGAAGAAAACGAAGGAAAAGGATATACAACTACAAGTTTAATTGGAAAGTCAGGATTAGAATTAGCTTATGAAGACACATTAAGAGGTATTGATGGAACAAGAATTTACATATTAGATTCAGACGGAAATGAAAAAACAGAAATTGTAAAACAAGATAAAAAAGATGGTCAAGATGTAAAATTAACTATTGATAGCAATTTACAAAAATCAGTTTATGAGCAAATGAAAAATGACAAAGGACTTTTTGTAATAATGGAGCCACAAACAGGAGAATTATTAGCATTAGTTAGTACACCAACATTTGACTCAAATGATTTTGTAGTAGGATTAACAAATGACCAATGGGATGAATTAAATAATGATGAAGCTAAACCATTATATAATAGATTTATACAAAAATACTGTCCAGGTTCAACATTTAAACCAATTACAGGAGCAATTGGTTTGACATTAGGAACAATTAATCCAGATGAGGACTTAGGGTACACAGGAACAAGTTGGCAAAAGGATTCAAGTTGGGGAAATTATCATGTTACAACATTAACAGCATATAATGGAGCAAAAAATTTGATGAATGCAATAATGCATTCAGATAATATATATTTTGCACAATCAACATTAAAAATAGGGGCTCAAAATTATGCAAGTAGTTTAGATAAACTTGGATTTAATGAACAATTAGATTTTCCATTAACACTTGCTAAATCACAATATGCAGACAATAATGGAAATGCAATTGAAGGAGAAACAAAACTAGCAGATACAGGATATGGGCAAGGAGACCTTTTAGTAAATCCAATACATATGGCATCAATTTATTCAGCATTTGCAAATGAAGGAAACATGATAAAACCAAGAATTGAATATGATGAGAGCAAAAACGGAGAAATCTTAAAAGAAAATGCTATTACAAAAGAAGCAGCAGAAACTATAAAAGAGGACTTAATACAAGTAGTTGAAAATCCAAATGGAACAGCAAATGATATGAAAATAAATGGATTAACAATTGCCGGAAAAACAGGAACAGCAGAATTAAAGACATCTAGTGAAGATACAGAAAGTGGAACATTAGGATGGTTTAATTGTTTTACAACAGATAGAGCAGAAGGAAATCTTTTAATAGTAAGTATGGTTGAAAATGTACAAAACAACAGCGAAGGTGGAAGCCATTATTTGATACAGAAAATTAGAAATTTGTTAGTTTAGGAAATTTATAATTTAAGGACAGAATGACTAGTAAAGAGAAAGGAAATGATAAAATGAAAGTGATTTTAGTAAATGGAAGTCCAAAAAAAAAAGGATGTACATATACAGCATTAAAGGAAGTAGAAAAACAATTAAGTAAAAATGAAATTGAAACAGAAATATTTTGGATAGGAAACAAACCTGTTTCTGGATGCTTAGGATGTAATGGATGTTCAAAAACAGGTAAATGTGTAATAGATGACAAAGTTAATGAATTTTTAGAAAAAGCAAAAGAAGCAGATGGATTTGTATTTGGAAGTCCAGTACACTTTGCTGCAATGTCAGGAGCATTATCATCATTTATGGATAGAGCGTTTTATGGAAGAGGAGCTTTGTTTGCAAATAAACCAGCAACAGCCGTAGTAAGCTGTAGAAGAGGTGGAGCAACAGCAACAGTTGATGAAATAAATAAGTATTTCCAAATTTCAAATATGCCAGTAGTATCATCACAATATTGGAATATGGTACATGGAAATACACCAGAAGAAGTAATGAAAGATGAAGAAGGATTGCAAACAATGAGAACTTTAGGAAACAATATGGCATGGTTATTAAAATCAATAGAGGCAGGAAGAAAAGCAGGTGTGAAATTACCAGAAAATGAGAAATTTATCAGAACAAATTTTATTAGATAAAATGGAAAGACCAATAGGAATTTTTGATTCGGGAATTGGTGGAGTCACAGTATTAAATGAAATAATAAAAATATTGCCTAATGAAGAATACATATATTATAGTGACTCTGCTAATAATCCATATGGAGATAAACAAGATAAAGAAATAATAAAACTATGCGAAAATATTGTAAAACAGTTTATTGGAAAAAATTGCAAAGCAATAGTTATAGCATGTAACACTGCAAGTGCAAAGGCGGTAAAATATTTAAGAAAAAAATATCCTAAGATTATTTTTATAGCAATTGAACCCGCATACAAAATGGTACATGACTATGCATATAATGAACCAACACTTGTAATGGCAACAAAAGGAACAATAAAAAGTGAAAAGTTTAATCTGTTATTTCATAAATATAATAATCATAAAACATATTTGCTTTCTTGTGTAGGATTAGCAGATTTAATAGAAAATGGAGATAAAAAAGAATTAGAAAAATATCTGAAAAAAACTTTAGGTTTGTATAAAGGATTAGTAAAAAATGTGGTTTTAGGTTGTACTCACTATCCTTTAATTCAAAAAGAAATTGGACAAGTATTAGGGAAGAATATTAAGTTTTTTAACGGGGCAAATAGACTAGCTATTCATTTAAAAGATGTATTAGAAGAAAGAAATTTACTCAATACAAATGGCAAAAGTGGAATAGTGGAGTTCATAGATTCATCAGGAAAAAAAGAAAAACAAGAAAGATTTTATAAATTTTTAGATATAGAATATGAAGGAGACTAAAAAGCCTCCTTTTTATAATTTATAAATATTTTTTTAGCTGTTCTACTGTATTTTCTTGAAACTTAATAAATTCATTCAAAACATTTTTAACTTCATCATCTGCTTCTGGATTTTGATTTAACAATTTTACACCTTCAATAATTCCCATATTAGTACCTTGTATCATTAGTTCAGCAATTTTTGAATTACTTTTATCAGCAATGGTATTCATTTCAACACCCATCCATCCCATAGCTTTTTGCATAGGATTTAACTCTTTAGGAAAATCATCATAATTAGTAAGTTCATCATTTACTTCATTCAAAATTTTATTATACTCATCATATTGATACTTTAAATCTTGTTTAAATCTATCATCTTGTACCTTTTCAGAAACATTTGATATAGAATCCATTCCCATTTTAATTCCTTTATTTAATTCATTTAAAATATAACGATTACTGTCCATCAACAAAACCTCCTAAAAATATTTATAAAATTATTATTTGCAAAAAATAAAAAAATATTAAATAAAAAAAAGTATAATATTTTTAAAAAGGGCAAAAATAAATAAAAAAGAAAAAGGAGTGTATTATGGAAGATTTAGTAAAAGATTTAAATTGTTTATTATCAGATTTAAACGTATTTTATCGTAAATTACAAAATTATCATTGGAATATAATTGGAAAGGATTTTTTCGTTATTCATGAAAAATTAGAAGAATATTACGATGAAATAAATGAGCAAATTGATGAAATAGCTGAGCATATTTTGATGCTAGGAGCAGAACCACTAGGAACTATGCAAGATTACCTAAATACAACTTGTATAGCTGAAGCAAAAAATGAAAAAATTAAAGATTGTGTGATATTTGAAAATGTTATCAAGGATTTTGAAACTCTACTTAAAAAAGTCACAGATATAAAGAAAAAAGCAGACGATTCTAGCAACTATGCTACTTCTAGTTTAATGGATAGCTATATTTCAGATTATATCAAAAAACTATGGATGTTAAAACAAATGATGGCAAAATAGAAATATGGAAAATTTAGATTATATAGTGAAATAAAAGAAAGGGTTAAAAATGTTTAAACCAAAAGCAATTTACTATGAAAAAGAAATTTTAGAATACCCATTAGGAAAGCAATTAATGGAGCAATATGAAGATGTACCTAAAGTAGAAATAGAAAATCACAATAATATAGAAGAAATGAGAAAAAAAGAAAATAAAGAATTTCCATATATGAAACAAAATTTAATTATCGGAGTAAGAAAAACACATAAATTTGTAGAAAACCATAAAACATCAGACTATTTAGTACCATACACATCATCAGGTTGTACAGCATCATGTATGTATTGCTATTTAGTCTGTAACTATAATAAATGTGCATATTTAAGATTATTTGTAAATAGAGAACAAATGTTAGAAAAAATAATAAAGACAGCAAATAAATCAGAAAAGGAACTAACATTTGAAATAGGAAGTAATAGTGATTTAATATTAGAAAATACAATAACAGGTAATTTACCTTGGACGATAGAAAATTTTAAAAATGTAGAAAAAGGGCATCTAACATTTCCAACAAAATTTGATATGGTTGATGATATATTACCATTAGATCATAAAGAGAAGGTTACAGTTAGAGTTAGTGTGAATCCAGAAGAAATAATAAATAAAGTAGAATTTGGAACATCAAGATTAAGAGGTAGAATAGAAGCAATAAACAAACTAAAAGAAGCGGGATATAAAGTGGGAATATTAATAGCACCAGTAATATTAGTAGAAAATTGGAAAGAATTATATTTAGAATTAATACAAAGATTAAGTCAAGAGTTATCAGAAAAGGTAAAAAAAGATGCATTTTTCGAAATAATATTTATGACATATAGCTTTGTTCATACAAAAATAAATGAAGAGGCTTTTCCAAATGCCATAAACTTATATAGCAAAGAAATGATGACAGGTAGAGGCAGAGGAAAATATATGTATAAAAATGATATAAGAAAAGATGGAGAAATATTTTTAAGAGAGCAAATGCAAAAATATTTTCCAAATAATAAAATTGAATATATCGTGTGATGTCCCATTAGGGACGTTTCTTTTTGGACATTTTTGTCCACATGGAAACGTCCCCAATGGGACAAAAATGTCCTTTTTGGGACACATCTTTTTAATGAAAAAAATTTCACAAAAAATTCACAAACAAAATTAGCAAAAAGTATTGACAAGTGCTAAAAATGGGTATAATATATATGGAGTTAGCAAACAATAGTAAAGAGTGCTAAAACAAACTAACAATTATAAAGCTAAAGAGGTGAAAAAATTGTTAGATGATAGAAAGAAAAAAGTTTTACAAGCAATAGTAGAGGAATACATAAACACAGCAGAGCCAGTAAGTTCAAATGCGTTAACAACAAATCATGGATTAGATTGTAGTAGTGCAACAATAAGAAATGAAATGGCTGAATTAGAGAAAAATGGATATTTGGACAAAACACATACATCAAGTGGAAGAGTTCCGTCAGAAAAGGGATATAGATACTATGTTGATGAACTTTTAAATGATAAAGATATTAGCTTAGAAGAAATTAAATATATTAGTTCAAAGTTAGAAACAAAAGTAAATGAAATCGAAGATTTAACAAAAATAACTGCTAATACGATTTCAGAAGTTACACATTATACAGCTGTTTCAATAGGACCAAAGACAGCTAATCAAATTATAGAAGATATTAAATTTGTTTTGCTGGGTTCAAGAATGATGATGGCTGTAATCTTAACTGATACAGGGTTGGTTAAAGAGACAATTATAAAGTTTGATGAGGATGTAACACAAAAACAGATTGAAACAATGAATTATATGTTTAATAATAAATTAAAAGGACAACCAATAGAGACAATTGATAGACCATTAGAAGATTATTTGTATGATGAAATGACATATAGTGTAAATGTTATAAAACCAGTAATAGAGCAGTTGAAAAAAGTAATTAAAGAAGATGAAAATATTTATTTAGAAGGTGCAAATAAATCTTTTGATTTACCTGAATTCAATAGCTTGGAAGTAGCAAAAAATTTTGTTAATATTTTGGATACAAAAGAAGTGGTTGCAGATATGCTAAATTCTGGTTTTGCAGAAGATATTAATGTGTATATTGGTGATGAAAATAAGCAAGATGAGTTGAAAGATTTTAGTGTTGTAACTTTTAAACATAAGGTTAATGGAAAGGATTTAGGTACTATTGGTATTATAGGTCCTAAGAGGATGGATTATTCAAAGGTTATTTCTGTTATGAAGTATATTAATAAGAAATTAAAAGAGTTGTAAAGAGGTTGAAAAATAATTACAATTTTGACGTCGTCAAACTTCATTTGAAATTTAATCAACGTACAGATAGTACGCCTCATAAATTTCAAACTTGTTTTCCTAGTCAAAATTTAATTCTTTTCCAACCTAGTAGAGAAAAGTGAAGAGAAAGGAATGAAACGATAAATGGCAGATAAAGAAAATTTAGAAAATGATGTTGAAAAAGAAGTAAACAAAACAGAAAAAGATGAATCAAAGAAAAATGATTCTAAAGAGGAAAAAAATAAAACTAGGGATGTAGTTCCAAAACAAGATTATGATGAATTAGATGACAGATATAAAAGAATTTTAGCAGAGTTTGAAAACTTTAAAAAAAGAAGTGCAAAAGAAAGAGAAGGATTATATAATTCAATTCTTTCTGATGTAATAGAAGTAATTTTACCAGTTGTTGATAACTTGGAAAATGCAGCTAAAGTAGAAACAAAAGATGAAAGTTATAAACAAGGTGTAGAATTAGTGTTAAAACAATTTAAAGATGTTTTGACATCAAAAGGTATAGAAGAAATAAAGGCAGTGGGAGAAACTTTTGATCCAAGTTTACATGAAGCAGTAAGTAGTGTTCAAGATGATACAAAAGGTGAAAAAGAAATTGTACAAGAATATAGAAAAGGATATAAAATAGGAAATAGAGTAATTAGACATTCAATGGTTGTAGTAGCAAATTAAAAGGGGAATAAAAATGATAAGAATACTAGGAATATTATTAGATATAGTAATATTTTGCATCATATATTCTGCTATGGATAAAAATATAGGGTATTTAAAAAAAGTATTAATCTATGCAGTTGGAATGGAAATAGAATTATTCATATCAATGCTATTGATGGGATATATATCAATGTTAATGATATTATTAACATTTGGAGCATTTTTCGTAATAGGACTGATAGTAATACTTATAGTAGACAAATTAAATAATCGTTATCTTTTGGAAAGAGTACCATTTGTAATAATAGCTGTGGTAGTAGATGTAGCAATAAAATATGTTGCAACTTTATTACTAGGTGGATATCTAGCAATAGGACTACTATAAAATAAATTTAGTTATTAATTTTATATATAAATAGCTTCGTTGATGGGGAGAGAAGCATAAAAATAAAATAAAAACTGTTTTTTGACCCCGTCCCAAAAAACAGAAAAGAAAGGATGAATAAAAATGGGAAAAATTATAGGAATTGACTTAGGAACAACAAATTCATGTGTAGCAGTTATG
>CALXCG010000021.1 GCA_944386745.1 uncultured Clostridia bacterium | reverse complement strand
ACTATTAGAAAGAATTTCTGTATCAAAATATAAATATAAATTTATTTTAAAAGGTGGAATGCTAATAACAGCTATCGTTGGAATAGATATAAGAAATACTTTAGATATGGATGCAACAATAAAAGGTTTTAATTTAGAAAGAGATAATCTTGAAAATATATTAAATGAGATTTTTAGTATAGATTTAGATGATGGGGTAACTTTTGAATTTAGAAATATTAAGGAAATACGACAAGAAGATGAATATGGAGGATACAGAGTATCATTAGATGCTAAATTTGATAAGTTAGTTGTACCCATGAAATTAGATATAACAACAGGAGATGTTATTACTCCGAAAGAAATAAAATATAAGTTCGATTTAATGTTTGAGAAGCGTTCAATAGAGATATTAGCATATAATATGGAAACAGTAATAGCAGATAAGTTTGAAACAATTATATCAAGAAATATAGATACTACAAGAGCAAGGGATTTTTATGATATTTATATATTATGGACAACACAACAGAATAATTTTGATAAGAAATTGTTAAAACAAGCTATTATAAAGAAATTTGAGTATAGAGAATCTATTGATAAATTGAATAATATAGACGAAATAATGGAAATCATAAAAGAAAGTGATGTACTCAAAGCACATTGGAAAAACTATCAAAGTAAATTTAGTTATGCAGAAGATATTAGTTATGAAGATACGATGAAAGTGTTGGAAGAGATTAAATTAATTTTGAAAAATTAATGGATAATATATTGAATTTATATGTTATTAAAATAAAAATATATAATAATATAAGATAACAGAAAATGAATTTGATATTTTAAAATATAATATTATTTACAGAGAAAGGTAGGAATATATATGTATAAACACACTTATACTTCTACATCAGAAAGATATTTATTAGATGAGAGAATACAGGATAAGATAAATAATGGTGTAGATAAACTCATGAAAAAACTAGAATATTCATTATTACACAATGCATATCCAAATGTAAATAAAGAAAAAAGTATAAATGAAGAATGTAATAATTTTGAAGAATTGAGTGATTTTTTTCAAGAAATACTAATAAAAGAAAGAGTTCTAGAAATTGACACAGATTCTAAAATAGAAAATATATTTGACTTAGATATGATAGAAAGTAAAAAATTATTAATAAGTTTGTACGAATATTATTTAAGAGAAGAAATGGTCGAATATACTGATTTTTGGAAAATAGATAAAGTGAAGGAGAAAAAAAGGGAAAGAATAGAAGAAAATTTTAAAACTTTTCTTAGTAATAAAAATGATAAAGATTATATAGAAGATTTTGACAAAGAAATTAATAAAGTTTTTAAAAATCAGCAATTAATGAGAAAAATATATGTAAATAGACCAAAATATTTTTTATTATACAGAATAAGAAATAATATATTAAAAGAAGTTAGAATAAAAACATGTTCAGAAAAACATTTTAGAAATATGATAAAAGATATAAAAAATCAGTATCGCGAATTATATTTAAATCAATATAATAAAGATTTTTTTTATAAGATAAATGAGTTTGAAAATTTAAAAAAAGATATTCTTAATCATGTTGAAAAAGAATTATTGGATAATATTCGAAGTGGTAAAGTTATTAATGTAGGTAACGAATTAGTGAATAACTTCAAACAAGATATAAAAAAGGATGATGAGGAGAATAACTTAATAGATGAGTATATGCATATTATAAACAAAGAAGATGGATTTGAAACATTACAAAAGAAAGTTTTAGATTTTCAACAGAAGTATATTGATATATCAAAGAAGTATATTGATGATAATACCAATATTAATGAAAGATGGTTAAAAGAAGATATAAAAACATTTCTATTATACTGCACAGTCCAGTATATAATAGGAGATAATGATGAAAAAGAGCTAGAAGACATTACACAACAAGAAATGAATGATATAGATATTAGTATAATAAGTTATCTAAAAAAGGAATATTTAAAAAAGGAAAAATATGATGTTTTTATAAAAATTAATAATATAGAGATAGAACAAAAAGAAAAAATTCAAATTTCAAATGTGACCTTTATAAAAAGTAGAGAATTGAAGAATGATATAAATAAATACTTGAATCATGAATGTAAAGAATTTGAAAAAAAATATTTTGAAAGTGAAATGCAAAATGAAGAAGAGGTATTTGTTAAGATTGAAAATATAGAAACATATAAAAGAGATAGTAAATTTGTAGAAGAATTAGCTTTGAAAAAGATAGAGGATATTATAAATGTTATATACTTTTATAATGCGAGAAATGAAAGTAAGCTATATCAATTATCTGACAAAATGCTTATAATTGAGACTAATACAGAATATAGATTAGTAACTCGCTCATATAGAGAAGGCATTTTTAATGTCCAATTGGTAAGCAATGAGTGGATTAATAAAATTTTTAATGAAAATTATGATAATAAAATTAGCAAAATTTTAGAAGCATTAAAAGAATATAATAAATTAAACAAAAGTAATAGTGGATTTCAGGAATGGCTTATATCTTCTAATAAAAAATTATTAAATGAGAAAAATTTATACAAATTGGCTAGAGAAATGTCTGTTTTAATAGCTGGAACGAATATTTTTAAATATACAGTAAAATATTTCGATTTAAGGTTTTGGCTTATAGAAGACTATATGGAATTTTTTGATGCAAAATTACCATATGATGATTTTATAATAGAAAGATTTTTAAACTTTTACAAAAGAGTTATAAATATTATTTTTTCATATTCCGATATAGAAGATATTAATTTGATTGAAGATTTACAAATGTGGATTCTTAAGATATTTCCTAATAATTATTTATATAAAGAGGATAAAGAAGATGAATAGACTTAATGGAGCAAAATGTTTAGTATCTTCAAAAGACGGAACATATACAGGATTATATTATTGTGTTATATCAAAAGAAGAAAGTCAAGGAATAGAAAATTTAATGAGCAATTCTTTAGGAAATGTAAAGAAAGTAACAATTACTGTAAAAGATATAGGAAAATCTTTAGCAGACTGCAAATTAACAATACTTAATAGAGTTAGTGAGAAATGTTATGCTATAAAAGACTATGTAGTAAAATTAGCTGGAATAGATAATGAGGATTCATACTTCTACGATGATGAAAAAAATATTATTTCAAAGATAAAAGAAATTACAAGTGAAGAATATCAACAACTAATAGTAAGTGGAACTTCAAGCATTGTATGGGACAAAATTAAAACATCAATAAATGGAGAGGTTATAAGTAAAGATAAAGCTTTTGAATATTTATGTGTAGATGTAATAAATCAGATAAAATCCGTTAAGGAAGGAAGTTTTCATCCTAGAGGTGGAAATGATGGAGGTAGAGATTATATTTGGAAATGGTCAGCAATTGATAATCCTAAAATTGATTATTTAGATTTGCCAAACGATTTGTGGATTATGCAATGCAAATATTCAGAAAAAACTACTCAAAAGTTAAAACAAACCGAAGTGTGGGATGAAATTGTGAAAGTAATACAATATAATCCAAATCATTATATTTTGTTTACTAATAGAAATGTAACAAGAGCTTTTAAAGATTGGTGGGATGGAGTAGCAAGACTAGATGGAAGAATTAGTAAATTTATTCCATTTTCATTACACATAGTTGGAAGAGAGGATATTGAAAGATTTTTAAATTCTTATCTTGATATTAAAAATAAATATTTTGATTAATATTAATTGAGAATTGTAATAAAACTGATTGAATAATATCTATAGTGCACATACGAGGTTTAACAATACTGCAACAGTGAATGTACGACACATGTGGAGTGTGTAGCCGTGCTACAACTAAAATAAAATTTATAGGGCGAAAAACTACAAAAATCCGTCCTACAAAAATTTATAGAACGAAAAAATCAACATTTTCGTCCTATGAAAAATTGTTAATTTGTAATATGAATTAGACATAAAGATTTATATAGATTAATAAGGAGAGTATAAAATGCAGAAAAATTATAAAAGGATGGAGCATAATGAATTTTTACAACATATAGACAAATTATGCGACCATTTGGGAAAATATATTAAAGATAATAAAATAAAAATAGATTATATATGTCCTGTTTTAAGAAGTGGTGCAGTACCAGCAACATATATTTCTAATAAACTAAACATTGTGAAATTCTTGCCTATGCAAGTTAAACATATAACATATAAAAACGGGGAAAATAAAATTGAGATGATTTTTAATCCATTTGATTCAATACAAATAGAGAAAAAAGAACCAGTATTTTTAGTAGTTGAAGCAATGCATAGTACAGGAACAAGTGTAGAGATTTGTATAAATGAAATAAAAAATAGATATGCAAAAGCTAAAATATTATATGTTTGCTTAACAAAAGAATACGGTAGTAGAGATTTTAAAGATATTACAGAATACGAAGATGTAGCATTTTATTACAATGGTAATAATGAGCTTACTAAAGAAAAATGTAAAGATTTAAATGTAGAATATTTTTATCCTTTATTTCCTTGGGAAGATTTAAAAACAGAAATAGAGCACCCAGACGATTTAGAAGAAAATATATTCTTTTAAAAAAGTAGGAGAAAATGGTTGAAGATAAAGCAATAGGATTATTATTACATGATAAGGAATATAAAAAAATATTTAAATATATAAGAAAAAATTAAAAGGAGATTAAGTTTATGATAAAGGCAATATTTATAGATATTGATGGAACATTAAGAGATAGTAATAGAAATTTGTCAGCGAGAACAATGGAGACAATAAGAAAAGTTACTGAAAAAGGTATATTAGTTATATTGTGTTCTGGAAGACCAAGAAAATATACAGAACAAATAAGTAGAGAATGTTTTGCAAGTAAATATATTATTACATCAAGTGGTGGAAACATATATGATTATGAACAAGACAAAATCTTATATGTTAATGAAATGAATAAGGAAGCTATCATAAAATTATATGAAATTGCCAATTCAGAAGATGTTAGATTTATTATGAATGTTGGAGAAGGAAGAGTAGTAAATAAAGTAAAACATCCAGATCAAGAAAAACAATTAGAAGAAGATATAAGAGAGTTTGTATATAAAAATGATGTTGTTCAATGTACTATTGCAGATAGTAATTTTGATAAAATAAAAAATTTGATACCTAAAATTGAAAAAGTAGAAAATGTGGAAATAAAGAATAGGCATAAAAGTTTATTAGATGCAAAATTTAAGGATGATAAAACCATATTTTGTGATATTGCAAATATAGATTCTAATAAAGGAAATGCAGTAAAAAAATTATTAGAAATTTTAAATATAAAAAAAGAAGAAACTATTGCAATTGGTGATGATATAAATGATTTATCAATGTTTGAACAAGTAGGATATAAAGTAGCTGTTGATAATGCGATTGATATTGTTAAAGAAAATGCTGATGAAATTACATTATCCAATGATGAAGACGGTGTTGCAGTATTTTTAGATAAAATGCTAAAAGAAATGGAGGAAAATTAACATGGAAACATTAGAAGAATATTTAGACTTCGCAAAAGATATAGCGAAACATGCTGGTGAAGTAATGATGAAATATTTTAAACAGAATAATGGTGCAAGTTATAAAGGAGATAAGACTATTGTAACACTAGCAGACACAGAAATAAATTCATACTTAATAAAACAAGTTAAAGAAAATTACCCTTCTCATTGTGTAGATGGAGAGGAAGAACAATTTGGTAAAAGTGATTATGTATGGGTATGTGATCCAGTTGATGGAACAGCAATGTATGCTAGACATATTCCAGTAGCAGTATTTTCACTAGCATTAGTTATAAAAGGAGAATCAAAAGTTGGAGTAGTTTTTGATCCATTTACAGATAGTTTATATACTGCTATACGAGGAAAGGGAGCATATAAAAATGGAGAAAAGATAACTGTAAATGATTATGAATTAGATGATATGAAAACGGTATGTCATTATGATTTATGGCCAGAAGCGGACTATAATATATCTAAAGTATTGCAAGAATTAGGTAATAAAACATATATTATTGGATTAGGGAGTATTATAAGAGCTTGTATGTGTGTTGCTTCTGGAGATTTTACTTTTGCTATTTTTCCAGGTACAAAACATAAGAATTGTGATATTGCAGCAGTCAAAGTAATTGTAGAAGAAGCAGGTGGAACAGTTACAGATTTATTTGGAAATGAACAAAGATATGATGAAAGTATAAATGGAGCAGTTATTAGTAATGGAAAAATACATAATGAAGTAACTGAAACAGTAAAGAAATATTTAAAAGATAGAAAATAACCAAATATTAATAGGAGAAATTTGAAATGGAAAATTATTTTGTAATACATGGAAGTTTTGGAAGTCCATTTGGAAATAGGGTTAGTTGGTTATATGATTTTATAGAATGTGAATGAAAACAAGTATATGTACCAGACTTTCCTGTTGGTGTAGGATACCAAAATTATGAAAATTGGAGCAAATTGCTTAAATATTATTTGAGCTTAGGATTAATCAATGTAAATGCTACAATTATAGGGCATAGCATTGCACCAGTGTATTTTGATAACTTAGAAGATGTGAAAAAGTATGCAAATGAAATAATTTGTTTCTATTCGGATAACGATCCATATGTAAGATATGAAACTGAAAAAGATTTTGCAGATAAGATTGCAACGGAACAAGTAACTGCTAATATTCATAATATAGAAATCAAATATGTTATAAATATCGTAAATAAAGAAAAAATTAAAAAACTGTAGCTTATATATTTCTATATAAGCTACATTCTAAATCATAACTGCTTACCGAAGTAAGCCTTCTCAGTCATCTAATTAAATAGATTTCTTATTAATTAAATGATACTATATTTTTATGTAAAAATCAAGAATTTTATGCAAAAAATTATGAATTTTACAAAGTATTTTTTGCCGGTTTATATTTAAAGAGATCAGAATCTAAAAAAGCTTTTGATATATTATCCAAATCGATTCCTTTAATATTCCCCTTTTTCTTTGAAAAATCTATTCTTTCAATACTTATTGGATTAATATTGAAAATATTAACCCACCTTTTCATCGATTTAAAATTATATATTTTGCTAAGTTCTACATATGTTTTACTAGCCAGTTGTTTTTCAGTAGGTTGTTTACTTGTAATAGGTAAAACTAGCAATGTTTTTCCACCGTTTTTTAGAACTACAGCAGGATGCCTACCACTAAATTCTTCACCTATATTAAATCCAAATTCAACCCAAACTACATCACCACGAATAATGCATTCTTTTGATTTTTTTATAAATTTTGGAGAATTGATAATAATTTTTGTTTTTTTATCAATCCATTCAAGGTAATCTTTAGGTGTATTTCGTTTATTAGAGAAATCTTCATCCTTATGTATGCTATAATATTTATCTAAAGTATTTTTTGCTGTATTTAAAACATTTAATAATTCTTCCATACATCAAATATCCTTTCGTAATAACATTATATCAAAAATATGTAAAAAAGCAATAGTTTTTAGTAAAAAAACAAAACTTTTGTTCTGATGCGAAAGACGCAAATTTAGTACGAATTTTAGCTAATTTGTACAAGAGTAAGAACTCGTAATGATATGATAGCTTGGATTAAATTTTTCCTAGAAGCGGTTATAGAAACCTCAAAAACAGCAAAAGAAAAATTTAGAAATGTTATTATACAATGAACCTGTAATTAACAGAAAGAAATTATGCAATATAACAAAAATAAAAGAGGGAACAATAAAAAACATTATTAATTGCTTATTAGAAAATAATATTATTATAGAAACAACAGGATATAGTAGAAATCAAATTTTTACTTTCCAAAAATATACAGATTTATTTTTAAAATAAAATTTATAGGTCAAAAAAATCAAAAAATTTGACCTATAAAAATTCATAGGTCAAAAAAATCGAAATTTTTGACCTATAAATTATTTTTGGTCAAAAAAATTAAAGAATTTGACCTATAAAATGTATATATCACAATATGTGAAAACCATAACCATCAACAAGTTGCAGGAAAAATCAAGTAATATAGGAACAATTTGACACTAGGAAAAAAGCTACAACATATTGAAACAGTTATGTAAACATGATAAAATATGAATGATGTTATAAATACAAAGGAGGTGTACGATAAAGTATGCTAAAAGTAAAAAGAAAAACATTATTCATATTTGGAATTATAATAGTGATGATTTTAGCAATAACAATTAGTAGTTATGGGGCAACATCACAAACAAGCGAAAATCCTGATAATATCTACTTATCAGATATTACTTATATTAATGATAAATCATTTGCCCAAAGTGGACATTCAATACTTTTAGATAAAAATCAAGAAAATGATTTCATTACACTAAAAATTAATGGAAAATCAATGCCATTTCTAAAAGGAATATGTGCTTGGGCAACATCAGAAATCGTTTATGATTTAAGTAAATATGATTATGATTACTTTACTGCATATATTGGCATTGATGCAAGTGAGCAAAGTGACTACTTTAATACAGGAGCAAAATTTTATATTTATACATCAAATGATGGAGAATACTGGGAAGAACAATATCAGTCAGAAATTCTTTACGGTTGGAGTGAAGCACCATTTATAAAAATCAATATCAAAGGTGCAAATTATTTAAAATTAGTTGCTGATGAAAATCAAGAATACCCTGGTGATTTTTGGTCTAGTTGGTATGATGAAACAGTTTTTGCAGATGCTAAATTAACAAAAGAAGATTATATAGAAGATAAAACAGAAGTAGATTTTATTAAAACTGTAAAAGAATATGATGAAAAGATTAAGACATATTCTGCTAATCAAGAAATAGCAGGAGAATATGAATTAGCATTATTACAAAGAGAATTTGTAAAAAATGTGGGATATGAACTTTTGCAACAATTTGTAAAATATAGTAATGAAAATTATAATGCTATTTCATGGTTAATGAATGATGTAGATAATCTTCGACTTTATATAATTGGAGGAGAGCCAGACGGTAGATATATAGAATCGTTAAAAGTTCTTTCTCAATTATATAATACCTATAAAGATGATTTAAAAAATGAAGGAATAACTGCAAATGGAACAGTTTTAAAAGATTTATATCGCAGAATGATGATTTCATTATCACTAACCCATTCAACTGATGTTGGTTTATGGGCAGGGGGAATGACTAATAATCCGAATGATCCAAACAACTCTAATGCGATTGTTAGATATAGAATTTATAAGAAAATACATCAAGAAGGAATGTTAGATAATGAAATATTTGAATCTTTAAATGTTGAAGAAATGCGTTTTGTTATGAATAATATTATAGATGACGAAGAAATTGAATGGTTAAATGCATACACAACAGAAAATGATAGTAGAAATCCATATAGTTATATAGAGTATACTTTTGGTTATGAATATTCTAAAAGCGAATATTATGATCCAGTAAATTTCGAGAGATGGAATAAAAAATACAATCTATCAAAATACAATATAACATACCAAACAGGTTATCCAAAATTATGGATTGTATTTGAAGAAGGTGGAGTGTGTGGAGCACTTTCAAAAACAGGCTCAAATATATGGGGATCTTATGGAGTTCCTTCAAGCGTAGTAAGTCAGCCAGGTCATGCAGCATATATATATTATTCTTTAGATAACAATGGAAATGGAATTTGGAATTTATACAATGATATTTCTGGTTGGCAACAATCTGGAAAAACAGAAAAATTGACAATTCGTATGCCAAATGGTTGGGGAAATGGTAGTTATGCTAGCCAATATCCTGTTCCATATGTTTTGCTAGCACAAGGAGCTTTAAATGATTTTGAAAATTATGAAAAATCTGAAAAAATATTATTACTTGCAAATACATATAAAGACAATGAAGAAGAATTATACAATATATATAGAAAAGCTATTGAAGTTCAACCACTTAACTTTGATGCATGGCATGGATTAGTAAATCTATATAAATCTGATAATACAAAAACAGATGAAGAAAAATATATGCTTGCACAAGAAATAGCAATAAGTTTAAAATACTATCCACTTCCAATGTATGACTTATTAAAACTAATAGAACCATCAATAGAAACAACAGAATATGCATTATCACTTAATGTATTACTAACAAAAACATTAACTGAAGCAACACAAGTTACAAGCAATGAAACGATACAAGAAACAGCAGTACGAGAAGTTGCAAATTATTTGTTAGGAAACGAAGATACAGAACTTGCTACTTTCTCATTTGATGGAGAAAATGCTGGAGCAATAGTGCTTAGTAGTCGTTTCGATGGAGTAGGTGTTGCTTGGGAATATAGTTTAGATAACAAAGCAACATGGATTCAAACACATGAACATAAATTACAATTAACAAATGAAGAACTAGAAAGTATTACAGCTGAAAATGACATTTTAATTCATATAGTAGGTGCAGATTACGAAGATGAAAATATTTATAGAATAGATATTAGTAAAGGAAGTACTCCAACTAACCTTTATAATAACGACCTAGAAAATAAAATAATTGGTACTACAGATAATATGGAATGGAAATACGAACAAAGTGATAATTGGACATCTTTCAACACTGAAATACCAGATTTAACAGGTGACAAGAAAGTTTTAGTAAGGGTAAAAGCAACAGGAGTATACTTACCAAGTGATGAATTAACTTACAATTTCACAGAAGATAACCAATTAGATACACAAAAATATATTACTATTGATAATTTGTCTATTTTCCAAGTTTCTAGTGAAGAGCCGGGGCATAATGAACAAGCAGAAAATGCAATTGATGGTAATATTAATACAATTTGGCATAGCAGTTGGAATGGAGATGATTCAGAAAGATATATTATAATAAAATTAGATGAACCAAAATATTTATCAGCATTACAATATGTGCCAAGACAAATTGGAAATAATGGTAGAATAAAAAATGGTCAAATACTTGTAAGTATGGATGGAAAAGATTGGACTGAAGCTGCTACAATAACAAATTGGGCAGATAATCCTGATGCAAAAATGGCTGTATTTGATGAGGCTGTTAAATCTCAATATGTAAAATTAGTTGCAACTGAAAATTATGGAGATGGTAGAGATTTTATCACAGCAGCAATGATTAATTTATTTGAAGATGTGACTAATGAAGAAGAGATTGAGACACCAACTCCAGACGAAGGAGAAAATCCGGAAGAAAAACCAGATAAGCCATCAATCCCAGATGAGGAGCAAAAACCAGAAGAAACACCAATACCAGACGAAGAGCAAAAACCAGACGAAAAGCCAACACCAGATGAAGAACAAAAACCAGAAGGAAAACCGGATGAGACACCAGAGGAAAAGCCAGAAGTTCCAGATGAAGAGGAAAATCCAGAGGAGAAACCAGAAGAAGTACCGGACGAAACACCAATGCCAGATGAAGAACAAAAACCAGAAGGAAAACCAGATGAAACACCAGAGGAAAAGCCAGAAGTTCCAGATGGAGAAGAAAAACCAGACGAGAAACCAGAAGAAGTACCAGATGAAAAACCAACACTAGATGAAGAACAAAAGCCAGTAGAAAAACCAAACGAAAAACCAATAATGCCAGATGAAGGACAAAAACCAGTAGAAAAACCAAATAAAAAACCAATCCTAAACGAAGAACAAAAAGTAGAAGCTACACAAAATGAAATACCAACTACAAATGAAGAGCAAAAATCAGAAATGTCACCAAATGAAGTATCAGCTTTGGAGGAAGAACAAATACCAGCAGAAATATCAGATGAAATACTAAATCCAGATGAAGAACAAAAAATAGAAGAAACACTAATACAAAATCAAGGACATATATCTAATGCAAGTGAGCCAGATATTACTGTAGCAACAGAAACATTACCTAAAACAGGAACTAACGCTATTATTTTAATAATCATAGTTGCAATGGTAGGTATCTTTGTAGTGGTATTTTACCTAAAAAGGAGAAAAAATAATTGAAATGTATAAAACAATAAGAATGTTATTTTTAAATTAAGTCAAGGTTAAATTAATGTGTTATCACAAACCTTGACTTAATTTTGTTATATACTTTATTTTTAGTATAAATTATGTTAGAATGAGGTCAATAGGAAGGTGAAATTATGAAATTACCTACAAGTATAGAAAATATACTAAATGAAAACATTGTAGAAAATGCAAGATTAGAATTAAAGAAAAATTGGAATCCAGAGCCAATATTACATACAGTTTGTGCATTTGCAAATGATATAGATAACTGGGGTGGAGGATATATTTTAATTGGTGTTGAAGAAGAAAATGGTAGACCTAAAATGCCAATAAGAGGACTTGAATTATCTGAAATAGATAAAATTCAAAAAGAATTATTAGCAAAATGTAAGTTAATTCAACCATCATATACACCAATAGTAGATGTTGCACAATATAAAGGTAAAAATATATTAGTAGTGTGGTGCTTTGGTGGACAAACAAGACCATATAAATGTCCAACAACATTGGATAAAGATTTTTCAAAAGGATATTCATACTATATAAGAAAAATGTCAAGTACAGTAAAAGCAACAGAAACAGAACAAAAAGAATTATATGATATGGCAAGAACCATTCCTTTTGATGATAGAATGAACTATGAAGCAGAAATTCAAGATTTGAAATTACCACTTATTCAAAATTATTTATATGAAATTAAAAGTGATTTACTAGAAGAATCTGAGAAGATGGACTTCATTGATTTATGTAAAAGTATGAGAATTGTAGATGGAACACCAGAATATATGAAACCTTTAAATGTTGGATTGATGTTCTTTAATGATGATCCACAAAAGTTTTTTCCATATTCACAAATAGAAGTAGTTGATTTAAGAAATGGTCCAGAAGGAGACGATATGACAGAAAGAATATTTAGAGGGCCAATAGATAGCATGATAAAAAGTGCTTTGACATATATCAGTAATATATTAATTGAAGAAAAAATTTTAAAGGTGGATGGACAAGCAGAAGCAATAAGATTTTTTAACTATCCATATCAAGCAATAGAAGAAGCTTTGGTAAATGCAGTTTATCATAGAGGATATGATGTAAGAGAACCAGTAGAAGTTAGAATTATGGAAGATAGAATTCATATTGTAAGCTATCCTGGACCAGATCGTTCAATAAGTGAAAAATCAATTGAAGATAAAAATATAATAGCAAGAAAATATAGAAATCGTAGAATTGGTGAATTCTTAAAAGAATTAAAATTGACAGAAGGTAGAAATACAGGTATTCCTAAAATAAAAAGAGCATTGAAAAATAATGGTTCAAAAGAACCAGAGTTTGAAACAAATGAAACTAGAGATTATTTTATTACAACAATATTTATACATGATGGATTTGAAAATGAAATTTCAAAAAAAATAAAAATAAGCGATAAAACAAGCGATAAAGCAAGCGATAAAATTTTAAATTATTTGCAACGAAATGAATATATAACAACTACAATAGCAAGTGAATTACTAGGTTTATCAACGCAAAGGGCAAGAGCTATATTAGGAGAAATGGCAAAAAAGAAAATGATTATAGCAGAAGGTGCAAATAGAAACAGAAAATATAAATTGAAAAACTGAAGAAAATAAAGAAGGAGGTGGGTATTAATGAAACAAGAATTAGTTAGAATAAACTCTATAGATGGTATAGAAATGGTAGGAATATTATATGAACCAGAAGAAAAAAGCAATACAATAGTAATTCATGTTCATGGATTATGTGGCAATTTCTATGAAAATAGATTTCTTGATATATTAGCAAAAACTTATACTGATAAAGGAATTAGTTTTTTTACATTTAATAATAGAGGAACTAATTTTATTTCAGAGTTATTGAAAGGTAATGAATTTGAAATAATTGGTGGATGTTATGAAAAATTTATAGATTGTTTGTTGGATATCGAAGGAGCAATTAATTATACCAAAGAAAAAGGATATAAGGATATTATACTAGAAGGACATAGTTATGGTTGCAATAAAGTAATTTATTATTATAATAAAAAGAAAGACGAAAATATAAAGAAAATTGTATTATTAGCACCTTGTGATATACCACAAGAATGCATAAAATATTTAAGTAAAGAAGAATATGAGATAGCAAAAATAGAGTCAACAAGATTAATAAATGAAGGAAAGAAAAATGAATTAATTGATTTTTCTGTAAATGCTAATGGCAAAATTTCAGCTGGAACATATTATAATGATTTTCTACCACACGGAGATAATGATTTTATAAGATATGTTGACGGTGTGAATGGGAAAAGTGAAATATTAAATAGTATTGATATACCAGTATTGGTTATATTTGGGGATATAGATGAATGTGTATTAACACAAGACATCGAAATGGTAAAAGGATATTTGAATAAAAATATCAAAAACTGTGACATTCAAATTATAGAAGGTGCAGATCATTTATATACAGATAAGTATGAAGAATTAGGAGAAATAATTAAAGACAAAATAAAAAAATATTGAGTGAAAGGAACTAATTATATGAATATAGAATTTGCTAATGACTGGTTAAATAAACTAAAAGAATATTGGTTTAATAAAGATATAGATAAAGCAGTTGCTTTATTTAATAAAACTACTTTTTATCAAGAAACACCATTTATGAAACCTTATACAACTATTGAAGAAATTAATCAGGAATGGCAACATATTAAGAATGAAAATATAGAAAAGATAGAAATTAAATTATTAGCAATAGATGGTTATACAGTTATTGCATAATGGATATTAAAACAAAACCATGAGGAATTTGATGGCATATATGAAATAAAATTTAATGTTAATTTAGAATGTGTTTATTTCAAGAGTTGGGAGATGAGTAAATAGAATGAACATTATAGAAATTTATGAAAAATATCATTTACCAGAAAATTTACAAATGCACATGTTAAGAGTAGCAGCATGTAGTAATTTAATAATAGATAGCTGGACAGGACCAGAGATAGATAAAGAAGCAATTATAAGAGTATGTTTACTACACGACATGGGAAATATAGTTAAAATACCAGAAGATTTTTCAAAAGATGAAGAATTTTTAAAAATAAGAAAAAAATATTTTAATAAATACGGAACTAATGACCATGAAATCAATTTAGAAATTGGAAAAGAAGAGGGATTAACTGAAAAAGAATTAACTATATTAGATGGTAAAAGGTCAAAGAAGAACGAAGAAACTTTAAAGTCAAATTCCTATGAAAGAAAAATTTGTGCTTATTGTGACCAAAGAGTTGCACCAGATGGAGTAGTAAGTATAAAGGAAAGATTGGAAGATGCAAAAGTCAGATATAAAAATAAGCCACTATCAGTATGGTCTAATGAAGAAAAAGCAAATCATTTAATTGAGTGTTCTTTAGGTATAGAAAAGCAAATTATGAATTATTGCAAATTGAAACCAAAAGATATAAATGATATAAGCATTAAAGAATATATAGAACAGTTAAAAGTATATGAAATAAAAAAATAATATGGGAGGGAATTAAAAAATGGAAGAAACATTTAAATTTTTAAAAGAAAATACACAAGTCAATTATGTAAGTACAATAAATGGAGATAAACCAAGTTGTAGACCATTTGGTGATCCAATTTTATTTAATAATAAAATATATGTAATTACAAATAAACAAAAGAATGTATCTAAACAACTTGCTAAAAATAATAATGTTTGTATTGTTGCTTATGATAATAAAAATTGGATTAGAATAAATTGTAAATTAATAGATGATAGTAATAACATGGATGCCAAAAAGGCAGTTCTAAATGAATTTGAATGGGCAGAAGAAGCAGGATATACATTAGATAATCCAGACTTTCAAGTTCTATATATTTCAGATGCTGATTCTACAATATATGACGAAGATGGAAATGTAATTGAAAGTTATAATTTTTAGGAGAATATAAGAAAATAGAATAGTATGTTAGAAAAATAATAAGGAATATTGGAATAAAGAAAATAGTATAAGTAAGGATGTTGAATATGATTTTAGATTTAAGTAAAAAAGAACATATACCATTAATTAATCAGTATAAAAAATGTAAAGGAATATCATTAGTGGAAAAATATTTGCCTGAACTAAGTCCATTAAATAAGATGTATGTCATAAATTCGGAAGAAGATTGGGAAAAAGTAAAAGATGAATTCCCAATAAATATGATGACTGTTAGATGTGACAGTCCTAGAGGAATAGAAAGTAAACTTCCAGAGGGACAAACATTTCATAGAGATAGAGTTAATCAATATATTAGAGATGTAAAAAAATTAGTTCCAGATGCAGTAATAATCTTGGAAGATTTAAAAGAAGGAACAAATGAAAGAATACATACAAGGGGAGGATTTAATTTAGATATCAAAATAGGTGATTATGTGTATATAGATTATGCAGGTCCTAGTTTTGATTGTGGAATACTATGTAGGGGAAAGGGAAGCCATGAAAGTTGGGCTGTACCTTGGGAAGAAGTTCCTTTTATGAATCATTCAGCAGTAAGAAAATATAAAAGAACTGAAATAAATGAGACTCAATATATTGAAACTGCGAAGGCAAGAATTAAGTTTTTACTTCATGCTTATCCAGATAAAAAGGATGAAATTTTTGAAACAGTACCTAAAAGATATAGTGGAATAGATATAAATATTTTTAAAGATTTAATGGATAAAGTAATATTTCCACTATATATTAGGCATGAAGAACTATCAAGAGATGGAATGAATCATTTTGGAGTTGAACTTAATGTTGTACAAGATGGAAGATTAGTACCTTTTGAGATAGATGTTCCAGAAAGATTTAAAGAAAAAGAAAGTCAAGAAAGATAAAAAGAATTGAGGTAGTAAAAAATGAATGAAATGTTTGCTATTATAGAAATAGGAAGTAATAACACTAAAACACACATATATAAGAATGAAGAACTAATATATGAAAAAACAGATACAATAGAATTTAAAAAGAACTATAAAAATGAAAATAAAATAACTGAAAATGATTTAAACAAATTATATGAAGTTATAAAAAATGTTTTAAACTACACAAAAAACATAAATGTCTATGGATGTAGTATATTTAGAAATATATCTAGAGAAGAATTAAACGAAATTAATAAAAAATTAAGTGATAAATTTGGGTTGAAAATTCAAGTTGTATCTCAAGAAGACGAAGCAAATTATACTGCACTAGGATGCTATAATAATATAGAATATGATGGGAACATTTGCATTTTTATAGGTGGAGGAGGCTCTATTGAACTTATATTTGTAAATGATAAAAAAATTATTGATAAAAAATATTATAATTTCGGAGTTGTAGATATTACAAGTAAATTTGAAAGTCTAAAAAATGATGTTCCAAGTTGTTCTTTTAATGATGTTTATGACTATGTTGATAAATTAATTAATGACATAAATAATAAAGCAGAGGTTTTGATATTAGCTGGTGGAGATCATCTATATTGGTACAATAATGCAGGATATGAATTAATGAAGAATACTTTATATGAAAATGAAAATCAAAAATATATGATAACAACTGAAATGAGTGACAATTATGATAGAGATGCGTTAGTAACTTCTTTAGATAGAATTAGGAAAAATAGTGATAATCCTAAATGGTTTGATGGTTCAAGAGCAATGAAAGTAATTACTAATTTGATTTCTCATAAAATTGACGCAAAATATATTATACCAACAAAAATAAATATGGAAGATGGATTAAAAATGCAGAAGATGGAGGAATAATATAATGAAAGTGCTATTTGCAACAACAAACCCAGCAAAACTTAGAAAGTATAAAGAGGCATTAGAAGAAAAAGGAATAGAACTAATAACAATAAAAGATTTGGATTTTAAACTAGATATAAATGAAAACGGGAAAAATGCAATTGAAAATGCATATATAAAAGCAAAAGCATATTATGATGCAACAAAGATTGTAACCATTGGAATGGATGATAATTTGTTAATAGAGGAATTACCAGATGAAAAACAACCTGGAACACATGTAAGAAGGATTAATGGAAAAGAATTAAATGACAATGAAATGATAGATTATTATACTAATTTAGCAAAAGAATATGGTGGAAGATTAACAGCTAAATGGGTATATGGGATGGTAATATATGATGGAGAAGAAACAAAGGAATATAGTTGGAGTAAGAGCAATTTTTATCTTGTAGACAAAGCATGTGAAGAAAGAAATCCAGGTTATCCATTAGATTCAATATCTATTATGCCAGAGAATAATAAATATTGGTTAGAATTAACAGAAGAAGAGAAAAGGAAGAGTAAAGAAGAATCTAATAAAGATGGTGTAGTTGAATTTATAGTAAATAATATATAGAAAAGAAAGGATTGATAAATTATGAAAATCACAAAATTTCCACAATCATGTTTACTAATTGAAACAGAAGATATTAATAGATCCAGGAACATTAAAATATAAAGAAGAATATTTTGATATTTGGAACAATGTAGATATTATATTAATAACACACAAACATCCAGACCATTGTAACACAGAAGTTCTAGAAAAAATAAATAAAAATATAAAGATATATTCAACACAAGAAGTACAAGAAGCAAATAAGAATTTAAATATAAATATCGTAAAAGAAAATGATATTATCGAATTAGATAATATAAAAATTGAAGTAGTACATGCTATCCATGGATATCAACCATTGTTAAAAGGCGATAAAGAGATACATGAAAATGTAGGATATATTGTTGATGATGGAGAAAATAGATTATATACAACAAGTGATACGATTTGTTTTAAAAATGATTATAAAGCAGATATATTATGCATTCCAGTAACAGGACATGGATTAACAATGTCAGCATTTGAAGCTGCATTATATGCAAAAGAAGTTGGTGCAACATTAACAATACCTGTTCATATGGATAACCCAGCATTTCCACCTGATTTTAAATATATTGAAGAGATGTTTAATAAATATGAAGTTGAATATGAAATATTAGAAAATGATGAAACAATCGAAGTAGAATAAAATCATTTACTGCTTCAAACATAGTTTAAAGAAATAAACAAGAATTAAATAGAAAGGTGTAATAAAATGGTTGAAAATAAAAAATTAGTAATTGCTTGTAGTAGCAAATTTGAAAAAGAAATAGAAGATTGGAAAAACTATTTTGAAAAACAGGGATATCAAGTAATAAATTATCCTAAAAAAATAGACCAAGAAAATGAAAAAGTATATAAAGAAGTTTATTTGAAATTTTTTAAATCTTTAGATGAAACAGACATTTTATTTGTCCTTAACGGAGAGAAAAATGGGATAGAAGGATATATTGGTGCAGAAACTTTTGCAGAATTAAGTTATACTATGGTACAAAGAGTAAATCATAATAAAGATAAAAAAATATGGTTACTAAATAAGCCAAGCAAAGAAGTAAAGTGCTATACAGAAGTAATAGATTTCATTAAATTAGGATGGATAGAAATTTTCAATAAAGATTAAGGAGACTAATTATGAAAAAATTAAATGTAATAATGGTTTATAACAAAGAAGAAAATAAAATCTTAATGTGCAAAAGAGAAAAAGAACCATATAAAGGAAAATTCAATTTAGTAGGTGGAAAAGTAGAAAAAAATGAAGATGAGTTGCATGCAGCATACAGAGAATTACGAGAAGAAACTGGAATAACAGATAAAGATATTACATTAACTCATATTATGAATTTTCAGTATAAAATGAAAGACATGGAATTGGAAGTTTATGCAGGAAAACTAAATAAGAATGTGGATTTAATAGAAGAATTAAATAAACTTTATTGGATAGACAAGAATGCAAACTTTTTTGATTTAGAAAAATATGCAGGTGAAGGTAATATAGGACATATGGTGCAACAAGTAGAAATATATAAAGATAAAGTATTGTAGAGGAGAAGTTTTTTATGAAAATAGGTATAGATTTAGATGGAGTAGTATTTGATTCAGAAAAAGAATTTAGAGTATATTCAGAGTTGTATGATATGATAGATTTAAAACAAAATAGTAAAAAAGATAATAGAGAATTAAAATTTCAAAAAAGATTTAATTGGACAGAAGAACAAATACAAGGATTTTTGAAAAAGTATCATAAACAGGTTATAGTAGAATCAAATTATATGCCAGGGGTAAAAAGAGTATTAAAATTATTAAAAAATGATGGACATAAATTGATATTAATAACAGCAAGAGGTGGACTAAATAAAGATATGATAAAAGTAACAGAAGAAAGACTAAAACATGAAGGAATGAATATCTTTGATAAATATTATTGGGCAACTGAAAATAAAGATGAAGTATGTGTTAAAGAAAATATAGATATAATGATTGATGATTCATATGATAAATGTGAAAGTATTGCTAAATCTAAAATAAAAACAATATATTTAAAAGATGCTCCATCATATGATTTAGAAGAAAATGATTATATAAAAGTCTTATATAATTGGGGAGAAATATATAGGTACATAAAGGAGTTGGAAAAATAATGAAAATCTTAATGGGAACAAAAAATCCAGGGAAAATACAAGGAGCAAAAGAAGCATTTGAAAAATATTTTGATAATGTTGAAGTAGAAGGAATTGCAGTAGATTCAGAAGTAGGAGACCAACCATTTGATGAAGAAATATTACAAGGAGCAAAAAATAGAGTAAAAAATTTAAAAGAATATGCAAAAAAAAATAATATAGAAGCGGATTTCTATATTTCAAGTGAAGCAGGTATAACAAAACTATTAGGAGGATGGATTGATATAAATTTAGCGGTTGTAGAAAATAGTGAGGGGATTCAAAGCATTGGGACAAGCCAAGGTTTTCCAATTCCAGAAAAATACATAGAAGAAATTAAAGAAACAGAATTAGGAAAAGTTATGGATAAAATATTTAGCGGAAATGAATTATCTAAAGGAAAAGGTGGAATTAGTTGTCTAACAAAAGAAGAAGTATCAAGAATTGATTTAACAAGAAATGCATTCATTATGGCATTAACAAAATTTATTAATGGAGACATATGGAGGTAAAACTAAATGCTATCAATATTAGACTTAAAAAGAAAACTACCAAGCGACTTTGTAGATGAATTATACGAGCAGTATACACCAATTACAGTGGACAAAATATTAACAGGAATGTTAGGAGAAAGAAATACTACACTAAGAGTAAACACGATAAAATACAATATACAAGAATTAATGAAATATTTAAGAGAAAAAAATATTAAATTTGAAAGAGTATCTTGGTATAATGATGCGTTAATAATAAAAAATGCAAATGAAAAGGAAATTAAAAAAATAGACATATACGAAAAAGGATACATATATTTGCAAAGTTTATCAAGTATGGTTCCGCCATTAGTTTTAAATCCTAAACTAGGGGAAAATGTGTTAGACTTAACAGCAGCTCCACGGAAGCAAAACAACACAAATGGCAGCAATGATGAAAAATGATGGGTATATTTTAGCAAATGAATTAGATAAAATTAGATGTGACAGGTTACAATATAATGTCGAAAAACAAGGAGCAAATATAGTAGAAGTAATAAATAATAGAGGAGAAAAAGTAGGAGAAGAATATCAAGAACAATTTGATAAAGTACTATTAGATGCACCATGTAGTGGTGAAGGAAGGTTTTTAGGAAATAATGTTGGCACTTATAGGAATTGGTCAAAAAGAACAGTAAGAGAACTTGCAAAATTACAGAAAAAACTGTTTAAAAGTGCATATACTGCTTTAAAGCCGAATGGAATGATGGTATATTCCACATGTACTTTGAATAAAGATGAAAATGAAAATGTCTTACAATGGGCAATTGAAAATTTTAATGTGAAATTGTTAGATATAAATATTGATTTTAAAGAAAAAATGCAAGGATTTAATGATGGTTTAGATGACAGCATAAATAAAGCTATAAGGATATTACCATCAAAAAATATGGAAGGATTTTTTGTGGCTAAAATAAAGAAAAATTAGAATATAAAGCAAATAGAAGGAAGGATGAGAAATGACAAATTTTTTAATCAAATTATTTATAAAAGATAAAAATGTAAAAGATCCAAAAGTAAGAACAAAATACGGAACATTATCTAGCTTAACAGGGATAGTAGTAAATTTTATATTATCAATAACAAAAGTGGTCATTGGAATAATATCAAACTCAATGTCAATAATTTCAGATGGATTAAATAACATAACAGATGCAGGTTCATCAGTTATAACAATGATAGGTTTTAAAATGTCACAAAAGAAAGTAGATGATGACCACCCATGGGGACATGGAAGAATGGAGTATATAGCAGCATTCATAGTTGATATGCTAATAGTTTTAGTTGGAATTGAGCTATTCAAATCTTCAATAGACAAAATAATAAATCCAGTAATGCCTGATATAAGTACAATAACAATTACAATATTAGTGATAGCTATAATTGCAAAACTTTGGTTATTTTTCTTCTACAAAAAGATAGCAAAAATAATTAATTCAGAAGTAATAAAAGGAAATGCATATGATAGCATATCAGATGTAATATCTACATTTGTTGTTTTATTATCTGCAATTGTAGCAAAATTTGCAAATATATCAATAGATGGATATGTAAGTATATTAGTATCAATATTCATATTATTTACAGGATTTAAAGCATTAAAAGAAACTGTTGACATTTTATTAGGTACGAAACCAGATCCAGAATTAGTAAAAGGAATAGAAGAATTCACTAAAAAATATGATATGATAGTAGGAATACATGATATGATGATACATGATTATGGACCAGGAAGAAAAATAGTATCCTTTCATGCAGAGGTCCCAGCAAATAGTGACATATGTATGGCTCATGATATAATAGACCAGATGGAACAAGACATTTATGAAGAATTCAATTGTATAACAACAATACATATGGACCCAATAGAAGTGGATGACGAAGAAATTAATAAAATGAGAGAAATAACAGAAAAAATAGTAAAAGAAATCAATGAAAACTATTCAATACATGATTTTAGAATGACTAATGGTGGAGGAAGAATAAATTTAATATTTGATTTAGTGATTCCAAGAGAAGAAAAAGTTGATAGTGATAAATTAAAGGTACAAGTACAACAAAAAATACATAGTGAAAATCCTAAATACTATGCAGTACCAAAAGTAGAATGTTCATATGTGTGATGTCGCATTGGGGACGTTTCTCTTGCGACATTTTGTCCATTTGGGGACGTTTCCGTTTGGACATTTTTGTCCATTTTGGGACACATCTTGTAAACAAAATAAGGAAAAATGAAGTAAACCTATATTATTAGATTAAAAAGTTTGATAATATAGGTTTATTTTCATAGCAAAATATGGTAAAATATATATGTAAACCAAAATAAAGGAGAAATAGAATGGGAAAGAGATATACTCCAAATATAGGTGAAACGGCTAAAATTATAACTTCAAAAATAAGAGGAAATTTAGGGAATAAACCTAAAAAAAGACAACATAAACGAATTGAAAAATTTAAAAGTGGCACATTCAAAAATTCGGATTATAAGTATCTAATTAGAGGAATAGAATTTTTACAAGTTTTAGGTGATGTAGGGGTAGATGCAGTTTTTAGAAATCTAAATTCAAATGAAGATTTAAAGCCCAAAACAGTAAAACTTATGACTTTATTAAGAATGGGTAAAGGACCTTTGTATGATTTCCTAAATATGTATAAAGATAATATGTATTCAAAATATGATACAGAAAGAGAAATTGCTAATTTAAAAAATATGTATGAAATAGTACAAAATTCAAGAGATGGTGTGATTACAAGAAAACGTATAGTAAAAGAAATAGGTGAATATGGAGAAGAAAAGGAAGTAGAAATAGAGATATCAATGACAGAAAGAGAAATTGCTAGCATAGTTAGAGATTATGAAAATCAATTACATCGCATACAAGATAATAAATTTTCTACATATCTAGGATTAGGAATGAGTTTAGTAAGTATCTTAGGAGCAATTTATAGTGAGAGTAAAAATTCAAAAAGTACAGCAAAAGCTTTAGGAATAAGTGGACTGGTTAGTGTAGGGACTTTGCTTGGAAGAAGGTTTTTTACAAAAGATTACAAAGAAAAAGTGGGAGATACAAGAAGAGATATAGGAAGATTAAAAGGAGATTTAGTTGAAAATGAGCCAGTGAGTGACGTTGAAGAAAGAGATAAATTAAAAAATATAGAAGATAATATATACAAAGCTAGTAGTGAAGAGATGAAAATTGAAGATAAAGTTAATTTAATGAAAGCAATTGATGTTATATCAATATCAGTTTTGACAGGTGTAATAGGAGCAGGAAAATTAAAGAAAGCGGAAAAACTGGATGCTAAAACTTTGTCACAGATATTACTAGAAATAAATCAAAATAACTATTTAATAAGAAATATTATGGATAGTATCAATTCTATGTATAAATTCCAACATGAAAATGAAAGATTAAGAGAATATGAAAAAGAAATGGAGAACATAGTAAGTCAAATAGAAGAAAAACAAGACCCTCTAGTTGAAATACAGAAACCATTTGAAAAATTGGAAATAAAAGATTTTAAAGGAAAATTTTATCAACAAAAAATTAATGAAACAGGAAAAATAAGATATAGAACTGAAATAGAAGTTCCGGAGTTTTCAATAAAAAAAGGAGAAGTGGCTTTGCTATCGGGTAAATCTGGAGCTGGAAAAAGTACATTTATACGATTATTAAAAAGGGGAGATATAAATAATAGAAATGCAATATTAATAGATGGAAAAGAAAGTGTTGATAAATTAGGAAAACAATTTATAGCGGTAAAAGCAGATAAAAAATTGGGGACAAGTTCTAATGTGCTAGAACAAATAACAGGAAAAGAGACACTAATAGAGATGTCAGAAGAGGAAAAGCAAAAATTACGAGAAGTATTACAAGAAGTAAAATTAGACAGCGAGAAAATAGAAACAGAATTATCTTCAAAAGACTATAATCAATTTTCAACAGGACAAAAAAAGAGATTGTCACTAGCTCAGGCTTTATATAGAACCACGGAAAATCCGTCAATAATATTAGTAGATGAACCAGTTGGAAATGTTGAAGACAAATTGGTAGAGAAACAGCTAAAATCAATTATACAAGCAATTAAAGATGTAGGAGCAATGGGAATAGTTGTAACACATAGAGTAGATTTAGCACAAAAATATGTTGATAAACATTATTACATAGAAGATGATGGTGTTATGAGAGAAAAACAGATTAAAGAAAAAGAAAATGACGAAATCGAAAAATAAATTATGTGAAACTTGGTTGACAGAAATTAAATTATATGATAAAATTTAAAACATAAATTAAGAGTGTATCTAAGAGTTGGAACTTGAGCGATACAGGGTAGTTATAATATTGATTACTTACACAGAAGGTAAGATTAATAAGTCTTGCTAAGGAGTCTTAATAGAGATTTCTTAGTGAGGCTTTTTTGATTATATAGAGAATATACTGAATAAAGGGGGAATGCTATATGGATTACGTATTGGAAGAAATGAAATTAAATGAACTAAGAAAAACAATGGAATTAGTAAAAAGAGTTTTTGATGAATTCGAAGCACCATATTATACTGAAGAAGGAGTAGAAAATTTCTACAAATTTGCCAATTATGACAATATAAAGCAACAATTAAATAAGGGGATAAGAATTTTTATAGTAAAACATAATGAAGAAATTATTGGAATGATTGGTATTAGAGATTATTCACATATTGTACTTTTATTTGTAGATAAAAATTATCACAGAAAAGGAATTGCTACAAGACTACTGGAAAAAGCAAAATCTTGTTGCAGACAGAATAATAAAGATATAGAGTTTATAACAGTAAATTCATCTCCGTATGGAATAAATTTTTATCATGCAACAGGATTTGAAGATACTGATATTGAGCAAGAAGTTGATGGAATAAGATTTACACCAATGAAATTAGATATGTATAGCTTTAGAAAGTATGAAGAAAAAGATTTTGAATATTTATACCAGACAAAAAAAGATTGTTTCAAATGGTATGTTGAAAAATTATATGATGAATGGAATGATAAATTTCAGATTGAATTTTTTAGAAATTATATAAATAAAGAATTAGATAATATAAATGTTATTGTATACCAAAATAGAGAGATAGGTATTTTTACAAATAAAATAAATGAAGATAACAAAAGTGTAATAGAACTATTTTATATAGATAAAAAATTCCAAGGAAGAGGTCTTGGAAAAGAAATATTAGAAGAACAATTAGAAAAAGATAGAGAGAATGGTAGAGATACGATTTTACAAGTATTTAAAGAAAATCCAGCTAGATTTTTATATAAAAAAGTAGGATTTGAAGTTTATGATGAAACAGAATCACATTATAAAATGATAAGAAGGTTGAAATGTCTATAAGAAATAAAAATAAGGAGTGAATAAAATGCAAATTAGACAAGCGAAAATCGAAGATAAAAAAGAGTTAATAGAATTACTTATACAAGCACAAGAATTGCATTGTAAAAATAGACCAGATATCTTTAAGAAAACAACCAAAAAAGAAGTTGAAAGTGAAGTTATAGAAGTGCTAGAAAGTAAAGAAGGAAAAATGATTGTAGCAGTAAATGATAAGGAAAAAGTGTGCGGATTAGTTATTTTCAGAATTAAAGAAGTAGAAAATCATATAAATTTAAAAAATGCTAAAATTTTATATGTTGGAAAAATAGTAGTTGATAAAAAATGTCAAAGACAAGGTGTTGGAACATTATTAATGCAAGAGATAAATAAATTTGCAAAGGAATTAAAATGTAATAGAATGGAATTAAGTTGTTGGAGTTTTAATAAGGAAGCAATAGAATTTTATAAATCTCAAGGGATGAATATACAAAGATTAAATATGGAAATAGAAGTAGGAGGATGATTATAATGAAATATTTTAAAAAATTATTAGGAGAAAAAATTTACTTATCACCAAGAAGTACAGAAGATGTAGAAAAATTCACAGAGTGGTTAAATGATTTTGAAACGACAGATTACATTGGAAGAAGCGGGGCGCTTGTTACAATTGAATCAGAGAAGGAATATTTAGAAAAACATACAAAAGATGAAGCAACATTTGGAATAATTGAATTAAAAACAGATAAATTATTAGGTAGTATAGGGTTAGAAAATATTGATTATATTAGTCGAAAAGCTACACTTGGAATTTTTATAGGTGAAAAAGAAACAAGAAATAAAGGGTATGGAACAGAGGCAATTCAACTAATATTGGATTATGGATTTAATTATTTAAATCTTAATAATATTAAATTAGATGTATTATCATTTAATGAAAGAGCAATTGCATGTTATAAAAAATGTGGATTTAAAGAATATGGAAGAAGGAGAAAATCTGAATTTGTTAATGGAAAATACTATGATAGAATTAGTATGGATATTTTAAAAGAAGAGTTTACTCAAAGTTATATAAGGAACAAGAATATTTAAAAATGAAATCAATATAATACCTATTTTAAAATTTTTTTTAAATAGGTATTGACAAAATATAAAAAAACCTTTATAATCTATAATTGTCAGGAGGAGAGTATTGCAGGTGTAGTTCAATGGTAGAACCTCAGCCTTCCAAGCTGATGACGTGGGTTCGATTCCCACTACCTGCTCCAACAATCCTGACAATTGTAATTTAATATGCAGGTGTAGTTCAATGGTAGAACCTCAGCCTTCCAAGCTGATGACGTGGGTTCGATTCCCACTACCTGCTCCA
>CALXCG010000020.1 GCA_944386745.1 uncultured Clostridia bacterium | reverse complement strand
AATAGACAGTTACCATATATTACCAGTAAAAATATGAAATGCTGATTATAAAATTTGATTTACTCTTTTTTTCTGATTTTTTTAAAATATACTTTTCTTTTTTGATAAAAAATGTTATTATTAACAAAAGCGTATGAATATTTAATTTGTTTTGTTTGGTCGCTAACATTTTAACATATTTCATATGCTTTTTCTAGTTTTTAAATATTTACATAAATTGACTTTTCGCTAGAAATTTGGTACAATTAATTTATAAAAAATCAGAAAGGAGCTCGCTAGAGGATATAGTGGGTAAGGTGGAAATTGTTATGGTACTTTTGAATGCAATAGTTTGTATCTTTGGATGTTTGGCGTTACTTCATTTTTTTGGTACTTTAATCTTTCAGAAAAAGAAACGGGATGAAGACAAGAAGATGATGTGGGGCTCAGGAGTTATAAGTTTCTTTTTTCTAATGTATATACTAAACCAAATTTTTGGATAAATTCCAGAGAAAACATCGATAGTTCTTATCGATGTTTTCTTTTTGTCGAACAAATTTCAATTATTGTTTGTTAAATATAAAATTTGTTTAGGAAAATATTACGTTTCTATAACATTTGTGTTAAAAATAAAATACAAGTTGAAAAAAAGGGAAAAATAGGGTATAATTAAGTAAATGTGAGAATTTTGTAAAGGGGTGAGAATATGTATAAAAAATTCAAAAAAATTCTTAGGATATTCTTATTAATAATAATTACTATAGTATTAATGAATATTAATTCTGTATTTGCAGCTGGTACAGCATGGGAAAATACCGATTATACTGATATTGATCCTAGTAATGTAATTTCAAAATTAAATGATTTAGCTGATGCAAGAATAGAAAATGAAGAAGATGCAGAATTATGGTTAAAAAAATATAAACAGGTACAAGACGCAGGTGTGGAATACAATGGAAAAGACAGTGAAAATTATTGGATTAATGCATATCAAAATTATAGTGGTGGAGCATCAATTAAAGCTAAACTAAGTAAGTTGAAGAAAAAGGCAGAACAGGTAAGAGATGGAGAAACTTCTAGCGGAAATGATTCAGAATATTATAAAGGAAAATGGTCTAATTGGAAAAGTGTACCTTTGGAAGAGTTTTCAAATACAACTTCAATAGATGAGGCTAATACTTTATATAATTTTATAATAAATGATACAATAGGTACTGAGAATATGGGTAAGGCTTTTTTACAAGAGTATATACAAAAAATGGATGCTTTAAGGAATTCAGCATATTTTATTCAGTTAGATACTCAACAGAATGGAGAATGTTCTAAAGAATTAGATAGTATATATAGAGAGATTTATAATAATGAAACTTTAATGGAAAGATTAGAAGGTACAGAAGAAGGAGATTTGATTAGAGATTCTTCTGCAGCACAGAGTACTGCGGGTGGTAATCCAAGTGGAAGTGATACAATCTATACGTCTCAACCACACAAAAAGGATACAGGAGATGCAGGAGATAGCTTAGATGATGTAATGAATGATGCTGATGAATTTATAGGTTTAGGAGAAGCACAATATGAAGGAGATTTAGCACAATTTTCAAATACTATATATAATATATTACTTTCAATAGGAATAATTGTAGCTGTAATTGTAGGAGCAATTATAGGAGTTAAATTAATGGCTTCAAATATAGATACAAAAGTGGAAGCAAAGAAATTGTTAATACCATATGTTGTAGGTTGTGTAGTTGTATTTGGCGGATTTGCAATATGGAAAATAGTAGTAACTATATTACAAGGAATGTAGGTGATAGGATGAAAAAAATAGTAGCGATATTTTTAGTAATTATATTATGTTTAACAATAATGATTCCAACAATGAGTTATGCATCAGATAGTGGATTAGGTGATTTGAATGCATATGGAGGAGGCTCAGGAGGTAGTTCTGCAGAATTAGAGCAGAAAGCAGAAACAATATTAGGAATAATTCAAATTATTGGAGTAGTTATATCTGTAATAATGCTTATTGTAATTGGTATAAAATATATGATGGGAAGTATAGAAGAAAGAGCAGAATATAAACAAACTTTAAAACCGTATTTAATAGGAGCTTTCTTACTATTTTCAGGAACTACAGTACCGCAATTAATATATCAATTAGCAAAAAATTTTTAAAATATGATGAAATTGCTTGAAAAGTTGCAAAAAATAAAATAAAATGTTATAATATAAAAGATGGTATAGTTTTTAATGTTCTCAAGTAAAATGAGATTTTAAATATAAATTATATAATAAAAGGAGGAAAAAAGATGAACAAAAAAGTATTAAAATTTGCTATAGTATTAATAATGATAATGATGATAGTATCTATATCAATTAGTTCTTTTGCATTAGAACCAGGAAATATGACTGGAAATACATCAGCAAAAGGTACAAATGAAATACAAAATGTAGGTAATAGTGTTATTGGTATTTTACAAGTAGTTGGTATAGTATTATCTGTTATTGTATTAATAGTATTAGGTATTAAATACATGATGGGTAGTGCAGAAGAAAAAGCAGAATACAAAAAGACAATGATGCCATATATAATTGGTGCAGCATTAATATTTGCAGCTTCAGCATTTGCACAAGTTATATACCAATTCTTTACTGGTGTAACAGCTGGATAAGAAAAAATATAATAGAAAAATTAGAAGAATCCTTAGGGATTCTTTTAATTTATGTTTTAAAATTTTAAAATTTATTTAGAACTTAGGTTTGCAAAAGAACATATAAAAACAACAAGTTTTTCAAAAAAATTATTACACACATATTACAATCATATTAAAAATATATTATTTTCATCTTTTTTTATCAAAAATGTTACAATTTCCGAGTTTTTTTGGTATAATTATATATAAGTATGATTAGATTTGTTTTGCAAAGGAGGAAAAGAACTTTGGGTACATATAATTTACCAAGAGATGTAAAGGGAGAAGGAAGAATATTATTTATATTTTCGGCTAAAGCTCTTGTTTATACTGCAATAGGAGGAGCATGTGGATTACCATTTTATTTAATATTTAGCCTTTTTTCTATGAACGTTGTAGGACTAATAGTTATAGCAGTATTAGGACTAGTTGGATTTATAATAGGAACATTTAAAATGCCGGAAACTACTAGTTTTAAAATTACGCAAAAAACAGGTGGAGAGAATATAGATGATGTTATTAAAAGAGGAATAAAATTTAAAATGCAAAAAAATAGAATATATGTATATGAAAATGAAACAAGTGAAGAGATAGAAAAGGAGGAAACAAAAGATGAATAATATGGATTCAAATACAATTTCAAATATATTAATAATAGTTTTAAGTGTTATGTTTTTCATATTACTTGCGTTAATTGTAGTTTTTATTGCATTAAAGGCAAGAGAAAAATCTATGAGTAATCCTAAAAGAGAAGAAGATTTATCAAATACTAATTCAAATAAAAAGAACAGTAAGACAATAGAAAAAAATGTAAATAATTCATATTCAAAACAATCTATTATGGATTTTATGGATTTTGATAAAGTAGAGGATAATATGATTGTTCAAAAAAAGGGCAAACGTTATTTAATGGTGGTTGAATGCCAAGGTGTTAACTATGATTTGATGTCTAGTATGGAAAAAGTGGCAGTTGAAGAAGGATTTCAACAATTTTTAAATACTTTAAGACATCCAATTCAAATATATATTCAAACTAGAACTATTAATTTAGAGGGTAGCATTTCAAACTATAAATCAAAAGTAAAAGAAATTGAAGATAAATATAGAAGAATGATGTTTGAATATAACAATATGAAAGATTCTGATACATATACACAAGAGGATTTAGATAAATACTTATTTGAACTTACAAAACAAAGAAATATGTTAGAATATGGAAGGGATATTGTACAAAATACTGAAAAAATGAGTCTAAATAAAAGTGTACTTAATAGAAAATATTATATAATTATTTCTTATTATGCAGAGGAAAATCCAGAACATAAATATGATGTAGAAGAAATTAGAAGTATGGCATTCTCAGAATTATATACTAAAGCACAATCTATGATTAGAACATTATCTGCATGTTCTATTAGTGGAAAAATTTTATCATCTAAAGAATTGATAGAGTTATTATATGTAGCATATAACAGAGATGAGTCAGAAGCTTTTGGAATAGATAAAGCAATGCAAGCAGGATATGATGATTTATATTCAACAGCGCCAGATGTATTTGAAAAGAAAATTAAAGCTTTAGACCAGGTGGTACATGATAGAGCAGTTGATTTAGCAAATCAAACAATAGATAAAGTTAAGTCTAGAAATCAACAAAAAGCTGAAGCAACAGAAGAAAATATGGAAGAGTTAGTTAAGAAAATGGCTGAGATAATTATAGGAGATAATAGAAATTATGTTGGAGTAGATGTGGCATCTGAGGCAATAAAAGAATTAGAAAAAGCAAAAGAGGAAGGAGAGGAAAATAATGAGGAAATCAAAAAAACAACTAGAGGAAGAAAGAAGAAAACAGCAAATAGCTAAACAAGAAGAACCAGGTATTTTAAGAAGAAAAACCATAAAAGAGTTGATAGCACCATCTGGAATCGATGCTTCAAAAATAGATCATTTAGAAATAATTTCAAATGTGAAAAGATATGCAAGAAGTTTCTTTATTTCTACACTACCACGTATGTGTACTTTCCCAGAATTGTTTAGAGACTTGTATTTCTTTGGGGATGTAAATACTTCTATATATATAACACCAATTGCTGAAGCGAGATCTCAAAATGAGTTAAATAAAGTAATAAATGAATTGGAAACAGAAAGAATAGTTGCAGCAGATAGAGGAAATATAAACAGAGAAAGTACATTAACTCAAAAAAGATTTGAGGCAGAGCAATTAAGAGACGAAATAGCAGCAGGATTTAATAAAATGTATGAAGCATCAGTTATAGCTACTTTGTTTTCATATAGTTTAGAAGATTTAGATAGATTAACAAAGTTATTGTCTACGGAAATGTCTAAATCATTAGTGGGAATAAAAAGTGCATGGGCTATACAAGAAGATGCATTTAAATCAAACTTACCTTTAATGGATGATAAGGTTAAGAAAAAACATTCTTTTGATAGTAGATCTATGGGAACAGTATTTCCTTTTACTACATCAGAAGTTGGACATCCTACAGGAATACCTCTTGGATTTAATAAACAAACAGGAACGCCTATATTATTTGATAATTTCCATCCATCTTTAACGAATTACAATATGGTTGTATTTGCTAAATCTGGAGCTGGTAAATCTGTTACAATGAAAACTTTGATTTCTAGATCTGCTATATTAATGGGAATTGAAAGTTTAGCACTAGATGCTGAAGGTGAGTATCAAATTGTTGCGGAGAGTTTAGGAGGAATTAATGTAGTATTAAGTCCAAACTCAAAAACTGTAATAAATTTATTTGATATAGAACCAGAAACAATAAAAGATGAGATTACAGGAAGAGATAGAATAGTTTTAAATGTAGAAAATAAAGTTGAAGATGTTACGCAGGCGTTACTTACAATGGCAAGGGGAAGTACAAGAAGTAAAGAAGTCAATGAATTAACAAAACAAGTAATTGCTGAATCTGTAGCAGAAGAATATAAAGCAAGAGGAATTACAAATGATCCTGCGAGTCTTTATAAATCAGGTGGAGCACTACAAAGAGGAGATAGATTATATAGAGAGAAAAAAGAAATGCCAACAATAGGAAGTTGGTATAAGAGAATTGAACAAAAAGCAAAAGATAATAAAGATAGTAATTATCAATTCCATTTTAGTTACTTATTAAAAGTTATGAGACAATATATTAGAGAGTATAATGGTCAAATGGCGTATTTTGATGGACAATCTACTTTTGAATTACTAGATGGAGCAACATTTATAAATCTTGATATATCTCAACTAGAAGAGAGATTTGCAAGACCACTAGCACAACAAATATTATTATCTTGGATTTGGGAGAAGTACGTAAAGAAAAATAGTGAGGACAGAACAAAAGCAAGACAAAAAAGAGTACTAGTTGATGAAGCTTGGATGTTATTGCCATATCCAGAAGCTGTAGATTTCTTAAATACAATGGCAAGACGTGCAAGAAAAAGAAATGTTTCTTTGGCAATTGTTTCTCAAAGATTTCAAGACTTTTATGAGAAGCCAGAGGCACAAGCAGTTTTAACTTCATCAGATACAAAATTATTTTTAGCACAAGATAAATCAGAAATTGAATATTTGAAAAAAGTGTTCAAATTAAGTGATGGTGAAGCTAATTTCTTGATAACTTGTTTAAAAGGAGAAGGTTTGTTAAAAGTTGGTTCAGATACGGCTATTTTACAAATAACTCCAACAGCTAAGGAATTTGAATTTGTTGAAACAAACTTAAATAAATTAGTTAAAATGAGAAAGGCTGCAGGAAATATTTAATAGGAGGATAAAATGAAATTTTTAACTAGGAAAAGTAGTATGACACGAAAGATATTAATAATTTTACTAGTAGCATTAATATTGATTTTTGCAGTAACTCCGAATTATAGTGTACATGCAACAGAGGTTCTAGAGGAAGAGGATATGCCTGATGAAGGAGAAGGAATATTAGGTTCTCTTTTGAAACAAATAATTCAAATTTTTGCTGCAATAGGTGATATTGCTATGGGAACCTTAAATCATTTTATGCTGGGAGCTGATGGATTTACTTCTGCAATGCTTTCACCAGATAATGATAATATAGGAAATCCTGATTCATGGCTATATGTCGGAGATGACGAAGAAATAGATTTTGAATATGGAGAAGGAACTATAGATACTGCTGACTTTTTTTCATGGATAGTAGGTACAAAATATGATATACCAAACTTTTTATATTCACCAGAAAATATATTTGCAAATAATATAGCTGCATTAGATGTAAATTTTTTAAACCCTAATGAATTTGAAGCAGTATCAAGTACTAGTGATGCAGGACAGGCTTCAGAGTCAGCTGCAAGCGGAGTTCTTAGACAAACAATTTCAAATTGGTATATTTCATTTAGAAATATTGCTATAGTAGGATTGCTATCAGTTTTAGTATATTTAGGAATTAGAATTTTAATAAGTTCAACTGCATCAGATAAAGCAAAATATAAAGAATCATTACAAAACTGGGTAGTTGCATTATGTTTGGTATTTTTTATACATTTTATAATGTCTGGACTTTTAATGATAACTGATAAATTTACAGACTTAATAAGTCCTAGTATTGATGATGGAATTACAGTAAAAGTTGATGAAGGAAATGTTAAATTTAGAACTAATATTATAGGTTTAGTTAGGTTTAATGCACAATCAACAAGCATGTATAATACTGCAGCATATACAATATTATATTTGATGTTAGTTATATATACTTGGATATTTACTTTTATGTATTTTAAAAGATTTTTATATATGGCATTTTTTACAATGATAGCTCCATTGGTTGCATTGACATATCCAATTGATAAGGCTGGGGATGGAAAAGCGCAAGCGTTTAATTTATGGTTTAAAGAATATTCAATGAACTTAATACTTCAACCTGTGCATTTGATATTATATGTTGCTTTAGTATCATCAGCAATGGAATTAGTAAAACAAAATATGATTTATGCAATAGTTGCAATTGGATTCCTGATTCCAGCAGAGAAATTTATTAAGAAAATGTTTGGAATGGATAAAGCAGAGACTCCAAGTGGATTTGGATCATTTGCAGCAGGAGCAGCTGCTATGAATGGATTTAAGCAAGTAGCTTCAATGATTGGTGGAGGAAAAGGAAAAGGTGCTTCAAATGCAAAAAATGGAGATTCATCTGCTACGGATCCTACAAATAATAGAGTAAGAACTCAAGACAGAGGATTTTTAGATTCATTCAGAGGAAATAATGATGATAATGGTACACCAAGAGAGATAGGTGAAGGTGCTAATCAAAGTGATGAAATTGATAATGAAGAGAATATAAATAGATTTCAACAAGGAGAGGGATTACAAGAAGAACAACAAAGAAATAATAATATGCCAGAATTTGCACAAAATCAAGGTTATATGCCTGATGAGAATCATTCTGGAATAGAGTTACCAGCAAGTTATCGAATGGATCAACAACAACAGGAAGCAAGAGAACAGAGGGAACAACAAGAGACGTTGGAACAAGAAACATTGCAACAACAGGATGGTACAACTAATAGAGACAATTCTAGTAATCAAAATTCAAATGCATCTTCATGGGAAGCAATACAAGAAGCAAGAAGGCAACAGCAAAGAAACTATATGAAGAAGAGAGCAATTAGAGGATTTAAGAAAGCAGGAAAAATTGCCCTTAAAGGAGGAAAAATTGCGGCTCAGGGATTAGGAATTGCTGGTGGAGCAATGGTTGGACTTGCTGCAGGTGCAACTACTGGAGATTTTTCAAAAGCTATGACATATATGGGAGCTGGAGCATTAGCAGGTAGAAGTTTAGGAAAAGCAGCAGGTAATTTACCAGAAAGAGGATATGAATTTGCAAAGGGGACTAGAAATACAATCGAGGATAAAGTAGAAGAATATAGATATAACAAGGATAAAGATATGTATGGTGTAGGATATGCAGCAGAACAAGCAGCTATACGACAAAATGAAAGAGTAGAAAAACAATTCTTAGATAATAAGGAAGAACAAGCAAAATATGAGGAAATGGCAGGAAGAATTAAAGCGTCAACAGGACATGATGTGAAAACAGAGGATTTAATGCAAGCAGCATTTGACTATAAGAAAGCAGGAATTACAGATGAAAAACAAATAGAAACAGGATTGACAATGGAAGCAAAACATGATGGTGGAGTAAATGGAAACAATCATGAAAAAATAATGGATGTTGTTAATATGGCAAATAGCTATGGTAAAGATTATGTTTTGGATGATAAGAAACGTAATAGCTTACAAGGAGTAATAAAAGATACTGTTAAGGGAGAAAGAAATCAAAATGAAGTATGGAATTTATATACAGAAGCTTTAGATATAAATAAAGATACAGCTAGAAGATATGCAATAAATCCTCCAGCACAACAACAGCAATCTTCACCAAGACGACCAGGTAGACCAAGACAGAGTCCACCACAAAATCCAACACAGAATCCGCAACAATAAAATAAATATTAAAAAGGAAGAAGAAGTATTATGCATAAATTATTAAGATATTATAATCAAAATAAATTAAAAGTATGGATGATAGTGTTAGCAATTGTTTTAGGATATGCATTACTTCAAGTTCTAAATAGTGCAATTGCAAATCAAAATACAGAAGAAGAAAATAAAGATCAAGAAACAACATCTAATAATGTTGTTTCTTATCGTAATGAAAGTGAATCAATGGTTTCTGGGGAAAAAGTTTCAAGCTTATATAGTGACGAGATAGGAGAAGTAATTAATCAGTTTTTTACATATTGTGTAAATAATGAACCACAAAGAGCTTATGATATGGTTGCAAATGATACAAAACAATTATTATATCCTACAGAGCAATTATTCGAAAAAAATTACTATGAAAATAAATTTGCAGGAAATAAGCAATTTTCTTTTCAATCTTGGTCTAGTTCTGATGGGATTTTTACATATCAGGTTCGAATTTTTGATAACATGCTTGCAACTGGACAAACAAGCGATAATTATATAGAAGAATATGTTACAGTTACCGTTGATGCAGGAAGTTATAAACTAAATTTAAATAGTTATATTGGAAGAAAGCAGTTGAATGTAAAAAATGAAGATGATAATTTATCTATACAAGTTGCTACGGTTGATAGATATTTAGATTATGAGGTTTATACATTAAATATACAAAATAAAACAGATAGATCTATTATATTAGATACAAGAAGAGATACAGATACATGTTATGTTGTTGATAGCTTGGGAAATAAGTTTGAAGCTGTTTTATATGAAAATAAATCTGAGGATTTAGAATTTTCACCTAAAGAAATGAAAACAGTCCAGATTAGATTTAGTGATGCATATAGAGAGGGATTACAGATTAAAAGCATCAATTTTACTGATGTAGTGGATAGTGAAGAATATTCATTAAATAATGAAATTGAAGGAAATAGTTTTAAAGTAGATTTATACTAATCGAAAGACAAATTTATTTAGAAGAGAGGTGAGGAAATTGGGAATAATAAGAAATTTAAAAGGTGATAATGATGGAGAAAGTACAGTTGACAAAGTAAAAAAATTTATGATGAAAAGGTTAAAAGGCTTTTTTAGACCTTTTTTGTTAATAGGAATATTAATAGTCATTTTGTTACTTTTTATCCTTGGTGTATTTGATTTAGGAATAGAAATAGCTTCTGGTGAAAATAATCCTAAGTTAATATATGAAACTTTAGGTATAGAAGATGTTGCAGAACTAATAGAAATAAAAGAAGATGGTAATGGCGGATATTATTTAGATTTTATAGAAGGTATTGATGATAAATTACGTGAAATTGTAAATAAAGTTAATAAAAATGCAGATTATCATAATTTACCTACTGATATTAATTTTCTTAAAAGAATTTTAAAAGCGGAAGTTTATACTCAATTTCCTGACCTTGGTGGAACTGTTCCTAGTGATTCGGTAGATGGATTTCAAGGAGCTGTACAGATAAGAAGAGTAACACCGAATAAAGAACCTGGAACCATGAAAAATACAGGAAAAGGTGAAACCTCAAACTTAGAGCAAGGAGAGGTTGATGAACCAACTTCAGTTGAAGATAGAAATGATATTAATAAGTTAAATAGTTGGACTGAAGGGCAAAAATTAAGAGTTATACCTGTTAGTACACATATTTATGAATCAATACAAGGTTATTGGCAACCTATGTTGCAAGAAGGAAGTCAAACTAATCAAATTACTTTACAAAAAGGTGATATAGTTACATATTTAGGTGAATATACAATAAATAATAATGGTTTAACAGGAACTCAAACTGTATATGTTAAAATTAGGACTGAAGATAGTATAGAAGGATATATTAAACTATCTAGTTTGGAAGCAGCATTAGATGCTGAAGCATCTAATGTGAATGAAAGTGATACTAATGTTAAAGTTGCAACTATATCTTCGAGAGCCGAAACTACAAGAGGAGGAACTAGGACAATTGGAAATGCTGGTGACACATACACAGTTGCTATTGCAGCAGGAAGAAATAGTGACGATGATACAGGTATAGTTAGCGATGATGGAACATTAGTAGAAGAGGAATTGACAATAGAGGTAGCTGAAAAGGTTGAGGAGTTGTTGTCTGAATATACAAATATAGAGGTTATCCAAACAGGAAGTACATCAGATGATAGAGATGGAGTTAAACCAGAAGATAGAATTGAATTAGCGAGAAATGCGGATCCTGACTTATGTATTCAAATTTATTTTGCTGGTGGCAATGAAACAGGCGTTGAAACGATATATAAAGAAGGAGATGAAATTTCTCAACAACTTGCGGAAATCCTTTCAGAAAATATATCTTCAAATATGGGACTTTCAAATTTACGGAAGTGGAACAGATACTGAAAGATGTAAGGATAGTGAGGGAAATAGTGCATCTTTAAATATTATTCAAAATACGGCGGTTACAGGGTTTCCATCAGTTGTAGCTTTAGGTGGAAATTTAAAGAAGGACCCAGATGCGAGTGTAATTGCAAATGATGGTGTTGAAAATTTTGCGAAAGGGATAGTATATGGTATAGATCAGTATTTTAGAGTAGATCATAGTGGTCTTAATTCAACAGAAGTAGGGCAGACTACTTATACAGATAGTGTAGAATCAAGAATAATTAATATGAGATATGTATCTCAAGAGACTTTTCAAGGATATATTGATAATGCGGATTTTGAGAATGCTATAAAATCTTATACTTTAGATGATAGTAGAAATTTAATTACTGCAACATGGTCTTTAAAAGAAGATGGAACTTTAGAATTAAAAACAAATACTGCTATGAATTTAAAGACTGCATTAGAAAAATATATGATGCCATATGAATATTTGTTGTATTTTTATATAGATACAGATTATCAACCATTTGTAGAAGACTTAGCAAATGAAGTAATGAATTCAGAAATAATAATGGCTGTTCAGGATAATATTACAACAACACATACTATTGAAACTGTTGAACAGCGAAGAAATGCTAATGTGAGTCAATTTGATACAGACTGGGCTTCAGTAAGTAGAACAGAAACTACAACAGAAACAGTTAGTACAAAAGTAGATTTAACTTATGTTAGTACATGGTGTGTTAAAACATATCAAGAAAATAGCTATAGTGAAGCTGTTATTAATTTAGGGAATGAAGAAGAAAAAATAGTTGATGTTCCAGGTAAGGTTACCGAAATAGGACCGTCTAGTAGCACAACTTCAGATAATGTTATTGTTGATAATGCAGAAGGTCGATATTATTATTATGAAGAGGATGAAGATGGAAATAGGGAAAGAAAAGAAGCCACATATCATTATGATATTTTAGAACATACTATTACGGAGACTCACACAATATCTAATAGTTATGAAAAAGGAGATTATAAAACAGAAGGTAGAGAGAATGTATTTGTACAATTATATAATCAAAATGGTATGATTGCAAAAGTTAGAACATCTGATTATTTGTTTTCAATTATTGAGAATAATGAGAGAACAGCTAACTTATTGGATTTAACAAAATATTTGATTTATAAGGCAACTAATGTACCATATGGAGTATTGGAGTTCGATTTTGAAGAGTATACATTAGAATCTTTTACAAGTGTATCGGGCATATATGGAGGAACAACAGAGGAAAAAGTTTGGTGGGCTGTTATAGATGCAGGATACAGTAAAATTGCTGCAGCAGCTGTTATGGGAAATATAGCAAATGAATCAGGTTTTGATCCAGCTAAAATAGAAGCTGGAAGTGGCGTTGGTTTAGGATTGTGTCAATGGTCAAATGGTAGAAGAACAGCACTAGAAGGTTATATTGCAAGTAAAGGTACAGACACTTCAGATGTAAACACTCAAATTGAATTTTTAATAGCAGAATTAACACCTGGTGGAGGTGCTAATGGGTATGCATCTTATCAATTAGGAGGTCTTTCATCTCCAGACTATGATGGACATAGATATAGTGCAGCTGATTGGTCAGGTTCTGAAGACATTGAAACGGCTACGATGGCTTTTATGGCCTTGTTTGAAAGACCAAGTTATGATCCTTCAATAAATCATATAGACAGAAGGATAGAGGATGCTAGAAGTTATTATGAACAATTTAAGGATGCAGAAAGACCAACTGGAGACGATAGAATAGGAAAAATTAATCTATCTGGTGAAAATGCAACGAAAATGATGCAAATGTTGACGCATGCTTTGGAAATTGCGGATGACGACTCTCATCAATATGTTTGGGGAGCAGCACATAATGGACCAAGTGGATGGGATGGTGCAGAACCACAAAATTTTGACTGCTCTAGTTTTGTAGGATACTTATATTATAAATATTTTGGGATTTATATAGGTGGAGATACTGGTGCTATTCATAGTAATAATCAACAATATAAAGTTTCTATGTCAGAATTGCAACCAGGAGATATATTATGGATATCAGGACATGTTGGAATGTATATAGGAAATAATCAATATGTTCATGCTTCTTCAGAGGAAAGAGGAATTTTAGTTGATCCTAATCCATCTTATTTTACAGAAGCATATAGATTGATAAATTAGAGGTATAAAAGATGAAAAAGTTAAAAATATGGATAATAGTGTTTAGTATAATAATTGTTTTGTTGATTTTATCTATTATTATTATAAAAAATAGTCAACAAATTATTACTAATAAAGAAGAAAAGTCTCCTAATGATACAGGACAAGTAATTGAATTTAGTAATACTAATAAAAAAGTTGTTGATAATAATATAAAGTTTTTTACTGTAAAAAATTGTGTGCAACAGTATATAGACACAATTAATTTAAATAATGATAGATACTTTGGTTATGATGAAAATAATGAATATAGAAAGATTGTATCTGATGAACAAGTTGCAAGTTATATAAGTGTTTTATTAAGTAATCAATATAAGGAAGAAAATGGAATTAATGAAAGTAATTTGTATGATTATATAAATGTAGTTCAAGAAAAGTTAATATTTATACCATTAAAAATGAATGTTATAATTCAGACTAATATTGAAAAGTATATTGTATATGGTATACAAATAACACTTGATGGAAACTATGATAGTGATGTATATCTAGTTGTAAATCTAGATGTAACTAATAGTACTTTTTCTATAGAACCATTAGGTAATAATTATAATAATATTGATGAAATCGATATACAAAATAACAATGAAAGAATAGATCAAAATACTGATAATAAATATAGTGATCAGAAAATTAACAATGAATATGTTGCAAGATATTATTTTACTACTTATAAACAAATTATATTGACAAGACCAGATTTAATTTATGATTATTTGCAAGAAGATTATAAATTAAAAAGATTTGAAACATTAGAAAATTTTGAAAGATATGTAGAATCTAATAGAGAAGAAATAGCAGGATTACAAATTCAAAAATATCTAGTAAATAATTATGAAGACTATACAGAATTTGTCTGTATGGATCAGTACCAAAATTTATATATTTTTGATGAAACGAATCCAATGGAATTTACACTAAAATTAGATTCATATACAGTAATTTCTGATAACTTTAAAGAAACATATGATTCTTCAAACGAACAACAAAAAGTAGTTATGAATATAGACAAATGGATTCAAATGTTAAATACTAGAGATTATACTAATGCATATAATGTGCTAGATGAAACATTTAGAAATAATAACTGGGCATCAGAAGAAGAATTTGAGCAATATATGAGAGAATTATTACCATTACATTATGATGTAGAATATACAACATATTCAAGTGAAAATTCAACTTATGTTCAAACAATTAACCTTACAGATATAACAGGAGGAACAGATGAAACAATTACCTTAAATATAATAATGCAACTAAAAGATAATTATGAATTTGTAATGTCATTTAGCGTACAAGAGTAAATATTGAGAATTAAAAGAATACAAAAAAACTGAAATATTTAGAAAATCTAGTATTTCAGTTTTTATTAATATTAATTAAATAAATTAGTAAAAAAATCAACAGCATAATGTATAGATTCATTATTTTCATACAAATTCATAAAAAAGTTTTGTATAAAAGGAACATGCCACAATAATATCAAGATAATTATAACAATAATGATAGAAATTATTCCTTTCAAGTAGTCTTTTATTGATTTTTTATATTTAATTCTATACCCACGATTTTTTAAATCTTGAATATATGCATCATGATATGCTTTTTGTCTGGCTTGTTCCATTTGTTCTTGATATTGAAGTTGCCTTTTTTTATATTCTAATTCTTCATTTTGTACATACATTTTATCATAATTTTCTTGAGATATAGTTTCATTCTTCAAATTTTGGTCATATAAGGCTTTTTTATCTGGATTAGATAATATTTCATATGCTTCATTTATTTCTTTTAAGATTTCCTCTGCTTCTTTTTTATTATTTTCTTCTTGTAAATCTGGATGATATTTTTTGGCAAGTGTCTTATATGCTTTTTCAATTATTTCTGGCGAAGCATTTTGATTTATTTGTAAAATATCATAGTAATTTTTGTTCATTTATAAAATCCTTTCATTTGATTTTTATGTATATAGTATAACACAATTAATTACTATTAGCAAAGCAAAATTTAATTTACCAATGATTTATATCTTGACTAAATAGTTCTTTGAAACAATTTATAAAATTGCTAGCATTATATGTAATTTACTTAATTGTAAAGCATTTTGATGATTAGCAAAAGGAAAGACCATGAAAGCTTTGGACGGCTCATGGTCTTATTTGTTCAGTTATAGGAAATTGTAAAAATCCAATAGCAAACATTTTTTTGCTATTGGATTAAGGAGCGTACCATAAAAAGCATATATAACCAATTGGAAATATATGTATATGAATTAATCATCAAATTTGTAAATAATACCTCTGGGACTTTTGTAATTAACTGGATACATAGTACCAGTATGGCATTTTTCACAACTGAATGTAGGTGGAAAATCAGGACCACCAAACTGTGAGTCTAATGAATCTACAATATTTTTAGGAATATATTCTGTGCAACCACAATTCTTGCATTTAAATTGAACACCTTCTAAAATACAAGAATTAGATGAAGGGATGCCAAATATATCTTCTAAATCTTCATTGAGAAAATAATCCATATCTAACAATTCATCATCGGACATTTTAGAAACATCTTTTCTAGAATATCCAATAGGTGGATTGTCCATATATTTTTTTCTAAGCTCATCAACTTTACTCAAAAAAATCACCTCACGATATGGATATTATACAATCAGGAGGAATTTTTTGCAACAACTAATTCAGAGAAAAACATAATCTGATTGCAAAAAGGGCAAACTAAAGGGTCGTAGTGAAAATATAATTGTATACGCATACGCCAATTTGCAAGCATTTTTTTAGTTTTAATAGAAACATCAGACAATTTTTTAATTAATTTATCAAAGTGCGTACATTTATGAGAAGAATATAAACCAGCATAACGTAGTATTTTAAAATTTTTATCTGGAATATGAATAATAAGGCGTTTAATTAAATCATAAACATGAACTTTTTCAACAACATACATATCATCTTCATGACGTTGATAATAGAAGACAACATAAGTACCATCATAATAAAGAATGCGAGACTGAGCCATAGCAGGTCTATTAAAATATCTAAGAAGATATTTAATAGCACCATCAGGATTACCTTCAAAAGGTTTAGCTCTAACATAGAAGCCATTATCATAAGATTGATATAGAAAGTTCACAAGATTTTTAAAATCTTTAAAAGCATTGGAAGATAGAGTAGATTTTAGATATTTTTTCATTGATTTAAGAAGACAATATTGAAAAGATTTTCTAAAACCTTCATAATCAAAATGAGTAAGGTTAATCCAAATATCATCAGAAGGGCAATTCTTAATATTAGAAGAAGCACCTTCAGTAACAAGGCAGTGAATGTGAGGATTCCACTTTAAATCTCTACCAAAAGTATGAAGAACAAGGACAATACCAGGGATAAGTTTTTTTCTAGGAGCACGTTTTTTAAAGAAAAATTTAATACAATCTTCACAAGATTTAAAAAGAAGAATTAAGTAAATTATGGTCTTTGCGAAAGTAAATACGAAGTTGTTCAGGGATAGTAAATACAACATGCCTATGTTCACATTTAATAAGTTTAGAAGTAATTTCTAAAGCCCTATCCATTTGATATTTAATAGCACAAGTATTGCAGAATCTGGATTTGCAAGTAAAAGGAACACAATAAGTTTTGTGACAATTAGGACATTCATAAATAGCATGACCCATAGAAGGATCTTGACAAGAAATCATTTTGTTAATTTCATCAATAACAACAGGTCTAATGTTAAGAGAAGGATTATCAATAAGAAAAGAGTCAAAATTATCAGAAAAAATCTGTTGGAAAGTGTAAGAATCAGTTCTTTTAAAATTAAATTCAGAAGGAGCAAATTCAAAAGCACCTAATCCCATATGAGAATAAAGGTGTTCAAAATGTTCAATTTCTTCAACGGTTGAAGCAATATTAGAATGGTCGATTTGAAATTGAGGATTAGCTTTTCTAAATTTTTCAATAGATTTGTTTTCATTATTTATTATTCTATATAATTCTTCATTTGATAAAGGTTGCAATATAATCACCAAAGAAATTATATATTAAATTATGAAAAAGGAAAATATAAAAAGAGCAAAAAAATAAAATAAAAGGCTGAAATTTTAATCAGCCTCAAGAGTGCGAGCTTTGCTCGCTTTGTTCTTTGAAACATTTATTGCAATTGCTAAATATATTTTAGCACTTATTTTATTATATGTCAAATTTTTAAAAATATTCCAATAATTAGGAAATTATTTCTGTATTGTTTGTAGTACTTTCTTTTACACTATCTTCAGAAACTTTAACCTCTTCATTTTCTTTTTCAATAGCCTTTTTACGATTTTGTTTAGCCTTCAAATTATCTTTAGCAACAGTCATTAACAATTTGATTCTGTTAGCTTGGTTTGCTTCACTTGCCCCTGGATCATAATCAACAGGAGAAATATTTGCATCAGGATACATACTACGAATAGTCTTTATAACACCTTTTCCAACTACGTGGTTAGGTAGACATGCAAATGGTTGAACACAAACAATATTTGGAATGTCATGTTCTATGTATTCAATCATCTCGGCAGTTAGGAACCAACCTTCACCTGTTTGATTTCCGATAGATAATACATCTTTTACTTTATCTTCAAGATGCCAAATATCACATGGTGGTAAATATCCTTTCTTAGAACTTGCTAATGCTGCTCTTACATCTTTTTCAAGTAAATCTATTAATTTTATTGCAACTTTCATAAGTTTTGAAGATGTTTTATTTGTGTTTAATAGTTTATTAAATGTAATTTTGTGTGTTGCCATAAATTTAACAAATCCCATAAAATCTGGAAGAATTACTTCTGCACCTTCTTGTTCAAGTAAATCTGCAACATAGTTATTTCCAAATGGATGATATTTAATTAAAACTTCTCCAACTATACCTACACGAGGTTTTTCAACAGATTTATCTAATTCTATTTTTTCAAAATCATTTACTATGTCATAAATACTTTGTTTAAATTCTTTATTTGTTGATTTTTGTAATAGCTTTTTACATTTTTCCATCCATGTATCAAATAGTTTTTTAGTTTCACCTTTATTTACTTCATATGCTCTATTTTTTGTTAGCATTTTTTGTAGTAAATCACCATATATAACAGTTTTTAATAATTTTTCAATTAATGGAGCTGTTATTTTAAATCCTGGCATTTTTTCCATACCAACAATATTAAATGAAATTACTGGTACATTTTCAAATCCTGCATCTTTTAAGGCTTTACGTATAAATCCAATGTAGTTTGTTGCTCTACATCCACCACCTGTTTGTGACATGATTAAAGCAGTTTTATTTAAGTCATATTCTCCAGATTGTAGTGCCTCAATCATTTGTCCAGTTGTTAATATTGATGGGTAACAAGCATCATTATTTACATATTTTAAACCTGTTTCAACTGTTTTTTGAGTGCAGTTTCTTAATAATTTTAGATTATAACCAGATGATTTTACAGCACTTTCTAATAAATCGAAGTGTATTGGAGCCATTTGAGGCATTAAAATTGTATAATCCTTACGCATTTCTTTAGTAAAGATTTTTTTCTTAATTCCGTAGTCTCCGTCGGCTTTTTCTTGTTTCTTTTCTTGTGCTCTTTTTTTCATACTTGCAATTAAAGAACGAATACGGATCCTTACAGCACCTAAGTTGTTTACTTCATCTATTTTAATTAGTGTATACATTTTATTGTAACTAGATAATATTTCTTCAACTTGGTCTGTTGTAACAGCATCTACACCACAACCAAATGAATTTAATTGCACTAATTCTAAACTATCATGTTTTCCAACAAAATCAGCTGCTGCATAAAGTCTTGCATGATATACCCATTGGTCAACAACACGAAGAGGACGTTTTGCTTCTGTTTTATCTGAAACGCTATCTTCTGTTAAAACACAAAGACCTAATGAAGTTATTAATGTGTCAATACCATGATTTATTTCTGGATCTACATGATATGGACGTCCTGCAAGTACTATTCCTTTTAGGTGATTTTCTTCAATATATCTTACTGTTTCAGCACCTTTTGTTCTTATATCATTTTTGCATTTTTGGTATTCTGCTTCTGCTTTGTCTACAGCTTCGTTTAGTTCTTCTTTTGTAAAATTATATTCTTTAAATTCGTCTAATTCCATAACCTTTTTAACAAGATTTTTCTTATCAAAAGGTAAGAATGGGTTTATAAATTTAACATCAGGATTTTTTAATCCTTCTACATTGTTTTTCAAAACTTCTGAATATGAAATTACAATAGGGCAGTTATAGTGGTTATCTGCTTTTTCATATTCTTTTCTTGAATATGGTATACAAGGGTAAAATATTGTTTTTATACCTTGTTCAAGTAAGCTTTCTATATGTCCATGTGAAAGTTTTGCAGGATAGCAAACTGATTCAGATGGCATTGATTCCATACCTTTTTCATAAGTTTTACGTGTACTTTTTTCTGATAGAATTACACGGAAACCTAATGAAGTTAAGAATGTGAACCAGAAAGGATAATCTTCATACATATTTAAAACTCTAGGGATACCTATTGTTCCTCTAGTTGCATATTGTTCATCTAAAGGTTTATAATCAAAGATTCTTTGATATTTGTATGCAACTAAATTAGGTAATGGTTTAGATTTTGTTACAACACCTGCACCTTTTTCACAACGGTTTCCTGATACATGTATTTGTCCATTACTGAATTTATTAATTGTTAATTTACAATGGTTTTCACAGTTATTACAACGTGTATGTGTAATTTTTATTTTTAAATTGTCAATTTCTTCAGTTTTTAAAATTGTTGAAGTATATTCCATGTCTAAATTTGCTTCATATTGTTCTTTAGAAAGTAGAGCCATTCCATATGCTCCCATAAGTCCAGAGATATCTGGTCTTACAACATTTTTTCCAACTATTAATTCAAAAGCACGAAGAACAGCATCATTATAGAAAGTACCACCTTGAACTACTATATGGTTTCCTAATGTTTCAACATCTCTTACTTTCATAACTTTTTGAATAGCATTTTTGATAACTGAATATGATAAACCACTTGAAATATCTCCAACTGAATATCCTTCTTTTTGAGCTTGTTTAATTTTAGAATTCATAAAAACAGTACAACGAGAACCTAAATCAACTGGTCTTTTTGCTTCAATTGCTTCTTTTACGAATTCTTCAATAGATAAATTCAAACTTTTTGCAAATGTCTCAATAAATGAACCACATCCTGAAGAACATGCTTCATTTAGCATTATATTATCAATTGAACCATTTTTCATTCTGATGTATTTCATATCTTGACCACCAATGTCAACAATACTAGTAACATCTGGCTCAAATGTCTTTGCTGCTGTATAGTGTGCAATTGTTTCAATTTCATTTAAATCAACATTTAAAGCTGTTTGTATTAATTTTTCACCATATCCTGTAACACCGCTATATCTTAAAATTGCTTTTTCAGGTAGTATAGAATATAGTTGTTTTAACATCTTCATAACACTTTGTAATGGATTACCTTCATTGCTTCCATAAAGTGAATATAGAAGTTTTCCATCTTTATCAATTAAAACTATTTTTGTTGTTGTAGAACCAGCATCAATTCCTAAATAGCAGTCACCTTCATAAGTAGCTAAATCTGCTTTTTCTACTTTATCTTTATCGTGCCTTTCTTTAAATGCTTGGTATTCTTCTTTATTTTTAAATAAAGGATCTAAAGGTTGTGTAGTATTATCATGTGAGTTTCTTAAATTTTCTATTTTTTGTTCTAGCTCTGTTGTTGTTATACTATCTGTATTCATTGAATCTAGGGCAGCACCTTTTGCAACTAAAAGGTGAGCTTCTTCTGGTACGATAACTTCATCAGGAGTTAATTGTAAAGTTTCAATAAATCTTTTTCTTAATTCTGATAAATAATTTAAAGGACCACCTAAAAATGCTACATTTCCTCTAATTGGTCTACCACATGCAAGACCACTAATTGTTTGATTAACAACTGCTTGCAAAATAGATGCAGCAATATCTTCTTTTGCAGCACCTTCATTTATTAGTGGTTGTACGTCAGTTTTTGCAAAAACACCACATCTTGATGCAATTGGGTAAATTGTTTCATATCCTTTTGCAAGTTCATTAAGACCTGCTGTATCAGTATGTAGAAGTGAAGCCATTTGGTCTAAAAATGCTCCAGTTCCTCCAGCACAAGTTCCATTCATACGTTGCTCAATTGATTGGTCAAAATATATTATTTTTGCATCTTCTCCACCTAATTCAATTACAACATCAGTTTTAGGAATGTATTTTTCTACTGCTCTTTTACAAGATACAACTTCTTGAATGAAGTCTACCCCTAAAAATTTTGCAGCTGACATAGCTCCAGAACCTGTTAATGCAAGTGTGAATGAATTATATGGGTATCTTTTTAATAAATCTTCTAACACTTTGCAAACTGTGTTTTTTGTGTCTGAAAAATGTCTACGGTAGTCTTTATATATTGTATTTTTATTGTCATCCATAACAATAATTTTTACTGTTGTTGAGCCAACATCCAATCCAACGTGTAATATATCTTCCATACTAAATTTCATCCTTTCTTTTCTACAAAAAAAGTTAGTTTTTGTCTTAAAACTTTCTTTATTGTAACATCTATAATTGTATACGGAAAACCGAATTTTGTCAAATGGAAAAAACTTACTTTATTATAATGAAATATGCTATTTTTGAAGAAAAAATGCGTAATATAATTGTAATAAATTAGAAAAGTTAATAATTTTATATTAATTAAAAAGTTCTAAAATGGACAAACAAATAATAAATATTTAGTAGTCAAATTAAAGAGGAGGATATGCATATGAAGAACAAAAAAATACTAATAATATTTGTTTGTCTTTTTATATTACTTTTAATAGGAGGATATTTTGCAATAAAATATGTAAAAAGTCAAAATGAAGAAACAATAGTCGAAGAATACGTGCCAGAAGAAGAAATAACAGAAGAACAATTAAGACAAACGATTGTAAGTTTATATTTTCTAGATAGTCAAACAAATGAATTAGTTCCAGAAGCAAGGTTATTGGATATAAAAGACATGATAGCAAATCCATATGAGAAATTAGTTAATTTATTAATTGAAGGACCTAAAAATGAAAAAAATAAGAAATTAATGCCAGAAAATACACAATTGCTTCAAAATTATTTAGAAGGAGATTGTATAGTTTTAGATTTTTCAGCTGAATTTTTAAATTATGATAAAGAAGCAGAAAATGGAAAAGAGAATTTAATTAATAGTATTGTAAACACATTAACAGAACTAACAGAAATCAATGAAGTTAAGATATTGATAAACGGACAGGAGAATCCTGAATTTAATGAAGTATATACTAGAACTTAAAAAATGATTTGGGGACGGAGAAAAAATCATTATTTCAATAATTTGTATAATTTAAAATATTTGAAATAATGTTGAAAATTATTCAAAAAGTGTTCTACATCATGTAGAGACTTAATTGTATTATCTTTACAACATTTAAAATTAAAATGTTTTTTAGGAGGGGGATTTATTCCTCCTCTATTGTTTTCAGTATATATATTTTCATTAAAATTATTTTCAAAATTTCCTGATGGAAAGTTATTCATCTTTTTCACCTTTTCTATTTTATTTGTTGCAATTCTAGTTTGAAAAAATTTTATTTTTTGCTAATTTTACATTTTTGTTATATAATATGATAGATTAATTTATTTGTTAATAAAATTAAGTTTTAAAAAAATTAGAATAAATTAGAATAAATTAGAAAAAAATTCTTAAAAATAGGAAATGCTATGAAAATGAAAGTTAAAAAATTTTAATTTCAAATAAATTAGAAAAAAATAGAATAAAATCGTAAAAAATAGAATAAATTAGAAAAAAAGAGATAAATAAGAAAATTAGATTTTAAATTAAATTTAATAAATATTAAATATTTTAATAAAAATAAATAATAAAAAAATAATATTAGATAATTTATAAAATAAAAAAAATAGAAAAAAATTAAATAAAATAGTAAAAAATCCAAATAAAAATAAAATACATTAAAAATGAGCGAGGAGAGTTAATAAAAAATGAATTTGAAGGAAAATGAAAGAATTGACGATTTAGGTTGTAATAATTTAAAAATAATACAAAATAAAAATTGGTTTTGTTTTGGAATAGATAGTGTATTATTAGTAAATTTTGCAAAAAATATAAAAGAAAATTCTACAATATTAGATTTAGGCACAGGTACAGGAATTATACCAATTTTATTATCTGGAAAAATAAATATAAAAAAAGCAGTTGGTATTGAAATACAAAAAAATGTTGCTGATATGGCAAAAAGAAGTGTAGAATTAAATAATTTACAAGATAAAATAGAAATTATTTGTAGTAATATTTTAAATTTAAATAATAATTTTTTTATTGGAAAAGGTTTAGAAAATAAATTTGATGTTATTATAACAAATCCACCTTATAAGAAAAAAGGGGAAGGTGTTATAAATGAAATAGAGGAAAAATTAATTTCTAGACATGAAATTACAGCTGATTTAGAAGATTTTATTAGAGTATCTAGTAATTTGTTAAAAGATAAGGGCGAATTTTATATAGTACATAGACCTGAAAGATTAGTAGATATTTCAGATTTAATGAGAAAATATAAAATTGAGCCAAAATTGATGAGAATGGTTTGTTCAAATTATAATAAACCACCTAAATTAGTTTTAATTAAAGGGATTAGAAATGCAAAGCCATTTTTAAAAATTGAAAATAATTTGTATATTTATGATGAAAAAAATAATTACACCGAAGAAATTAAAAAATTTATAATAGCTAGGGGAGAGTTTAAATGGGAAAATTATATATAGTTGCAACACCTATTGGAAATTTAGGAGACATTACATTAAGAGCAATTGAAATATTAAAAAATGTTGATATAATTGCTGCTGAAGATACAAGACATACTTTAAAATTATTAAATCACTTAGAAATTTCAAAGCCACTAATAAGCTATCACAGGCATAATGAGGATGTAAAATCAAAAGTATTAATTGAAAAATTAGAAGAAGGGCAAAATATTGCATTAGTTTCTGATGCGGGAACACCAGGAATTTGTGATCCAGGTCATGAAATTATAAAAGAATGTATAGAAAAAAATATTGAAATTATACCTATACCAGGAGCATGTGCAATGGTTAATGCATTAATTTGTTCCGGATTAGATACAAGCGAATTTACTTTTTTAGGATTTTTGCCATTAAATAAAAAATCTAGAAAAGAAAAATTAAATGAGATAAAAAATGCTAAAAATACAATTATAATTTATGAAGCACCACATAAATTAAAAACAACTTTATTGGATTTAAAAGAAATTATTGAAGATAGAAAAATAGTGTTAGCAAGAGAAATAACTAAAATTCATGAAGAATTTGTGAGAGGAAAAATAGATGATATTATAAATATTGCTGATAATATAAAAGGTGAAATTGTAATTATGATTGAAAAAAATGAAAATATTCAAAATTATAGTGAAGATTTTACTAATATTAGTTTAGAAGAGCATTATAAAATGTATGAAAGTCAAGGGTTAGATAAAAAAGAAATAATAAAAAAAATTGCTAAAGATAGAAAAGTTAGTAAAAATGAAATTTATCAAAAATTTATAGATACATAATAAATCGGATATATTTCTTTGCATGAGAAAAGGGCTATTTGCCCTTATTCTTTTACTTCATTTTCTTGATTTTCTTCTAATTGTCCAATTTTTTTAGAACAATTTTTACAAATTAATTTATCATGATAATTTAATAAATTTTTTGTATTACCGCAGAAAATGCAGTTTGGTTCAAACTTTTTTAAGATGATAGATGATCCCTCAACATATATTTCGATAGGGTCTTTTTCAACTATATTAAATTGATTTCTAATTTCTATAGGTATAACAACACGTCCTAGTTCATCTACTCTTCTTATAATTCCAGTTGACTTCATAAACGTATCCTCCTTAAAAGTTTTAGTTTACAATCCTATGCATTATTAATATATCACAATTAAGCCATAAGGTCAATTAAAATGTAATAAAAAGTCAAGTTTTGCATAAAATTATTTAGGTGATAACCATGTTAAATATAGTGTGGCCAATTTTTATAATATTATCATTCTCTTATGCAATTTTTTTTGGAGATATAAATTTATTAAATTCAGAAATATTTAAGAGTACTGAAGATGCAATAAATCTTTCAATTAATTTGTTGGGGACAATTTGTCTTTGGAATGGAATAATGCAAGTTGCAAGTAAAACATCGGTAATAGACAAATTGACTGGATTTTTGAAGCCTATTATAAGATATTTATTTCCTGAATTAAGAACAAAACCTAAAATTCAAAAAGAAATTTCTATGAATATGATTGCTAATATTCTAGGTTTAGGAAATGCTGCAACCCCATTAGGATTAAAAGCGATGAAATCAATGCAGGAGGAAAACCCACAAAAGGATAGATTAACAGATTCTATGGCAATGTTTATTGTTATAAATACAGCTTCAATTCAGATTATTCCAACTACAGTTATAGCAATTAGAAATTCACTAGGTTCTGAAAATCCAACAGCAATTGTTTTTCCAGTTTGGATTGCTACTATTTGTGCAGCAATTTGTGGAATTATTGCAGTAAAAATATTAATTAAAGTGACTCAAAATAACAAGTAATAAATAATTATAATTTTTAATATTTTGAATTAAAAAAATTTGCAACTTGAGAAGGGATGTTCTAAAAATGAAGTTAGTAAATTTTATTTCTAATTTGGCTATGCCATTAATTATTTTAATTATTGTTATATATGGCTTAAAAGAAAAAAAGAATGTTTTTGATGATTTTTTAGATGGGGCAAAAGAGGGATTAGGAATTGTTATTAATATTTTGCCTACTTTAATTGGTTTATTTGTTGCAATTGGAGCTTTAAGAAGTTCGGGGATTTTAGATCTTATAATAAATATTTTAAATCCTTTATTATCAATAGTTAAATTTCCTACTGAACTTATGCCTCTTGCAATGTTAAGGTCAATTTCTGGTAGTAGTTCAATTGCTATTGCGACAGATATTATGAGAAATTATGGCACAGATACACCATTAGGAATGATGGCTTCTGTTATTATGGGTTCAACAGAAACTACTCTATATACTATTGCTGTTTATACAAGTTGTGTAAAAATTAAAAAAACACGATATATCTTACTTGCAGCATTAACAGCAGATATTGTTGGAATTATTACAAGTATAATAGTTTGTCAATTTTTTGTATAAAGTATTGACAAATATTTCCATTCAGTATATAATTATTAAAATTCAATTCAAAAGGACAAGTTATGGTTTATAAAATTTTGTTATTTATATTCTTATTTTTTACAATCAGGAAAATTATAATTCGTATTTTATCAAAAAAATTATTGAAAGAAATAGAAAATATTAAAAATTGATAAAAAATGAGATTAAAGATAGTTTTTAATTTTGTAGAGAAAATCCCCCATTTTTAAATATGCACAAAAGCTCTTTAGTTTGGCCCCTACAATTTGTATATATTTAATTTTCTCTACAAAACTATATATATGTATATGCTTAAATTTTTTGAATACAAAAATTATCTATGGTATGTTTCATTGTGTGCAATTTTAAATCCTCTAAAAATTTGTTCTAATAAGAAAACTCTTATTAATTGATGAGGAAATGTCATTTTTGAAAAGCATAATTTTTCTTGGCAATAATTTAAAAGCTCATTTGTTAATCCAAGTGAACCACCAATAATAAATGTGATATTACTATTTGTCATAGAAAGATTTTGTATTTTTTCTGAAAATTGTTCAGAAGTTAATTGTTTTCCACTTAAGTCAAGAGCAATATTATAAGAAGATTTTTTCAAATGTTTGATTATATTAGAACACTCCTTTTGTTTTATTTCATTAGATAAACTTGTATTTAATTTATCAGGTATTTTTTCATCTGGAAGTTCTAAAATTTCTAGTTTACAATATTTTGAAACTCTTTTACTATATTCTTCTATTGCGTTTTTTAAATAATCTTCTTTAATTTTTCCAATACAAATTATTTGAATATTTAACATTATAAAATCCATTCCTTTCTCGCTTCGCTCAAAGGCACACATAGGAATGAAAGCCTTGAGTTAGAAGCATATTT
>CALXCG010000019.1 GCA_944386745.1 uncultured Clostridia bacterium | reverse complement strand
TTTTCTATACTATTTATCGTATCACTTGTTCCTACTGCAAATCCTTCTGGTATCCATGCTGTTTGTCCATTTTTTGTGTATTGTTGTGTACTATTATATATATCTGAAAATTTTTCTACATATTTTCCATTTGTTATCTCTACTGTATATGTTGTCTTTCCACCATTACTTTGCTCTACTACAAATTTATATTCTCCATTTTCTTCTACTTCATATCTTGTTGTAGTTGTATTTTCTACACTTGTTCCGTCTGGTTTTGTTATTTTTGTTATCTCCCCTTCTGTTGCTTCTGCATTTATTGTTATAGTTATTTTCTCTCCTTCATTCACTTGTGTATCTGGACTTATTGTATGACTGACTTTTGGTCCTGCTATCATTTGTTCTACTTTTCCACTAGTACTTATGAAATATCTTCTTCCTGTATCTGTTATTGTTACTATAAATCCTTGCTCTCCGTTATTTTCTCCTTTTTCTAAGCTATATTTATTTTCTCCAAAATTATTTTCTAATTCTGGATCTAGATATTGTTCTAATATTTCTTTTCCATTATTATCTATTAATGCTGCCTGTGCTGATAATTCTACCATTTCTCTTTTTTCTGCTAATCCTGTATTTTCTTTTGCGTCATTTGCCCTTGTTAAAATTCCATTTTCTCCGGTTAATGTTGCTATACTTACTCCTGCTAATATCAGCAAAACAATGATTGTTATTACTAAGGCAATTAAGGTTATACCTTTATTATTCATATCTTTGTTTTTTTCTTTTTTGTTTTAATCATTAAAATTTCTCCTTTCTTTAGTTTCTTTTTTATTTTTTCATTATGTATAAAATTATTATATTTTTATATGTACTATTAAATTATTTCCATTATTGTATATAAATATACACTTTGGGGATTTATTTAAACTAAAAAACAAAGATATTCAATTTTCAAAGTGCATATTTTATATATATAATGCTAATAACTTACGTTTTAATTGTACTTTAAGCATATATTTTTTGCAATATTTTTTTATTATTTTTTACGCTTTTTCTATTCTTTTTTATATTTTTCGTGTTTTTCTTTTATTCAATTTCTCTTTTATATGCTATTGTATTTTAAAATATTACAAAATATTTATACTTTTACGCATATGTTCAATATATGCTTATAGTATATTAGTAATTGAGCTTTTTTGTAATATAATATTAATAATATTTTTTTACGGGGGGACAATATGCAAAATAACTTGGAAATTGGAGAACGTATTAGAGGTATACGTGAAAACTTACATATGAGTCGTGAAAAATTTTCAGAAATGATTGATATTTCAGATGTTTTTTTAGGACAAATTGAACGTGGTGAAAGGTCTTTAAGTATAAAAACTTTAAATAAAATTGTTGACTTTACTGGGGCATCTACTGATTATATTTTATTTGGAGATAGTAAGAATAATAAAACTTATGATAAGATAAATAGAATTTTGAATAAATGTAGCGAAGAAGGTTTGCTTTTTATTTATGAAATTATACGTTGTTCATCTACCTTTTTAAAAGGTATTAATAAAAGTTTATAGTTTACAAAATAAAAAATGGTTTATATGACCATTTTTTATTTTCTTTCTTTCTCTTATTTCTTTTTCTAATATTAATTTTTTTAATTGTCTATGTTTTTTACTTTTTCAATTGTTTTACTTTTATAATATAAATCTTCTGGACAAACATCTTCACCATTTTCCCATATTACAGTTTCATTATAAGGTTCTACTTTTTTAAAATAATCTTTTCCTTCTTGCAGGATGTTCCATAATGTTATTAATTCTTCTTTATGTATCATAATCCATGCTTCAACCATTCTTTTTTGTTTTAATGGCATTTTTCCATCTATAACATTTGCATTAAAATCATATACTATTTTATAATTATTATGTCTAACATGTATATGTGGTATATGATGTTTTCCATTTGTTTCATTATAATACATAGTTATTCTATTCCATAAAATTGTGAAATAATTGGCATGTCTTTATCCCCTTTATTGTATCATTAATTTTTACATGTTTCAACTATTAAAAATATTTATTTTAATTTTTCTGCTAATTCTATTTGTTCTTTTGTTAAATTAAAATCTTGTCCATTATTTTTAATTAAATTATGTATGTTTTCTATTGTTCTAGCTTGATTTATTGTGTTTTCTATTGGAGCTAATGATTTTAATTCTGTCTCTATTTTTTCATATTGTATTTCCATAGTATTAAAATCCTTATTTTCAAATGCATTTTTCCACTCATTTATGTATTGATTCATTTTATTCGAGTTTGTTAATTGCTCTGAAAATGTTTTTTCAATATTACTTTGAACATTATCTAATATAATATCTTTTCCTTGTGTTAATATATTTGCGACATTTGAATTTATTAAACCTTTTTGCGTAACTTTACCTACAACTGTATCTAATAAATCTGACAATCCATCTATTAATCCTCCAGTTTGTACTGCACTTTGCATTTGTTCTATATTTTCAAAGTTACCAGTAAATATTCCTATTGCACTCTTTCCTAAATCTATTGCATCATCAATTGTTTTTGTTACCCCTTCTTTAAATCCATATTCAAATAAATTATCTTTTAAATTTATTACTTGTTCATCTAAAAAATCTGGCAGTAACGCTCTTATTCCTATATCAAGACCTGTATTTACTATTTTTCCTATTGTGGTTTCCAAAAAGTTGGTTTGTTCTTTTTCAATTTCTACATTATTATTTATATTTTTTTCATTATTTAATTGGTTTTCAATATTCATGTTTATTCCTTCTTTCTTTTTTTATTTATTTATTTATTTTTTTATTTATTTATTTTTTTATTTATTTATTTTTTTATTTTTTTTATTTATTTATATTTATTTATATTTTTATTTATTTATATTTTTTTATTATTTTCTTATCTGTAGTTTTTTCTTTTTTCATTTTATAGTTTTTTCTATTTTATTTTTTCTCTATTTCATATGAGAAAATTTAGAAATTCACATTGAATTTTATGTTTAGTTGTAGTTTTGATTTCTTATAATCTTATTATTTATTTTATTTAGTTTTTACTTTTACATTGTCAACAATATGTAAACTTAATTTTTAAAAATTTTTAATTTCTATGGAGCTACTTAAAATTTCTTATAACCTTTTAATGCCTAATCTTTTGGCTCATCGTTTTCTAATTCTTTTTTTCCTATATTTTGTATATTGGCTTATAGTTTTTTTGTTTTTTGATTCTTTAATTGTAATTTTTAGATTTATTTTCTTTTTTCACAATTTTTAAATCTCTCTAAAATTATGTCTATTCATTTTATATTATTATCTTCACTTTCATTATTTATAATTCAAACTGCTTTGGTCTTTTTTAAAAGTCGATTTAAATTTATATCATTTATAAATTTATTTTATTTTAGAAAATTTATATAATTTAATTTTAGAATCAATTTTTTTATTATTTATTAAATTAATTTTTTTAATAATTTATTATTTATTTTTATTAATTAATATATATTTTTTATTTAGTATATTTATTTTATATAAGTTTCTGTTCTATTTTATTATTAATTATTTTATTTTTTTATTATTAATTTTTTTATTATTTTATTTTTTATTATTATTAATTTTTTTATCATTTTATTTTTTATTATTATTAATTTTTTTATCATTTTATTTTTTATTATTAATTTTTTAAACTTAATATTTTTTAATATAAATTTATTTATTATTCTAATTATTTTAATTAATTTTTCTTTTTTATTTTTTAATTATATTTTTTATAAGTTTTTAATATATTCTATTTAGCGATAAATTAGATTCTTAAATTTACTTTATTTTTGTTTTTTAACAATGAATTAAAAGAAATTTTTAAAAAACTTTCATCAAACATTATGTTTCCTAAAATTTTATAATCTTTAAAAATCTCTTCTAAAATTTTATTACCTATCTTGCTTTTTTCTATTTTATTAAAAACAATATGTAAACCACTTTTTTCCAAATATTCTTCTTCTTTGAATCTTTCTATAATTTCATGTCCACTTTTAATGCCTAAGTAGTTAGCTTCTATTATAATTATAATTATAATTTTATCTGTATTTTTTATAATTTCATTTGTTAATTTAGTATATTCTGAAGCGTTCAATTCTATTATCGTATATCTGCTTTCATTTTGAATCTCTTTAATGATTTTCAATATTATGCTTATCGTTTTTTCTTTAAAATTTTTGCAATTTGCTTTTTCATATTTTTTTATAAAATTAAAATTTGAATAGTAATTTATATTTCCATCTATTTTTTTGGATAAATAATTTTTTATTCTTTTTACTATTTTTTCTTTTTCAATTTTATTTTTTTCTATTTTTTTATATTTTAAAAATTTATTTGTTTTATTAATATTTTTTTTATTAATTTTTTATTTTTATTTTTTTTTTATTTTATTTTTATTTAATTTAATTTTTATTTTTTTTATATTTTTTACTTTTTTATTATTTTTTAATTTATTATTATTTAATTTTTTTATTTTTTCTATTTTATTTTTTTCTTTCTTATTTATTTCTTTTTTTAATTTTTTAATGTTTTTATTTTTTGTTTTGTCAATTTGTTTGTTTTTAAACTTTAACTTTTTTAAAAAATTTAAAATTGACTTTTTGTTATTGTAGTTTTTTAATTGATCTTCAATTTCTTTTTGGATATACCATACCTTATTATATTTCTTTCTATTTTTTGTATTATTACTTAAATTTATTATTGAAATTTTCTTATTTTGATTTTTTAACTTTTGAGCTACTAATAGGGATACTAATGTTTTTCCACTTTTTTCATTTCCTAAAATTAATATTGTCTCATTTTTCTTTTTTTCGTTATGTTTACTTGTAGTTTTGAATTTTATTTCTTTCATTTCTGAAAATTTTGAACGAAAAAATTTGTTTATGAAATTTTGTATATATTTTTTTAATAGAAAAAATTTATTTTTAATTTCTTTTAAACTTTGAAAAAAATATTTTTTTATATTTACTATTTTTTCTTTTCTTCTTTTCTTTTTTATTTTTATAAATTTATTTTTTTCTTTTTTATTTATTTTTTTATTATTTTTTTCTGTTTTTTTATTTTTTTTATTTTTTTTTTTATTTTTTTTTTTTTTTATTTCTTTTTTTTTTTTTTTATTTATTTTATTTTTTATATAAATATTTTTTATATTTATTTTTTTTAATTTATTTTCTAATTTTTCATTTTTATTTTCTATTATTATAATTATTTTTATTTTTTTATTTATATTTTTTATTTTTTTAATTAATTCAAAAAAATTAATTTCTCCTAATATTTTTTCATATAAAATAATTAAATCAATATTTTTATTTTTTTCTAATAATTCTAAAACTGCTTCTTTATATATTAAATCTTTTCCTATTATTTTTATATTTTTATTTTTTTTAATTTCATTAAATATTTTTGGATTATCAATAGCTGTTATTATCGTTTTCATTTTTGCTTCCACCTTCTACTATCTGTTTTTCTAATTCACTACAATCTACTTTTGTTAATATATGATCTTCTCCAACAAACATTAAACATTCTCCTCTTTTTAAAGATTTAATTTCTACTTTTTCTTTTTCTGATAAATTTGCATATTCAGCTAATATTTTTATATTTTCTTCTTCTAAGGCAAAAAATGTTTTTATACTTGAATTATTTAAAATACTTTTTCCATATGTTCCATTTTCTAAGCTGAAAATATCTGAAATATCTTGCGTTATTGCTACTCCACTGCCTCCGTATTTTCTTATTGTTTTAAATATTTTATATATAAAGCTAGCTACTTCTTTATTAGAAGTTACTCCAATTAATCTCCATATTTCATCTAGGTAAATTGCTTTTTTTTCGTTTCTGTTTTCTTTAATCTTATCCCAAAAAATGTCAACAAAGAGACACATCCCATATTTTAGATTTTCTTCTCCTAAGTCATATACATCTGCAACTATTAAATTATTATTTAATTCGCAGTTAGTATAATTATTAAAAAATTTCATTGAGCCTTTTACAAATGGAATTAATTTAATTTGAAATCTTTTTGTTTTTTCATCTTTACCTAGTATATTGTATAAATCTTCTAATAACGGCATATCTTTTTCTTTTTTAAAAATTTTCTTTTTTGGATTTATATATAAACTGTCATCATTAAAAGTTATTCCTTTTAAATTATATGTTTCAATTAGTTTTTCTTCTAGAATTGCTTTTTCTTCTTCATTTAATTCTCCAAAAATTAAATTGAAAAATCCGATTAATTTACTTAGCTTTGTTGCTAGATATCCACTTTCCCCTTCTTCAATACTTTCTTTTCTTATTTCCATTATATTTATATATGTATTAGAATTTGGACCAATTTTTATTTGTGTACCTTTTAGTTCATTGCACAAATTTGTGTATTCTCTATCTGGATCAATAATGTATTGTCTTATTCCGCATTAGTCTATATCTTAGTATTAATAATTTTGTATAAAAAGATTTTCCTGCACCACTTGTCCCAAATATACACATATTTGCATTCTTATATTTTTTTGTATTATATCTATCTATAAAAACTAGAGAATTATTATATATATTTGTTCCAATAAATATTCCTTCTTCATCAAATATGTTTGATGAAATAAATGGATATGTGCATACCAATCCTGAAGTCAATATATTTCTTTTGGCTGATTCTTTTATTTTCTCTTTATTTTCCATGAATGGTAAGGTTGTAAAAAATAAATCATCTTGTCTGAAATTTGCTCTTCTGGTTTGCATACCTTTACTTTGTGTTATCCCTTCTACTTTATTTAGATAATATTCTAACTCTTTTATTTCATCTGCATAAACTATTATATATGTATATAAAAAATATATATCTTCATTGTTTATTTGTATTTCTTTTCTTATATATTTAGCATCATTGTATGTATAGGCTGCTATGTCGATGTCTTGTCTATTTTGATTCGTTTCTTTTATTTCTACTCCCACATTTCCTATATGATATGTTAAATCTTTAATTGTTTTATATGCATCTTGTCTTTCATAAAAAATACTAATGTTCATATTAATATTTGTTTCAATTAGACTTTTTAGTAATAGGTCTGTTTGTTCTCTATAATAGTTTACAACAATTAATCCTGCATAATATAAATTATCTATTTCTATATATTTTGGATTTTGTAAATTTATATATGCTGGAGATATTTTATCAATGTCTGAAAAAACTCCTTCTTTAAATTTTAATTTATTTTTTTCGTTTTTATTTTTTTCTTTAAATATTTTTATATTAATTCCTCCTTTTATTTTTATATTATTTTTATATTAATTATTTATAATTTATATTATCTATTATTTTTTAATATTTTTTATTGAAATTTTTATTTATTATTTATAACTTATTAAATATTATTAAATTTTAATATTTTATTTTCTTGTATTTTTTATTTTTAGAATATGTTTTCCACAATTTATCAACTTTTTTTATCTATTTTTTTCTAATTTATTCTATTTTATTCTATTTTTTTCTAATTTTATTGAATTTTCTATTATTTTCTTTTTATTTTAATTTATTTTTTAATTAATAAACTATATTAATTAAAAATAAAATTACTTTAATTTTGATTTTTGGGATTTTTATTTGAAACAAAAATAATTAATTATTTTATAATTTAAATATTGATAAAAAATTCAGAATAAAATCACATTAAAATTTAATTATATTTTGTGTTTATGAAAAATTTATATTATTTAATTTTTTTATTTTTCATTTTATTATCACGATATAAATATAAATAATTTTTTATTTGTAAATTATTTATTTTCTTTTTTTATTTTTTCTATTTCTTCTTTTGTCAATCCTGTTATTTCTACTATTTTTTCAATTGTTGCATTCATATCTAGTAATTTTTTTGTAATATTAATTTTTTCTTCTTTTTTTCCCATTTTTTCTCCTTCTATTCTACCTCTCTCAATGCCAGTTTCATATATATCTTGTGTATCTAATATATGTTTTTCTCTTAATTCAGCAATCCTTTGATTCTCTTCTTCCTCGCTTAATTCTCTCAATGTTATTTTTGCTTGCTCTATTTCTTTATTTTCTTTCATGATTTCTTCTACCTCCATACTTTCTGGCTCATTTAGAAACATCATCCATTGTAATACTTCATCTTTTTTATTGTTTTTATATTCTTTTATTGCCTTTGGTATTTCTATTATATGAATTTCTAATTTATCTGTCAATATTTTTGTATGAGTTTTTTCTTCTCTTATTTGCCATTTAGTATGTGCCTGTAGTTCTTTTAAACTTGGTATTTTTTCATTTATTATTGCTATACATATTGCTTTATTTAATTCATCATAGTGATGTCCTTCTTTTAGTTGTTGTGAATATATTTTAGACCAATAATATAACAGTCTCGGTATAAAGTTTTTTGCATACAACATTTGCATTTCTATTTCACATTCGATACAATTATTTATTTTTGCTCTTAAATCTAATATTCCTATTTTATCATCTACTGTATTTTTTATTAATTGTTTATTTAAATCTAATTCAATACTTGTTATTTTTTCATCTATCATTGATGAGATTAGTCCTTTTGTTATTTCTGGATTTACTGATGAGAATAGCATTTGAAATACTATATCTGTTTTTGGATTTAACATTTTAAATTTTTTATTTTCCTTTATATTTTTTTCTCTTTTTGATCCGTTTTTTTTATCCATATTTTTTCCTTCTTTCTTTTTAATTTAATTTTAATTCAATTTTAATTTAATTTTTATTTTATTAATTTTTATTTATTTATTTTTTTGTATATCTTTTCTTGTGTTTAAAAAAGAAAATAATATTTTTAATATTTCTTTTTTCGTATTTATTTCTGTCACGTAATTTCCACATCTTGATAAACAGTCTTTAACTTTAAAGTATTTTTCTTTTAAATCATTTTTTATAATTTCAAAAGATTCAACATATTCAATTCCTTTTAATTTTTCATTTGATAAAATAATATAAAAATTTTTAGTTGATGATTTTTTTGTTAGATTTATATTTTTTATATATTTAATATATTCATCTGAAATATTTTTTAAAAATTTATTTTCTTTTTTTTGGATATTTTTTTGAATATTTAAAATATTTTTTTCTAAATTTTCTTTGCTACTTTGAATTAAAATTTGAATATTAAAATTACAAGTTTTTAAAAAAATTTTATAAGAATTTAAAATTGATTCTTTTTCTAAATCGGATTTTAAATTATAATTTATTGGAATTATTTTTAATATTTTTATATATTTATTATTTTTCATTTCAATAATTCCATTTTCATAAATTTTTTTTATTGGTAAAATTTCTTGAACTGATTTTTCTTTTATTTCATTTTCCTCCTTTCATTTTAATTTTTAAAAAGTGAAAGCAAAATCATTTTACATTATCTTCCATTTTTTGTCAAGAAAAATCGTTCGTCATTTTTCGACATTTTTATTTTTTTATAAATTGCTTTTATAAAATTTAGTAATAAACTATTCAATTTTGTAAACCTTTCTATTTCTAATTTCTCCTATATTTTTCTAATAATATGTAAACTGTTTTTCTTATATTTTTTTATTATTCTAATTTATTTTTCATTATTCTGCTTTAATTTAACGCGTAGAAGTTTGATGTTTATTTATTCTCTATATTTTTTTAATTTTTCTTTTATCTTTATTATATTTTAATTGCTTTTTTTAATTTACAAAATTTTTATTTCAATTATTATTTTTTTATTTTATGTATATTCATAATTTTTATATTTCTCTTGGTAATATAGATTTATCTAATCTTATTTTTCATGATGTCCTTTTATTTTTAATATATATTTTTTGATTTTTAAATTTTTACTTTATTCTTTTTTTATTTAAAATCATATTTAAATTTTTTCATTCTTTAAAATTTTTTTACTTTTAATTACTTTTTAAAATATTATTTTATATTTTATTTAATTTATTATTTTCTATATTTTTTATAATTTTATTTGATTTAATTTTTATTTTATTATTTATTTTTTATATATTTTTTATATATTTTTTTAATTATTTATAATTTTTTATTAATTAATTATTTTTTTATTTAATTATTTTTTTATTTAATTATTTTTTTGTTTAATTATTTTTTTATTTTAATTATTTTTTTTAATTTTATTATTTTTTTTTTTTTATTATTTTTTTTTTTTTTTATTTTTTTATTTATTTTTTTTTATTTTATTTTTTTAATTTCTTATTTTATTATTTAATTTTTTATATAATTTTTTTTTTTTATTTTTTTTAATTTTTATTTTTTAAATAAGTTTTCCACAATTTATCAACTTTTTTTATCTATTTTTTTCTAATTTATTCTAATTTATTCTATTTTTTTCTAATTTTTTTGAATTTTTTATTATTTTCGTTTTATTTTAATTTATTTTTTATTTAATAAATTATATTAATTAAAAATATAAAAACTTTATTATTGATTTTAAGGATAATTTTTAAAATTCAAAACTTTTATTTTCTATTTTTTTCTAATTTATTTTAATTTATTCTATTTTATTCTTATTTTATTATTTCATTTTTATAAAGTAAAAAAAATTAAATATTTTTTAATTAATTTAAAATTTTTTTATTTTTTTGAATATTTTTTTTAGATTTGTTTATAATAATAATATAAGGTTAATAATAGTTGAGCCAAGAATATAAATAGATTATTTATTAGTTTATTTATATTTGGACAAAGATTTATTATTGTGTATTTTTATATATAATAATAGGTCGGCGATAAGAGTATATTATTTGTTTGTAGGCTATATTTTTTATTTAAATTTTATTCTCTTTATTATTTTTATATTTTATATATGGTCAAATGATAGGTAATATATTCGAGCTAAGATTATTTTTATATCTAGAACCTTGATTTTTAAGTGAAGTGGTTGTTAGTAGTCCTACTTTAGGATGAATACAGTTACTTGTGGTGTATTAATGGTCGAGCGAATGATTAATATGTTTGGTTGCTGGCTTATTTATATAGTAATATATATTAGGTTTGTATATTAGATATATTAGTTTTAGCTAAGATTATTATTAGCTTTATGATTAATGGCAGACAATTATTTTTGTCTGCCATTAAAATTTTTTATTTAATTAAACTGATGATTTTTTCTCCGTCACCAAATCATTAAATATCTAGATTTTTAACATATTTTGCATTTGCTTGAATGAATTCTCTTCTTGGTTCAACTTCGTCTCCCATTAATAAAGTAAATATTTCATCTGCTTTTTGAGCATCATCCATTGTTACTTTAACTAATATTCTAGTTTCTGGATTCATTGTTGTTTCCCATAATTGTTCTGGATTCATTTCTCCTAAACCTTTATATCTTTGTAATCCAAGTTGATCTCTTGTTATTCCTTTTTCTTCTAGCTCTTTATATGCTTTTTCTAAATCTTCATCAGTATAACAATATCTATCTTCCATTCCTTTTTTAGATAATTTATATAGTGGTGGTTGAGCTAAATATACATTTCCATTTTCTATTAATGGTCTCATGTAACGGAAGAAGAATGTTAATAATAATGTTCTAATATGTGCTCCATCGACATCAGCATCTGCCATTATTATTACTTTTCCATAACGTATTTTTGTAATATCAAATTCTGCTCCAATTCCTGCTCCTACTGCAACTATTACTGGGTTTAATTTGTCATTTCCATATATTTTATCAGCTCTTGCTTTTTCAACATTTAACATTTTTCCCCATAATGGTAATATTGCTTGGAATTTTCTATCTCTTCCTTGTTTTGCACTTCCTCCAGCTGAGTCTCCCTCAACTATATATACTTCACATTCATCTGGATTTTTGCTACTGCAATCTGCTAATTTTCCTGGTAATGTACTTGTTTCTAAGTTACTTTTCTTTCTTACTAATTCTCTAGCTTTTCTTGCTGCTTCTCTTGCTCTTGAAGCACTTATACATTTTTCCAAAATTGCTTTTGCAACTGATGGATTTTCTTCTAAGAATGTTGATAGTGCTTCATTTACCATACTTTGAACTACACCTGTTACTTCACTATTTCCTAATTTTGTTTTTGTTTGTCCTTCAAATTGTGGTTCTTTTACTTTTACTGATACAACTGCTGTTATTCCTTCTCTTATATCTTCACCTTGTAAATTATTATCTTTTTCTTTTAATATATTGTGACTTCTTGCATAATCATTAAATACTTTTGTTAATGATCTTTTAAACCCTTCTAAGTGTGTTCCACCTTCTATTGTATTAATATTATTTACAAATGTATAAATATTTTCAGAATAACTTGATGTATATTGAATTGCTATTTCAACTGGTACTTCTCCATCTTTTTCAATATATATAGGAGATTTGTGTAATTTTTCTTTATTTTTATTTAGATATTCTACGAAAGAAATTAATCCTCCTTCATAGCAAAATTCTGCTTTTTTAGGAGTTTCTTCTCTTTGATCTTCAATTGTTATTTTTAAACCTTTTGTTAAAAATGCAATTTCTCTAAATCTCTTTTCTAATACTTCATAATCATAATTTAAACTCTCAAAAATTGTATCATCAGCTAAAAATCTTACTTTAGTTCCTGTTTCTTTACTATCCCCTATTCTTTCTAGTTTTTGAACAGTCTTTCCTTTTTCGAATCTCATAAAGAAGATTCCGCCATCTCTTTTAATTGTAACTTCTGTCCATGTAGATAAGGCATTTACAACAGATGCTCCAACTCCATGAAGTCCTCCAGATACTTTGTATCCGCTATCTCCACCGAATTTTCCACCAGCATGTAAAACTGTATATACTGTTTCTGCTGTTGAGATATGTGTTTTTGGATGTATTTCTACTGGTATTCCTCTACCATTATCTGTTACACTTATTATATTTCCTTTTTCTATAACTACATTTATTTCTGTACAATATCCAGCTAATGCTTCGTCAACACCATTATCTACAATTTCATATACACAATGATGTAATCCTCTTACAGATGTACTTCCTATATACATTCCTGGTCTTTTTCTTACGGCTTCCAGTCCTTCTAATACTTGGATTTGCTCTGCTCCATACTTGTGTTCATATTTTTCCATTTAATTTTCCTCCTTCAGGGATTTAGGGACGGTCCTTGAAATCCCTTTTTTTAGGGATTTTGGGACGGACCTTTATCCTTCTATTTTTCTTTTTTAACTTCTCCACTTTTCACATTATATACCAAAATTTCTTTATTTTCAATATCTATTTTTTCCGTACATGTTATAATGACTTGTACATCATTTATTTTTTCTAAAAAATTCTTTCTTCTTTTTTCATCTAGTTCTGACATAAAATCATCTAATAATAAAATTGGTGATTCCCCTATTTCATCTTTTACAATATTTAATTCTGATAATTTTAATGAAAGAATTGCAGTTCTGTGTTGTCCTTGTGAACCATAAATTCCTAATTCTTTCTTATTTATATATATATTAAAATCATCTCTATGAATTCCTTTTGTTGTATAACCTTTTATAATGTCTAATTTTCTTCTTTGTTTTAATAATTCTAAATATTTTTCTTTAGAAATACATTCACTTAAATATTCAATTTCAATTTCTTCTTTATTATTTGTAATTTCTGAATGAATATTTTCTATTTTATTTTTTATTTTTTCTATAAATTCTTTTCTATAATTATATATGTTTATTGCATAATTAGATAATTCTTCATCCCAAATATCTAACATATTTTCATTTTTATTTTCTTCTCTTATTTGTCTTAAATAATTATTTCTTTGTTCTAATGTTTTTAAATAAAGATTTAAATTATACATATAATTTGGTCTTAATTGACTAATCATTATATCTAAAAATCTTCTTCTATTTTGAGGACCACCTTTTAAAATATTAATATCATCTGGTGTAAAAATTACTACATTTATTTTTCCTAATAATTCACTTAATTTTTTTATTTTTATTCCATTAATATATACTATTTTTTTATTTCCTAATTCAATTTTTATTTTTCCATCTCTATCAGTTTTTTCATATTCTATTTCTATATTCGATTTTTCTTCTCCAAGCATAATCATTTCTTTATCTTTTTTTGCTCTAAAAGATTTTCCCATACTTGATAAAAAAATAGCTTCTATTATATTAGTTTTTCCTTGAGCATTTTCTCCATAAAAAATATTAATATTTTTTTCTAAATTAATTTCTTGACTTTTATAATTTCTAAAATTATTTATTTTTATTTTTTTTATCCACATTTTATTCTCCATTTAATTTATTTTTTTATTTTAAATTCTTTTTTTGTTTATTTTAAATAGAAGTTATCCACAATTTATAAACTCTTTTTTTCTTTTTTTTTCTAATTTATTCTAATTTTTCCTATTTTTTCCTAATTTTTTTAAAATTCAAATTATTTTTGTTTTATTTTAATTTATTTTTTATTAAATAAATTATATAATAAAAAAATAAAATTGTCTTATTTTTGATTTTAACGATTAATTTTTATTTTTTTAATTTTATTTTTCTATTTTTATCTATTTTTTTCTAATTAATTTTAATTTATTCTAATTTATTTGAATTTTTTTCTATATTATTTTTATTAATTTTAAAAAATAAATAATATTAATTTAATTCTTCTTATTATAAAATGTATTTTTTTAATGTTGGCAAAATTTTTTATTTGAATTTTCTATTAAATTCTAATTTATTCTATTTTATTCGATTTTTTTCTAATTTATTCTAATTTTTTCTTAATTTTTTAAAATAAAAATTTAAATAAGTTATCCACAGTTAAAAATAAATTTTTTACATATAAATTTTTACTTTTCTCAAACTAAAATTTGGCCATTTTTAATTTTCTCGATTTTTTATAATTTTTCTAGAATCGTTTAACTATGATTATATTATTTTTTCTTTTATTTTCTTTTTTTATCTTTTTTTTACTATTTTTTCTATTTTTAAAAAATATATTTTTAATTAATTTATAAATAAGTTATCCACATTCTTTTATGAAATGTGGATAACTTTTTCTTTTTTTTAATCTTCTTTTAATCTAATTGGTAAAATCATATATGTATAATCATTATTTTCTGTTGATTTTATTAAACATGGTGATATGCTTGAACCAAATTCTATATATACTTCTTCATCATCAATTGCTTTTAAACTATCTAAGAAATATTTTGGATTAAATCCTGCTTCTAGGTTTTTGCCTTCTGTTGAAACATATAATTCTTCTTTTGCATCTCCAGTTTGGTTTGTACAAGAAATTGTAATTTTTCCAATATCAACTTGTACTTTTACTGGATATTTTTTCTCTTTTTCAACTGTAGAAGATGATATTAAACTTATTCTTTCAAAACTATTTTGTATATTATTTTTATTTACTTTTATTCTTGTTTCCCAATTGCTTGGTATAACATTTTTATAATTTAAAAATTCTCCATCTAATATTCTTGTTACTATTTTACAATTATCCATTTCGAATAATGCTTGATTTTTTGAAACTCCTATTTTTACTGGTTCAAAAGAATCTAATAAAATTTTATTTACTTCATTTAGTGTTTTTCCTGGTATTACTGCTTTAAAATTATTACTTTGTTTATTTAAAAATATGCTTCTTAATGCTAATCTAAATCCGTCAACTGCAACTACTGTTAATTTATTATTTTCAATTTCGAATAAACATCCTGTAAATATTGGTCTGCTTTCTTCGTTACTAACTGCAAATATTGTTTTTCTTATCATGTTTTTTAATAAAGTTTGGTCAATTTCAATTGAATTTTCAACTTCTATTTTTGGAAGTTCTGGAAATTCTTCTGGATTCATTGTTGCTAATTTGTATAATGATCCTTCACATTCAATTTCTAGTAAGTTTTTGTCGTTTAAAGTTATATGAATTTCTGTATCTGGTAATTTTCTTATTATTTCACTAAACATTATAGCATTTACAACTGTACTTCCTTGTTCTTCTACTTCACATTCCATCACATATTCTATACCAATTTCTAAATCATATGTTGTTAATTTTATTTCATTATCATTTGTTTGGATTAGAATTCCTTCTAGTATAGGCATTGTAGTTTTTGATGCTACACCTTTTACTACGGAATTAATAGCTTTTAGTATGTTTTCTTTGTAACAAACTATTTTCATTTTGATTCCTCCTTTATATATTTTATAATTTATATAAATATTTTTAGTAGTAGTAGTAGTAGGTCCTGTGGATAATGTGGATAACTATGTTGAAAGTTAGTATCCCTAGCAAAATTGATGTGGATAAGTCTGTGGATAACTGAGAAAGTTTTCCACACTTTCCACTTGCCAATGTGGAAAATTGAGATGTCCACAGTTTATCAACAAGTTTTCAACAGGGGTATGTGGATAACCAATCTGGCTATTCCGTAAGAAGAGATTGAATGGTCTCTTCCCAAACAATAATTTTTCAAACATAAATTTCAAAAAATTTTTGTATCTATTGAGCCGATTATTGTTTGCCATTTATTATAATGTTTTTCACACTATCCACAATTAGTTTTGTGTTATTTTTTTCTTTTACTTCTTTTTCTATTTTTTTACATGCATGCATTACTGTTGAATGGTCTCTTCCCCCGAAATCAATACCTATTTGAGGGTATGACATGTTTGCTACTTCCCTACAAAGATACATTGCAATTTGTCTTGGAAATGCAATGTCATTTGAACGTTTGTTTCCAGACAAATCATCCTTTTCGATACTAAAATATTTAGCAACAGTTTCTTTTATGAAGTCACAAGAAATAACTTTTTCACTTTCGTATTTGAATTCTGTTATTATTTTTTCTGCAAGTTCTATAGTTATTGAACTATGTGTCAATGAAGCTCTTGCAACTATTTTATTAAATACACCTTCCAATTCTCTAATGTTTGAATCAATTTTGTTTGCAATATTTGAAAGTATGTAATCGTCGATTATTATGTTTTCATCTTGAGCTTTTTTTCTTAGTATTGCTAAACGTGTTTCATAATCTGGACAAGATATATCTGCAAGTAACCCCCACTCAAACCTTGATTTTAACCTATCTTCTAAGAAAGGAATATCTCTTGGAGGTTTATCACTAGAGATTATGATTTGTTTTCCCTCTTCGTATAATGCATTGAATGTGTGGAAAAATTCTTCTTGAATTCTCTCTTTTCCAGCTATAAATTGGATATCGTCTATTAATAAAACATCAATATTACGATATTTACTTCTGAACATGTCGTTTTTGTTATCTTTTATTGCATTGATAAGTTGGTTTGTGAATTTTTCAGAAGTTACATACAAAACATTGTAATTTTTGTAAAGTTCTAAAATTCGATTTCCAATTGCATGCATTAAGTGAGTTTTTCCTAATCCAACTCCACCATATAAAAATAAAGGATTATATGATTTTGATGGTTCATTTCCTACGGCCAATGCTGCTGCGTGTGCAAATCTATTATTATTTCCAACTACGAATGTTTCGAATGTGTACTTTGGATTTAATGTAGATTTATTGGATTCTATTTCTTGTAGATTGCTATCATCTGCATCAGTGATGACTTCACTAGATTCTTCAGGTTGTTCTTTAGATAAATCAATTACAGAAAAGGTCCAATCTTTGTTTGTGATATATCTTAAGGTGTTAAAAATTAATGGTCTATATTTATTTTCTATAAAATCTCTTTGAAATTCAGAGGTTGTTGTAAAAACTATATTATTGCCTTCGATACTTCTTATTCCGAGTGGTGCAATCCAGGTGTCAAAAGATATTTTTGTTATTTCAGGCTCTAATTCTTTTTTTATACTAGCCATTAACTCATCTTTGTCAATATCCATTTCATCATCCCTTTCATTTTAAAAGTTATCCACAAAGTTATCCACAACTGTTGATAACTTTGTAACAATTTTGTAAAAATAGAGCCAATTTTTACGAACAGAAATTCTTTTATTTTTAGGCAAAAACCGTCTCTTTTTTTCCACGCCCATATAATAACAAATTTCGATATGAGAAGTCAATATGGTTGTGGAAAATTTTTTTTAGATGTGGATAAGTCCCTTTGAAACTGTGGAAAACTTTTTTTATTGCATAGGAAAAATCGTCAGATTTTTCTGGAGCAACAAGGTTAAGTTACCTATGTCCGTGCGATTGCGAAGCAATCTGCACATGTGGCGAAGCCACTTTTCTTATTTTACAAAAATTTGTCAAAAAATGTCGAATAAAAAGTAACATAAATCAAATTTTTTAGATAGATTTTTGCAATTTTTTTTTTAATATATGCGATTATTAATTATAAAATTTTATTTATCAAATGGCTAACATTACAGAATATACAAATTCTAACATTATCAAGCAGGCACTTCTCAAAGACAAGTTTGAGATTCTCCTACAAGATAATGCAATAATTTGTAATATTCTTTCATTTGCACATTTAATTTCATAAAATTTTATAATTACTAATTGCTGTATGAGTTGAAATAAAAAATTTGAAATTTTAAAAAATTATGTTACTTTTTAAAAAATTTGAAAATTTACTTGACATTTGTTGAATTCATACTGTATAATCGATATACTTGAAAAAATGCAAAAATGTTCCAAGAAATTGGAATTTTATATATCAAAAACAGTAGGAGGTGCTAAAATGAAAAGAACATATCAACCAAAAAACAGACAAGAAAAGAAAGAACATGGATTTATGAAAAGAATGAAAACTAGAGCAGGTAGAAATGTTTTAAAACAAAGAAGAGCAAAAGGTAGAAAAAAATTATCTGCTTAGAAATTTAAGTTTAAGGGATTATACACAATGAAAAAAACAAAAATGTTAAAAAAAAATTATGAATTTAGAAATGTTTTATCAAAAGGGAAATATTATTCTGGTGAATATATAGAATGTTTTGTAAAAAAAAATAAATCTGATAAATATAATTTTCTAGGTATTGCAATTAGTGTGAAAGCAGGAAAAGCAGTAAGAAGAAATCATGTAAAAAGATTGATTAGAGAAAATTATAGATTACTTGAAAATACCTTGAAAGTAGGGTATAGCATAGTTTTTCTTTGGAAAAAGAAAAAAGATATAAAAGATGCAGATTTTCAAAAAATAAAAAAAGATCTGAATAATATTTTTGATAAAGCTGATTTATTTTGAGGTAAATCAATGAAAAAATTATTAATTTTTTTTATTAATGTATATCAAAAGCACATATCAAGCTATTTTTCACATAAAAATGTACATTGTAAATTTTATCCAACATGCTCAGAGTATACCAAACAAGCAATTATAAAATATGGGGCTTTAAAGGGTAGCTGGCTAGGGATTTGTAGAATTTGTAGATGTAATCCTTTTTCACATGGCGGTTATGATCCGCTAAAATAGAGCTTGGAGGAAATAAAATGTTTAGTTTTTTTGCTAATATTTTTGGTTATTTGCTTGAATTGTTGTACAACCTAGTAAATAACTATGGTTTAGCTATTATTTTATTTACAATTTTGATAAAACTAATATTATTACCATTATCAATAAAGCAGCAAAGGACAATGAAAAAGACTAATGAAATGCAAGAAAAGATGAAGGTAATACAATTTAAATATAAAAATGATCCTGAAAAATTAAATCAAGAAATAATGAATTTGTATAAAACAGAAAAAATTAGTCCTTTTGGAGGGTGCTTAACAGCTATAATTCAGTTATTATTGTTATTATCAATTTTCTATTTAGTAAGAAGTCCATTAACATATATGGAAAAACTTTCAACAGATGATATTAATAAATATGTTTCTCAATTACAAGAAGATGGAAGAGAAGTAAGTAATGTATATCCAGAAATTGATTTAATACGTGAATATAACTGGTTAAAAGAAAAAAATCCAGATGATCCAAATATTGATAGAATGAATTTACAAATGAATTTCTTAGGCTTAGACTTAAGTAAAGTACCACAACAAAACATGTCTGATTATACTGTGTATATAATTCCAGCATTATACATACTTTCATCATTTATATCAATTAGAATGACTACGGCAATGCAACAAAAACAAATGAACAAGAAGAATAAAAAGACTAAATTGATTGATGGAAAAACAGGTGAAGAATTAACTGAAGAAGTTAAAGAGGAAGTAAAAGAAGAAGAAAACGAAATGGATGCAGTAATGCAAACAAACAAAATGATGTCATGGATGATGCCTATAATGTCTATATCTATTGCGTTTGTAGCGCCTTTAGGTTTAGCTTTATATTGGTTAATGAATAATGTTTTGATGATAATAGAAAGATTAGTTTTAAATAAAGTTGTGAAGACTGAGGAGGAATAGTAATGGAAAAAACTATTATTGCAGAAGGAAAAACAACAAATGAAGCTATTGAAAATGGTTTAAAACAATTAAAAGTTTCTAAGGATAAAGTAGAAGTAAAAGTATTAGAAAATGAAGAAAAAAGAAGTTTTTTTAGTATTTTAGCTCCTAGAGTTGTAAAAGTAGAACTAACATTGAAAGAAGATGCTAAAGGTGCTAAAATTCAAGAAAAAAGAGAAATAAAATTGACAAAACAAGAACAAGAAAAGGCTAAAGAGAATATAGAAAAATTTTTAAAAGATTTTATGAGAAATTTACCAGAGGATACAAAATATGAGATAACTACAGAAGAATCTGGATTAAAAGTTTCATTGACAAATGATAATTTAGGGTATTTGATAGGTTATAGGGGAGAAACTTTATATGCTTTACAAAGTATTATGACAGCAATTGCAGGAAAAGGTATTGAACAAAAGGTACGTATAATACTTGATATAGAAGGGTATAAAGCTAAAAGAGAAAAGACTTTGGAGGATTTAGCAGAAAAAGTTGCTAAAACTGTTATTAGAACTAAAAAACCTATTAAATTAGAGCCTATGCAAGCATATGAAAGAAAGATAATTCATAGTAAATTACAACAAAACAGCAAGGTTGAGACGACAAGTGTTGGGGAAGAACCACATAGAAGAATTATTGTTTCTTTGAGAAAAAACAGATAATTAAATATGTATAAAATCGGAGGTCAAAGGTCAGATTTTACAGTAAAATGTAGATGTGATTTTTGACCTTTTTTTTCAAAACGCTTTTAAAAAGTTACATAATGTGATAAAATATAACAAATTTTTATTAGGAAAAAAGGAGGTAAAAATAATGAGTACAATCGCTTCAATATCTACGGCTCCTCGGGATTGGGGGAATTGGTATAGTTAGAATGAGTGGTAAAAATTGCTTTGATATTTTGCAAAAAATATTTAAGCCTAAAAATTTTCAAAATATTGAAGATATTAAAGGATATACTATAAAATACGGAAATATTGTTGATGGAGAAAATATAATTGATGAAGTTCTAGTGTCATATTTTAAAGCTCCAAAGAGCTATACTACTGAAAATATGTGCGAAATTAATTCTCATGGGGGTAATATAGTTTTAAAGAAAATCTTAGAGTTGTGCTTAAAAAATGGAGCAGAATTGGCAGAACCAGGGGAATTTACTAAAAGGGCTTTCTTGAATGGTAGAATAGATTTGCTTCAAGCAGAGTCTGTAATTGACATTATAAACGCTAAATCTGATAAAGAATTGAAAACTGGTGTCAAACAATTAGAAGGTTTTCTTTCAAATGAAATTGCCAAAATAAAGCAAGAAATATTAGATGTAATGGTAAATATTGAAGTTGCCATAGATTATCCAGAATATGACGTTGATGATGTTACAAATAAGCAAATTTCTGATATGTTAGATTCAGTTGAAAAGAAGCTAAAAAGATTAGAAAGTAGCTTTGATAATGGAAAAATTATAAAAGAGGGAATAAAAACTGCAATTGTAGGAAAACCAAATGCAGGGAAGTCATCACTTCTTAATGCTGTTTTAAAAGAGGACAGAGCTATTGTTACTGAAATTGAAGGGACTACAAGAGATACAATCGAGGAATTTGTAACAATTAATGGAATTCCTTTAAAATTGATTGATACTGCAGGAATAAGGAAGGCAAAAGATGAAGTGGAGAAAATAGGAATTTCTAAATCTCGTGAAATAGCTGAGGAAGCAGATTTAATTATTGCTATTTTTGATAGTTCAAAGGATTTGACAGACGAAGATATGGAAATTTTGAACTTGATAAAAGGTAAAAATGTTATAATTTTATTAAATAAAATAGATTTGAACTCAAAAATAGATGAAAATGATTCTAGATTATTGGATGTAAGTCGAGATATTATAAAGGTTTCAGCGCTTAATAATTTAGGAATTGATAAGTTGTATGAGAAAATTACTGATATGTTTAATTTAGACCAAATTAATTTAGATAATGAGGTTTTAATTACTAACTTAAGACAAAAGAATTTAATAACAGAGGCAATTGAGCATATTCAAGAGACAAAAAATACTATGTCTAATAATATGCCGCTAGATATTGTTGCTATTTCTATTAAGGAAATTTTAGAGGATTTGGGAAGTATTACTGGTGATGAAGTGAGTGAAGATATAATTGATGAAATCTTCTCTAAATTCTGTTTGGGAAAATAACGACGAGAATCAAAAATAAAAAGATTTTATATTTAAAACGATTAATTTTATATTAAAACAACTAAAACTGCTTAAAAACGATTTTGAGAAGAAATTTGCGTACTTTAGTATTTAATTAAAAGAAATGTAATTTAAAATACGATTTTTTAAAAAAATTAACTTTGAGAACAAAAAATATTAAAAAAATGAAATGATAAGTTAATAAAAAATGTAAAAAATCAAGTGCGAAAAATGTCGAAAAAACTCGAATAAATCAACGAAAAATAGGAAATGTGCCGAATAGGTAAAAGATTAAAAAAATTATTAAACAAACAAACTGATTGGTAAAATAAAAATATAAAAGTAAAATTACTTAGAGCCACAACGGTTTCAATGGTTAAAAAATAAAACAAAAAACATATGTATACATAAAATTTAAAACAAATTAATCTAAAAGTAAAAATTAATACATATTTAATAAACGCGAAAAAATGTAGGTTTTAAATAAAAACAAAAATAATTATTAATAACTATAGGGTGAATTTTTACTAATAATGAAATGAAACGCGATTTTCTGTTTCACAAGGAAGGGAACATTTCTGTGGAACATTAGAGGCAAGTGAGTTTGAAATCGAATTTCCGCTGTGAAACATTTTAATAAAAACTGTGGGTAACTTGTGGATAACTTTTGCAAAAATTTAGATTTTAACTAATAGAGAAAAGTATAAAAAATTTGTCATAAAAGTAGAAGTTATAAATATTTTAAAGAAAAAGAAAGGAAGAATAGAAATGGAATATTTTGCTGGAGAATATGATATAGCAGTAGTAGGAGCAGGGCATGCAGGATGCGAGGCAGCACTTGCTGCGGCAAGATTAGGAATGAAAACATTGATTTTTTCTATAAGTTTAGAAGCAATTGCAAATATGCCATGTAATCCACATATAGGTGGAAGTTCAAAAGGACATCTGGTTAGAGAAATTGATGCATTAGGTGGAGAAATGGCAAAAAATATAGACAAAACGATGATTCAAATAAAAATGCTTAATACTTCTAAAGGACCAGCTGTGCATTCGTTGAGAGCGCAAGCTGATAGAAAGAAATATCAAGCTGAAATGAAACACACTTTAGAAAAGCAAGAAAATCTTGAAGTAAAACAGGGAGAAATTGTGGATATCGTAGTTGAAAATGGCAAAGTAACGGCGATTAAAACTGATGTTGGGGCAGTTTATAAAGTAAAAGCTGTTATTTTATCTACTGGTACATATCTAAAAGGAAAGATATTTATTGGAGATTATAGCAAGGAAAGTGGACCAGATGGGGTTGCAGCTGCAAACGAATTATCAGAGTGTCTTAAAAAATTAGGAATAGATTTAGTTAGATTTAAAACTGGAACACCTGCTAGAATAAACCGTAGAAGCATTGATTTTAGTAAGATGGAGGTACAAAAGGGAGACCAAGGAATTGAAGCTTTTTCTTTTGAAGATGAACCAAAGGATTTTGAACAGGTAGATTGTTATCTAACTTATACTAATGCAAAGACACATGAGATTATAAGGCAAAATTTGCATCGTTCTCCTTTATATGGAGGAAAGATAGAGGGGACAGGCCCTAGATATTGTCCATCTATTGAAGATAAAGTTGTTAGATTTAGCGATAAACCTAGACATCAAGCATTTGTTGAACCAGTTGGTTTAGATACTGAGGAAATGTATATACAAGGAATGAGTTCCTCATTACCTGAAGATGTGCAAATAGCTTTATATCATACAATTCCAGGACTTGAAAAAGCTGAATTTACAAGACCAGCATATGCAATTGAATATGATTGTATAGATCCTTCTAATTTAAAATTATCGTTAGAATATAAAGGGATTGAAGGATTATTTATGGCGGGACAAATAAATGGAACTTCAGGATATGAAGAAGCAGCTTGTCAAGGCTTAATTGCAGGGATAAATGCTACTCAAAAAATAAAAGGAAAAGAACCTTTAATATTAGACAGAACTCAAGGATATATAGGGGTTTTGATAGATGATATTGTTACAAAAGGTACTAATGAACCATACAGAATGATGACTTCTAGAGCTGAATATAGGCTATTATTAAGACAAGATAATGCGGATTTAAGATTAACTGAAATAGGGCATGATATTGGTCTTATTTCTGATGAAAGATTTGAAAGGTTTAAGAAAAAAAGAGAAAATATAGAAAAAGAAATAGAAAGACTGAAAAAATTAGTTGTAAAGCCTGAAAAAAGAGTGAATGACTTGCTTATAAAATACGGAACATCTGAATTAACAACAGGAACTAAAATGTCTGAATTGCTAAAAAGAACAGAGCTAGATTATGAAAAATTGGCTGAGATAGATGATGAAAGACCAGAATTATCAAGGCAAGAGAAGGAAGAAGTAGAAATTCAGATAAAATATGAAGGATATATTAAAATGCAAGAAGCTCAGGTTGAAAAGTTCAAAAAACTTGAAAGCAAAATCTTGCCAGATGATATTGATTATGAAAAATTAAATGGAATAAGTTTGGAAGGTAGGCAAAAACTAAATAAATTTAGACCACGTTCAATAGGCCAAGCATCAAGAATTTCAGGGGTTTCACCTGCTGATATTTCGGTACTATTGGTTTATTTACAACAAATGAAAGGGATTGAAAAATAATTACAATTTTGGCTACGTCAAATTTCATTTAAAACGCGGTTACATACAAAAGTATGCGCCCTTGCCTTTTAAATAAAATTTTCCTTGCCAAAATTTAATTCTTTTCCAACCAGTTTATATTTTACGAAGGGAATGTAATTAATTATGGAATTTAATGAGTTTAAAGAGAAGATGATAATAAATGTTGATAAATTAGGGATAACATTACCTGAAATCCAACTAAAACAGTTTTATAATTATATGAATTTGTTAATAGAATGGAATAAAAAAATAAATTTAACTGCTATTACTGAACCAGATGAAATAATATTAAAGCATTTTGTTGATTCTTTAACAATTTCAAAGTATATTTCAGATGGAACTAAAATAGTAGATGTAGGAACTGGTGCTGGATTTCCAGGAATTCCTTTAAAAATATATAGACAAGATTTAGAAATTACTTTATTGGATTCATTACAAAAGAGAATAAATTTTTTGGATGAAGTTATAAGAGAACTTAATTTAGAAAAAATCGAGACAGTTCATTCAAGGGTAGAAGATTTTGGAAAAGATAAAAAGTATAGAGAAAAATTTGATATAGCTACATCTAGAGCAGTTGCAAATCTTGCGACATTATCAGAATATTTATTACCTCTTGTAAAAGTTGGAGGAAAGGTAATTAGTATGAAAGGTTCTTTGATAGAAGAAGAGTTAGAACATTCTAAAAATGCAATCAAAATCTTAGGCGGAAAAGTTGAAAAAGTAGATGAATTTGATTTACCAAATTCTGATATTAATAGAAATATTATTTTAATTGATAAAATTAAAGAAACACCTAGTAAATATCCTAGAAAAGCAGGAGAGCCTTCAAAAAAACCATTATAAGGTTCTACGTCAACTCTAGAAGCGTTTTTCTTGATTTAGACGCAAAAAAGTCGATAAAATTTTTGGAAAAATTCACAAAAATTTCTAAAAATTTATTGACTTTTTTTATATATTTTTATATTATAGAAGTGTAGAAAATATAAAACTTGTTGATAAAGTTTTACTTAAACTACAAAAGCAAAATTAACTAAAAATGGGGGCAATGAAATTGAGTAAAGTAATATCATTAGCAAATCAAAAAGGTGGAGTTGGAAAAACTACTACAACAGTTAATCTAGGTACAATTTTAGCTAAAAAAGGAAAAAAAGTATTATTAATAGATGCTGATCCTCAAGGTAATGCTACAAGTGGTTTGGGAGTAGAAAAAGATGTAGAGTTATCTTTGTATGATGTATTAGTAGGAGAGACAGAAATTGAAGAAACAATACAAAATACTATGATAAAAAATCTAAAAGTATGTCCATCAAATATAAATTTAGCAGGTGCCGAAGTTGAGTTAGTATCAATGATGTCGAGAGAACAAAGACTAAAAGAGAAATTAGAAGTAATAAAAGATAGATTCGATTATGTATTGATTGATTGTCCTCCATCATTGGGATTAATAACCTTAAATTCTTTTACTGCATCAAATAGTGTTTTAATACCTGTACAATGTGAATATTATGCGCTAGAAGGATTAGGACAACTTTTAAATACAATTAACTTAGTGAAAAAGCATTTAAATAAAGATATTGAAATTGAAGGTGCTTTGTTAACTATGTATGATATAAGGACAAATTTATCAAATCAGGTAGTAAAAGAAGTAAAAAAATACTTTGGAGACAAAGTTTATAAAACAGTAATACCTAGAAATGTTAGATTAAGTGAAGCTCCAAGTTATGGTATGCCAATTACTGAATATGATCCGCGTTCTAAAGGAGCAAAAAGTTATATGAAATTCGCAAAAGAGTTTTTAAAAATAAATGAAGAAGAGAAAAAAGCAAAACATATGGCATAGATGTAAAATTAATAAAATATTAAATTCATAGAATGAGAGGATAGTGATTAAAATGCCTAAGATGACAGGGTTAGGAAAGGGATTAGATGCATTATTTGGTCCTGTTCCAGAGGAAGAACAAGTACAAGAAAATGATACTTTAAAAAATTTGAAAATAACAGAAGTTGAACCAAATAGAGACCAACCAAGAAAAAGGTTTGATCAAGAAGCATTGGAGGAATTGGCACAATCTATTAAAGAATATGGATTAATTCAACCAATTGTAGTAAGTAAAAAAGATGGTTATTATAGTATTGTAGCAGGTGAAAGAAGATGGAGAGCATCTAAAATAGCAGGATTAACTGAAATACCAGCAATAATACGAGAAGATGATGAAAGAGTAAATACAGAAATTTCTTTAATAGAAAATATGCAAAGAGAGGACTTAAATCCTTATGAAAAAGCATTAGGAATACGTACTCTTATTGACAATTATGGTCTTTCTCAAGAAATTGTTGCAAAAAAACTAGGAAAAAGTAGAAGTACAGTGGCTAACTGGGTTAGAGTTTTAAATTTAGAGCCACGAGTATTAGAAATGGTTAAAGAAGGAAAAATATCAGAAGGATATTGTAAGGCTCTTTTAATGTTACCACCAGAAAAACAATATGAAACAGCAATACAAATGCTAGAAAGAGGAGCTACAGTTAGACAAGTTGAGAAAAAATCTAAAGTAAAAGAGACTAAAGAAGAGCAAAAAAGAAATCATATATTGTATAAAAATATAGAAAATACTTTTCAATCTTTCTTTGGCTCAAAAGTTAGATTAGATGCTGGAAGAAGAAGGGGAAAGATAATAATTGAATATACTTCAAATGAGGATTTAGAGAGAATTTTAGATTTAGTTAATAATAAATAAGAAAGAGAGATGTGATTACATGGATATGATTATGGATATAATAAAAGGGGATTTCTTTTTGTTAGGATGGGTTATAATTACAATAATTTTAGTATTGTTAGTTATAATATTGATGGCAAAATTGTCTAGTTTAAATAAAAAATACAAAAAATTCTTAGAAAAGTTAGGAAATGGGAATAATATAGAAGAAGATTTGGAAACATATATGTATAGAGTTGAAAAAGTTGAAAAACAAAATGCTGAAATTGCAAATTATGTGAAAACTTTAGATGAAGATTTAACAAGATGTATCCAAAAAGTGGGAATTGTTAGATATAATGCTTTTAAAGATACTGGAAGTGATTTAAGCTTCACACTTGCTTTATTAGATGAACACAATGATGGTGTTGTCTTAAATGGTATCTATTCTAGAGAAATGTCTAATATTTATGCAAAACCTGTTAAAAACGGAGAATCTAGTTATACTATGTCTGAAGAAGAAAAATTGGCTGTACAGAAAGCTATAAATGCAGAAGGTAATATTAGGGTAGATAGAAAATAGAAAATATCAGAAAGTTATAAAAAACTGAAAATTACTATTGACAATTGTTCAGAAAAATGCTAATATGTATATTGTCGCTGGACATTTGTCTTTATAAATGGAGAGGTGGTCGAGTTGGTTTATGGCACCAGTCTTGAAAATTGGCGTGCGTTAATAGCGTACCGTGGGTTCGAATCCCACCCTCTCCGCCAAAATAAAGTTAGATACTTCTTTTTGTTTCCTGAATATCTAACTTTTATTTATAAGATGGAGATGTACCCAAGTGGTGAAGGGGACTGTTTGCTAAACAGTTAGGTCCCGAAAGGGGCGCGGAGGTTCGAACCCTCTCATCTCCGCCAAAGTAAATAAATTTTAGAAAATTTAATTAATAAGAGTAGTATAAAAGAAGTAGATAATTAAATCTACTTTTTTTGCTTTTTAAAGGCAATAATGAGAAAAAGGATGGGAATATTATGTATTGTGATGAAAGTATAGAAATAGATTTTGAGATACCAGATTATTTACAGGAAAATATAGATAATCTTATTAAGGCACGAAAAGAAAAAAGGCTTGATGAAGATTGTGAAGCAGATGAATTAATTTCAAATATTAATAGAGCATGGTATAGTAAAGATATAACAGAGGACCAAGCAATGTTATTAAGAAAAAAATATTTGTGGTGGAATTAATAGTAAGATTAATAACAATAGAAGAATATTAGATTATAAATAATATTGGAGAAATCTTATAAAAAGTTGATACATAAATCTACATAATTTGAAAAATATGTTAAATTGTAGTATAATGTTAAGCAAGTTATGGCACTTTTTGCACAAAAAATAGCTAACTTTAATTGTTAACTAATTGTGTTAAAGT
>CALXCG010000018.1 GCA_944386745.1 uncultured Clostridia bacterium | reverse complement strand
ATATCATAGAAAGATATAATTGAATATCAAGGTTTATGGGTAACCTTTTAAAAACCTAAATATATTATACAAGGAGGTAAAGAAAATGGAGAAAAAAGATAGCAATATTCATATAGGGAAGGTATTTCAAGAATATAGATTAAAAAATAATTTGACACAAAATCAAGTAGCAGAGTTGACTGGATTAGAACCTAGACATATTAGTCAAATTGAAAGAGGACTATCTAAAGGAAGTATAGATACTTTAATTAAGTTGTGTAATGTTTATAGAATTACACCAGATATTGTATTATATGACTTGTTAGATAAAGAGAATAAAGAATTTGTTTCAATTTATGACGAAAATTTTAAAAAGTTAAGTAAAAAAGATAAAGAAACAATATTACATCTTATAGAGTATTTTTTGTCTAAATAGAGTAATGTACGTATAAGGGTGATTTTTTAGATTTATAATTGTTCTAGTTCTTTACCATATTTAATTCCTAAAGAATAGCTAAAGGCAAAGTAATATTCTTCGGTTTCATAAAATAATTTAATAATTTCATCTAACTGTTCTTTTTGTTGTACAGATAGAGTTTTTTCTAGTTTTTCAATTGTATCTGTTAAATTTAAATATTTTTCATTAAATTTTTTATTTTGTCTTAAAATAGGTAATTTTTCTTCTACGAAATTACTTATATATTTGTAATCTTCATTATTAAAAATTTCTTTTTTTTCATTCATAAATAACACTCCTAAATCTGGTTTTATTACATTTAGAATTATATAATTTTTAAATATAATATGTCAAAAAAATCTTTTTATTATACTATTATTTCATATAATAAAAAGATTTTTACTTTTAAATAAATAATCATTTTACAAATTGTTCTTTTTTTAATCCAGTTATTTTAGTAATAAAATCTATGTCCACTTTTTCCATTAGCATTTTTTTAGCTACATCTATTAAACTTTCTTGTCTGCCTTCACGTTTACTTTCACGTCTGCCCTCACGTCTGCCCTCACGTCTGCCCTCTTGTAAGCCTTCTTCTATTGCTTTTTTTCTCATTTCTTATGCTTCTTTTCTTAATACTTCATGGATATGTGCCATAACTTTATCTCCTCCTTTTTCTTTTAATATTATTTCTTTAATTTTTTCTAGCTTATCTTTTTCTAATCTATCTTCCAAAATATATACTACTTCTCTTGCAAATTCTTTTCTTTCTTTTTCACTTGTTAGAGTTTCGGAAAACTTTTCTACAGCTTTTAATAGTTGTTCAGATGAATTCAATCGATCAATTACAGATATTCTTGCTATTGCTGTTTTTCTTTCTATTGCTTCTTCTACACTTCGTATGTCAACTAAATTATATCTAATAATTGAGCTACTACCTTTACGATGTTTAAAGACCTCTTGTGATTCTTCTAGTCCTTTTTTTGCCGTCCATTTCGATGTTCCTGCATAAATCACTATTGGTACAATAGTTGGTTGCAGTTTTTTATTTTTTTTGTCTTTTAAATTTTTTCTTGAATCTATGATTGCTAGACTATAATCTGCCATTCGAAATGGCATATGTTCATCTACTTTTGTCTGATGTTCAATTATAAAGATTGTAATTCATTCGCACTATAAAATCAAAGTTTATTTTATAGTAAAAATAGTACTTTTATTAATATAATCTATGTATATCTTTTCTTTTCACTTCTTTTCATTATTTTTCTTTGTTTTTAATTTTTTTTGAAATTATAGATTTAAATATTTAGTAAGAAAATTAGCTTTAGATATAAATCTGAAGAAATTGTATCCAAATATTATCATAATTTACTATGATTTGCAATGATATTTGCAAAAATTATGTAACTTTTCATCGCGTTTTTCGACAAAAAATTGTTTTTGCTATTTATTATTTTAAATATAATATAAAAAATACTTTTTTAATTAAAAAAATTGTGATAATATATAAAAGTAAATTAAAAAGCCTGATTTAATGCAGGGGAATGGAGGAAATATGAATTACTTAGAAGAGTATAAAAGATGGTGTAAAAGCCCAGAATTTGATGAAGAAACAAAAAAGGAATTGATGGAAATAAAGGATAACAAGGAAGAAATAGAAGATAGATTTTATAAAGAACTTGAATTTGGAACAGCAGGATTAAGAGGAATAATAGGTGCTGGAACAAATAGAATGAATAAATATACCGTAGGAAAAGCAACACAAGGATTAGCAAACTATATTTTAGAGCAAAGAACCCAAGATAAAGGAGTAGCTATTAGTTATGATTCTAGGAGAATGTCAAAAGAGTTCTCATTACAAACAGCATTGATTTTTTGTGCAAATGGAATAAAATCATATTTATTTGAAAATCTAAGACCAGTACCAGAATTATCTTTTGCAGTTAGAAAGTTAAAATGCACAGCAGGTGTAATGATTACTGCAAGTCATAATCCACCAAAATATAATGGATACAAAGTATATTGGGATGATGGCTCACAAATTGTTAGTCCGAGAGATACAGAAATTATAGAAAAAGTAAGAAATGTAAAAGAGTTTAGTGAAATAAAGTCAATTTCTAAGGAAGAAGCAATTGAAAAAGGACTATTAAATATTGTCGGACCAGAAATGGATGAAAAGTATATAAAAGTATTGAAAGAACATATATTAAATCCTGAAATTATGAAGGAGCAGGGGAAGAAGTTAAAGGTAGTATATACTCCTTTACATGGAACAGGGAATACAATAGCTGAAAAATTGTTAAAAGAATTAGGAATGGAAAATGTATATGTAGTACCTGAGCAAAAAGATCCCGATGGAGAATTTCCAACAGTTGATTATCCTAATCCAGAAGATCCAAATGCATTTAAACTAGCTTTAGAATTGGCTAAAAAAGTTGATGCAGATGTGGTTTTAGCAACAGATCCAGATGCTGATAGACTAGGTATTTATGCAAAAGATTCAAAAACAGGTGAATATATGAACTATACTGGAAATATGTCAGCTTTATTAATTGCGGAGTATAGAATTTCACAAATGAAAGAAAAAGGAATATTACCATCTAATGGAATGTTTATAACAACAATAGTATCTTCAGAACTTGCAAAAGCTATTGCAAAATATTATGGTTTAGAATGTATAGAAGTTTTAACAGGATTTAAAAATATTGGTGCAGTAATGAGAAAAGCAGATGAAAATCATGATAAAAAATATGTCTTTGGATTTGAAGAAAGTTATGGTTGTTTAATTGGTGATTATGCAAGAGATAAAGATGGAATTGCAGCTGTAATGGCTCTATGTGAGGCTGCTTGCTATTATGCTTCAAAAGGTAAAACTTTGTGGGATGCAATGATTGATATTTATGAAAAATATGGATATTATAAAGAAGCACAAGTTTCCATTGTTAGAGAAGGCGTACAAGGTGCTCAAGAAATAAAAGACATGATGACTAAAATGAGAGAAACAGATATAGAAAGTATTGGGAAATATAAGGTTTTGGTATTTAAAGATGTTGAAAAAGATATAGTCAAAGATATGAAAACAGGAGAAATATCAAAAACTGGATTACCAAAATCAAATGTTTTATATTATGAATTAGAGGATAACAGTTGGTGTTGTATTAGACCTTCTGGAACAGAACCTAAAATTAAGTTGTATATGGGAATTAAGGGAAACTCAGAAAAAGAAGCAGAAGAGAAATTATCAGAGTTAAAAGAGGCTATGTTAAAAATTGTGGAAGGATAATGAGAAATTGTACAAGGTAAAATATAATAAAAAGATAAAACGCAAGAAAATTAGAGTTGACTTTCTTGCGTTTTTGTACTAATTCTTTATTTATTAACTTTCCAATCAGGTAAATTTCTTTGAATAGCCCCAAATAAATTAGCACGTAACATAGGAATACTTTTCGTCAAAGAAAAAATTAATTGTTTCATATCTTCTCTTTTTGATGTGCCATCCATTGGGCATACTTTTTTCATTACTTCAATATTGTTTCTACGTACAAAACTTCGTATAGTTTTTTCCGGAGTATACACCAAAGGCCTAATCAAAGTTATTTTAGTACGATCCATATAACTAACAGGAGAAAATGTACCAATGCTTCCTGTATATAATAAATTCAATAAAAAAGTTTCTAAAACATCATCTTGGTTATGTCCCAAAGCAATTTTATTACAGCCTTCTTGTATAGCAATGGAATTAATTATACCTCTACGTAGATTGGCACATAAAGAACAAGGATTTTTTTCTTTTCTAATATCAAAAACTATTGCTTTTGCATTACTTTCTCCGATAAATAATGGAATATCTAAATTATCACAGATATTTTTTAATAATTTTGTGTCAAAATGTTCAAATCCTGGATTTATACTAATTGCTATTATCTCAAATTTTTTTGGATAAAATCTCTGTAATGCTTTAAATGCTGTAAGCATTGTTATTGAGTCTTTTCCGCCTGATAGGCATACTGCGATTTTGTCTCCTTCTTCTATCATTTTATATTCTTCTATTGCTTTTCTCATATAACTTAGTATTCTTTGCATTTTTATCACCTTTTATATTATATCAGAGCTTGTCAAGGGGATAAGATTTTTTAATAAATTTTTAGAATATACAAGGTAATTTGACATTTAAGAAAAATAAAAATATTGATTTTTATGATTAAATATAATATAATGTTTTAGGTAACTTAATATCTACCTATAGCTCAGCAGGATAGAGCAGTCGCCTCCTAAGCGACCGATGGGGGTTCGAGTCCCTCTGGGTAGACCAAAAAAGATTAATGGCATAATAAACAGAAAAAATGGATAGATTGAATTTGCAACCTATTCATTTTTTGATTACAGTTAATAAAGCTTTAATGTATCTTCTAAAATATCAACAATTGGTAGTAACGATTCATCATCAGGTCTTATATAAAAGAAAGGATAACCATCTTCTGTTTTATAAACTGTTATTTCTATATTGCCAACTTCTTTGCCTTTGATTTGCATTTTAAACCCCCTCTTCTTTGGTATTTGTGTGACATATTTTTACACGCAATTTTTATGGTAGCACAATAGAAATAAATGAGTTATTCGATTTTACAAAAACATAAAAAATACTTATGAAAGCATTAAACTTTTTATAAAATAAAATGTGATACAACATAATTTATGTAGAATAAATATTGAGTTTGAGATTATTGAAATTATTAATGTTAAATGTCATTAAGGATAAAACCAGACTTTACAAAATTAGTGATTAAAGTGTATAATATGATATATTAAAAGATAAAAGAAAGGAAAAGATATAGTTATATATTTTGTAGAAAGTCATGCAAGAAAAAGAAAAATTTATGAAAGAAGCCTTGAAAGAAGCAAAAAAAGCATATGACAAATTGGAAGTACCAGTTGGATGTGTTATAGTTAAAGATGGAAAAATTATAGCAAGAGCGCATAATTTAAAAGAAACTAAAAAAGATACAACCAAACATGCTGAAATATTAGCAATCCAAAAAGCAAGTAAAAAATTAGAGGCATGGAGACTTTTAGATTGTGATATGTATGTTACATTAGAGCCATGTTCTATGTGTGCAGGAGCAATTATAAATTCTAGAATCCAAAATTTATATATTGGGACAATGGATAAAAAAACAGGTGCTGCCGGTTCGGTTTTAAACTTGTTTGATGATTTTACATTTAATCATAAGGTAACTGTAGAAACAGGAATTCTACAAGCACAATGTGAGGAGATTTTGAAAGATTTTTTCAAGGAATTGAGAAAAAGGGATTAGGGGGACGGTCCTAAAAATCCCTATTGGAGGTAAAAAATGATAGAAAAATTTAAGTATTTAACACATAGAAAATCATTCCATATAGTTATGATTATAACAATAATTGCAATTATATTTTTCGTGGTTGGAATATTAATTTTACGTTATAATGTAGAAGGAGAGACTAATATGCCTTTTGAATTAACTAAAATTTCGGTTATTAGTTCATCAGATGGAATAAGTAAAGAAGCTGTAGACACTAGATGGAACTTTGATTTGTATCAATATAATGATATTTATTTGTATATTGATAAAAATAGTGATTATGATGGTACTGATACCATAACTTCTGTATTAATTAATAATATTGTAGTCGAAGGTCAAAATGGTGATAAAGTAAAAATATACAAACCAGATAGTGATGAAGAACAGCAAATTTTTAAAAATCAAGCTAATGATGTTGTACAAGAGTTAGTATATACAGGTGGTATGGAAACAAACTTAAAAAATTTGGAGATTTCAAATCAAGGTGGATTAGTTAGTTTTCGTTGTTCATATGATAATTTAACGGAATATGTAACAGATGATTTAGAAATTAATAATCAACAATTATTATCAAAATCAGGAATAACAAATGAACAATTACAAGCAAAATTGACATTTGATTTTACAATAAGAACACAAAATGGGAAAGGATATCAAGCTAATATTTCTCTAAATATTCCAGTAGGCGATGTAGTGGGACAAGGTACAACATCTCAAGAAATTACAGACATGAGTGATTTTATATTTAAAAGAATTCAAAATTGATTCTTAAAAAATTTTGAATTTGACTTGTAAAATACTAAAATTCATTATATAATACAAATGGTTTGAACTTAATCTTTGTATGGAGAGAATCCGATAAAGACCTATGAATCTTGTCAGGCCCGGAAGGGAGCAGCAATAAGTAGTAATCTTTATGTGGAATCTTTCCATAGAGAGATTGAGTATCAGCCATTTTTTAAAGGATTGATTTATAGGATGTGGTAATATGGGATACACAGCACTTTATAGGAAATTTAGACCATTAACATTTGGAGAAATGGTTGGGCAAGAGGCAATTACAAGAACATTAAAAAATCAAATAATAGCAAATAGAGTGGGACATGCATATCTTTTTAATGGAGGGAGAGGAACAGGAAAAACATCAGCAGCTAAAATTTTAGCTAGAGCAGTAAATTGTTTAAATCCAAAAGATGGAGAGCCTTGCAATGAATGCGAGATATGTAAAGAAGCTTTGTCAGGTGCATTAACTGATATTGTTGAAATGGATGCTGCATCAAACAACAGTGTAGAAGATATTAGGAGTATAAGGGAAGAGGTTAATTTTTTACCAACGAAGGCAAAATACAGAGTATATATCATAGATGAGGTGCATATGCTTTCAACAGGAGCTTTTAATGCTTTGTTAAAGACATTGGAAGAACCACCAGAGCATGTTAAATTTATATTGGCAACAACAGAACCACAAAAATTACCAGCAACAATTCTTTCAAGATGTCAAAGGTTTGATTTTAAAAGAATATCAAATGAAGATATAATAAAACGTTTAAAAATAGTATGTGAAGAAAGTAAAATAGAGATAACAGAAGAAGCGTTAAATATAATTGCTATTCTTTCAGAGGGAGCAATGAGAGATGCACTTTCTATTTTGGAAAGATGTGTTCAAGATGGAGATAATAAAATTGATGAAAATAAGATAAGAGATTTAGTTGGTATACCTAGTACAGCTTTAGTACATGATGTTATTGATTCAGTCTTTTCATATGATATTGATAAAACATTAGAAGCGGTAGATGTTATCCTAAATGAAGGAAAAGATATAGTAAATTTATTGTGGGAAATGATTAAATATTGTAAGGATGTTCTTGTTTATAAGACGGCTGGAAAATTAGAAATGTATAATGATGAAGAAAAAGCTAAGATAAAAGATATTGCGGACAAAACAACTAAGGAACAACTTATTAATATAATATATGAATTATCAGAAATGGAGAATGATATAAAAAGAACAACTCAAAAAACTATAATGTTTCAAGCAGGTATGATAAAAATGTGCCAACTTAGAACTATGAATGAAAATAATCTTCAAAGTAACGGAATACAAAATAGTCAAAATTCTAGTTCAAATCTTGAGATAAGAGTTACTAAAATCGAAAACTATTTGAGAAATAATAAAAATGTAGGTCAAATAGTAAATCAAGGAAATTTGCAAGAAGGAAATTCTGTGTTACAAAATGATATCATAAATACGAACACAACGGCAAATATAACAGGAAAAAGTGTTTCAAATAATTTGAATAATTCAGATAATTCAAATGGCTTAAATAGTGCTGTAAAACAAACAAAAACAAGATCAAACTCTAATAATACTACTGCAACTACAACGAAATTTTCTAGAAATTCAGAAGAATATTGGCCACAAATATTAAATGATTTGAAGCAAAGAGGAAAAAGAGTTTTATATACTAACTTAATGGGAACAAATGCGAAAGAAATAAATGATATGACAGTTGGAATAGAATTTCCAAATGGTATGACATCATTTGGAAAGTTAGTTTTAGATAAGCAAGAAAATATGAGAGAAATCTCAAATCTGGTTTCAATGGCTTGTGGCAAAGAAATGCAAATAAAGTATATTGTACCAGAACAAAATACACATAAAGTAACAAGAGAAGAAAATTTGCAAAATCTTGCAAATGAGTCAGATATACCATTTAATATAATAGATTAATAACTGAAATTATATCTAAATAATGAATGAAGAAAGGAGAATTTAGAATGAGTAAAAGAGGAGGTTTCCCAGGTGGAATGGGAGGATTCGGAGGAATGAATCTAAATAACTTAATGAAAGAAGCTAAAAAAATGCAAGCAGATATGGAAAAATCACAAGCAGAATTAGCTACAAAAGAATTTGATGCAACAGCAGGTGGAGGAGCAATAAGTGTAAAAGTATCAGGGGAAAAAATTATAAAAGAAATAAAAATAAAACCAGAAGTAGTTGATCCAGATGACGTAGAAATGCTAGAAGATTTAATTTTAACATGTGTAAATGAGGCATTAAGAAAAGTAGATTCAGCACAAGCAGATCAACTTGGAAAATTTAACATACCTGGACTAGGGGGATTTTAGGGACGGTCCTAAAAATCCCTGTTTTTAGGGATTTAGGGACGGACCTTTGTTGAAAAATGGCTTTTAGGAGGAAACTATGTCACTTTATTCACCATCAATTGAAAAATTAATAGAAAGTTTTGAACGATTACCAAGTATTGGGCATAAGACAGCTGCAAGACTTGCTTTTTATATATTAAACTGTTCAGAAGAAGAAACAAACGAATTTGTTTCTTCTATTATCAATGCAAAGAAAAATTTAAAATATTGTAGCAAATGTTTTAACATTTCTGATACAGATCCATGTGAGATATGTGCAAATCCAAAAAGAGATACAAGTGTAATATGTGTAGTAGAAGATGTTAGAGATATTATTGCAATGGAAAAAACACATGAATTTATAGGTGTTTATCATGTTTTACATGGTTCAATTTCTCCTATGAATGGAGTTGGACCAGATGATATAAAAATAAAGGAATTGTTATCAAGGCTTATGGATGGACAAGTAAAAGAGGTAATTTTAGCAACAAATCCACGAGTTGAGGGTGAGGCAACTGCTATGTATTTATCTAAGTTGATTAAGCCATTAGGAATCAAAGTTACAAGGATAGCACATGGTATTCCTGTTGGTGGTGATTTAGAGTATACTGACGAGATTACTTTAACTAAGGCTTTAGAAGGAAGAAGAGAATTGTAAAATTCTCAAGAGAATGATTGGTAAACTATTGAAAAATGTATTATTATATGATAAAATGTTTTACATAACAAATAAACCCTGATTCATAGGAGGGAAAGCATATGATTAATAAGGTGATACGGTCATTAGACAAACAGGGGAGATTGCAATTACCAGTTGAATTAGTCAAATTTTCTAAAATTAAAGATTGCAAAGAGATTGCGCTATGTTCAATGGGAAATTCGATGATTCGATTAAAACCGAAGGTTCAAGATGAATTGAAAAATCAGAAAGTAATTTCTTTTCTGAAAATGGATGATAAAAATAGAATCATAATACCTGTTGAGATTCGTCAGAATACACAAGATTTTGAAATCTTTTTATTTAACGGATACCTTATACTAAAAGAAGCACCAAAATAGGTGCTTTTTTTAGCTTAACAAAATTTCACAAATATCTTTAGTAGAATTAGGTTTAGCAAGAAGTTTTGTATTTTTTTTCATTATTTCTAATTTATTTGAATTTGAAAACAAATCATTTAATAAAGAAGAAACATCAGTATCTTTTTTAATCCAAATACCAATACCTTTACTTTCAAGAAATTCAGCATTTTCTTCTTCTTGACCAGGAATTGGATTTATTATAATCATAGGCAAATGAGAAGCCAAACTTTCAGTAGTAGTCATTCCGCCAGGTTTAGTAACAACTAAAGTTGACACAGACATAAGTTCAGGAACTTTATCTGTAAAAGGTAGGACTCTAACTCTATCTTTTGCATTATATTTTTCTACTATATTTTCAAAAGCCAATTTCATTTTCTCATTTTTTCCAGCAATACCAATTATCTGTAAATCATGATTAAAAGAAACAAAACTTTCAAAAATTTCAACAGTTTTACTTTTTCCAAGTCCAAACTCCCCGCCACCAAAAAATAATATAATCTTCTTATTTTCAGACAAAGAAAAATCTTTAAGTATTTTATTTTTATCATGTTTTTCTAAAAACCTTTTTGATAAAGGAATTCCAGTTGCAAATATATGTTGTTCAGGAATATTTTTACTAATTAAATACTGTTTCATTTTATCATGAGCAACAAAATAATAATCAGTAAAATCACTTCCAATTAACCATTGGTCATGAGGAGCAAAATCAGTCATAACTGTTGCAATTTTTGCATGGATTTTCCCTTTCCTTTTTAAATAGCTACACATTTGGCTTCCAAAAGGATGAGTAGAAATAATCAAATCAGGTTGTTTCTCACGTAATAATTTTAATAATTTGATTGCCATTATTTTATTTGACCTTGAAGATAGATGTGCCAAAGGGCCTTTTTGAGAATCATTATAAATTCGCCCCCAAACCCAAGGCATTTTTTTTGCAGCTTCTCTATATGCGGCTGTCGTAATTTTTTCAATAGTTTTATTTACATATTTCATACAATCTATCATTTCTATATCATATTGCTTGTAATTATTTATAATATATTCATAAATCGATTTTGCAGCATTTAGATGTCCCCCTCCATATGATGCATAAAAAATTAGAATTTTTTTCATATTGATATTCCCTTCAAATTTTATAATAAATATTTTTCAATATTCTAACATAAAACAGATAAAAATTCAAAAAATGGAATATTTTTTTTCAAAAGGTACAAAATAATAAAGAAGATTACAATTTTTAGTTGCAATTTTTTAAGAAAATTAATTGTTTTGATATAAAATAACTTAAAAGAAAGGAAATTTAAAGTGAAGATTTTTTTAAAAGTAAGAAGTTTTTTTAAAATAATTATGGTTTTTGTATTTTTAATGGTGTTATTATTTTTTATTTTTTTTATAGATGAAGGAATTGTTAAAGAAGATGTTAGTTATGCGGCGAGTAGTAGCAGTGCATCTGATTTGCAATTAATGGCAAGAGCAATAAATGGAGAAGCAAGAGGAGAACCATATGAAGGACAAGTTGCAGTTGGTGCAGTCATATTAAATCGTGTTAAAAGTTCACAATTCCCAAATACAATAGCAGGAGTTATATATCAAAGCGGAGCTTTCACAGCTGTTGCAGATGGTCAAATAAATGCACCAATTGATGAGAATTCTACAGTATATAAAGCAGCGCAAGATGCGATGAATGGATGGGATCCAACAGGTGGATGTATTTATTATTTTAATCCAGCTACTGCAACTAATAAATGGATATGGTCAAGGCCAGTAGTAAAAACAATAGGAAAACATAGATTTTGTAAATAAAGGGATTTTTAGGTCTGTCCCCTAATCCCTGAAGGAGGTTTATAGATGAATAAATTAGTAGAATGGAAAAATCGATTAAAAAAAGGGCATATGTTCAGTGTTATCATGGTATTATTAGTTATTGTTGCAATATTAGGATTTTTGCTTTACCGTAAGCAAAGAGAATATAGACAAGCATCTGAAAATTCATATAATATGGCTTTTTATGAATTGGTAGATTATGTGCAAAATGTTGAAACATATCTTGCAAAAGCATTAATATCTTCAACACCTGAACATGGAGCTGAAACTTTAACAAATCTTTGGAGAGAGGCAAATCTTGCGCAAAGTTATTTGGCAAGACTTCCAATAGAAAGCCAAGAATTGCAAAATACAGAAAAGTTTTTAAATCAAGTTAGTGATTATAGTTATTCGTTATCAAGAAAAAATATATATGATGAGGCTTTAACACAAGAGGATTTAGACAATTTGCAAGAATTACATGGATATAGTGTAGAATTGGAAAATACACTAAATCAGTTATCAGAGGATTTAAATCAAGGTAGATTTAAATGGGATGAGTTGACTGAAAAAGGAACAGTAGCTTTTGCACAACAGGTTGATAATATTTCTCAAGAGAGTTTTAGTAATTTAGAGGAAAATTTTCACGAATATTCTGGATTAATATATGATGGTGCTTTTTCTGAACATTTAACTAGTTCAGAGCCTAAAGGACTTACAGGAGAAGATATATCAGAAGAAGATGCAAAGCAAAAAGCCATTGATTTTGTTGGACAAGATAAATGCAAGGAAGTAACAAATTTAGGATTATCTGAAAATGCTACGATTCCAGTTTATGATTTTTCAATAACAAATCAAGAAGATAATACAATTAATATATCTGTGTCTAAAAAAGGTGGACATATAGTTAATATGAATACTAATAGAGATGTTTCAGCAGAAATTATTTCACAAGATGAAGCAAATAACATTGGAAAGGAATTTTTATCTTCAAGAGGTTTTGAAAATATGAAAGAAACATATTATTTGAAACAAGAGGGAATAGTTACTATTAATTATGCTACAACTCAAGATGATGTTATTTTGTATCCTGATTTAATTAAAGTAAAGGTTGCTTTAGATAATGGGGAAATATTAGGAGTGGAGACAACAGGATATTTAAATAATCATACTATTAGGACTTTAACAGAACCTAAGATTACAGTTGATGAGGCAAAGTCTAGTTTAAATCAGAATTTACAGATTGAAAGTGAAGGTCTTGCGATGATTCCTACTGAATGGAAAACAGAGATTCTTTGTTATGAGTTTAAAGGGAAAGTTGATGATAAAGAATTTCTAGTGTATATAAATGTTGATAATGGTAGAGAAGAAGATATATTAATTATTACTGATACACCTAATGGGACTTTAGCCATGTAATAAAAAGAGAACCATCTCGCGGAGCGAGCTTGGTTCTTAATGTCTTTTGTATGTGTCTTTCGATAATAATACTTTGCTAACTACTTTTCCATCTCTTTTTAAAATCTTATATGCTTCTGAATAAGTTGCTGTTGAGGTTTGGCCTGTTATGTAAGAAGAAATTTCTACATCATAGTCATCATCTTGTTTTAAACCAAAGATTCTAACTGAAGCAACTCCACCAGAAACTGAACACATGATTTTTATTGGATATTTTCTGTTATTTTTAAATTGAAAATCAGTTGCACCATATACAACAGTTGCATCTCTACTTGCAGTAACATATGAAGGTACAAATTGATGATTGCTTCTAGTAACTATATCTAAATTAGCATAAATTACAGCATTGTATAAAGTAGAACTAATTTGACAAATTCCACCGCCAAGACCATCTACAACTTGACCATTAACATATATAGGTGCTTCCTTATATCCAGCTGCTATCGTTCTTTGTCCTACGACTTTGTTATATGAGAAAGTTTCACCGGGCATTAAAACTGTTCCGTTGACTTTATTTGCTGCTAATCTTAAGTTTGTAGTTCTATCAGTATCTCTAGTATTATAATTTGTTGAGAAACTAGCTAATTGGTCTGGAAATGCTTCTGTTCCAATCATACTTGTAGTTACACTAGGGTATAAAGTTTTTAAAGGAATTGTATATTCATCTTTAACTTCAGATGCAATTAGATTTTTGGCTTCTTCAACAGAAATCTTAAAATCCAATCCATTTTCAGAAGGATAAACTGTAAAAGGATTTGTTGTATAATATGCATCTACAGGTTCTTTATAGATTTCGTTATGTATTTTTTCAACATCGATTTCTGCTGGCTGTTCTTCCTTTACAACTAACTCAATAGGTGTATCAATGCAAGAAAAATTTGATATAGAATTTTTAATAGCTTCAATTGTTGGTTCAATATCAATTATATATCCTGATTTACCAGACGTTACTATTAAATTGTTATCATCTTGATAGTAACTACTTTGTATTACTGCATCTGGAAGTTGTGTAGATATCTCTTGTAAGTTTTGTGTTAATTGTTCAGTATTCACGCTAGTTGCTAGTGGTATATTTACATTATTAAATAAAGTTTTTAACACTTGATAATCATTTTGAAAAGGATTTCCTTCGCGTCCTATTTTGAATGCGTTTTCAGAAGCGGTTTTTGTATCAATGCTTGCTTCTATTTGAGATAAAGAAATTGTTGCTTCAAAATCACCATGTTTTACTTTAATTTCTTCTGGTAATTTTTCTGTAATGTAATTATCTAATTGATATTTTGCATCTGATTTGCTCATTCCAGAAACATCTAAACCTTGAATTTGTATTCCTGATACAATATTTGTGTTAAATATATTAAAAATTGTAAAAATTGCAAAAGCAAGTAAAATAATGGTGACAATTGAAATTAGTACTATTTTTAATATGTGTAAAGCTTTGTTAGTCTTTTCACTTTTTTCTTTTTTAAGCTTTTTAACTTTTTTGAATTTTGTATCAGAATTATTTGAAGAAACCTCATTAGAAGAGGGATTTTCAACATTTTTAGTTATATCTTCTATTTGACTATTTTCTTCAATTATTTCATTTGATATAGTTTTTTCTTCTGAATCTTCTAATGTATCTGTATTTATTGATTTTTCTTCAATTTGATTTTCAATAAATTCTTTGTTTTTTGATGCTTCAGAAGGTAATTCTTTCTCTATTAATTGATTTTTTTTGCTCATATATTTTCTCCTTGAATAATTTCTATTTAATTATATCATATATTTGCAAAAAATGTGTAAAAAGTAATAAAAATGTCAAAATAAAATGAAAAAAATTGTTTATACTAATATTAGAAAAACTTTAAAAGTTTTATCTAATCAAACTCTAATACAAAATTGTTTTGTAATAGAGAAATTATAATTTAGTAGGAGGATGTTATTATGTCTAGAAATAGAAAATTAATATCTGAAAATTTAAGAGAAGAAATAGCAAAAGAACTTGGTGTCTATGATCAAGTAAAACAAGATGGAGGTAGTTGGGCTTCAGTTTCTTCAAAAGATTGTGGTAATATTGTTAGTAAGGCAATTGAGATAGCTAATAGAAGTGTTCAATAGTAGCTTATAGGCCGGAAAATGATTTGGGGACGGAGAAAAAATCATCATTATAATGATTTTTTCTCCGTCCCCAAATCATTTTTTTAAAATATAGTTGCTAAATTTTAGAAAAAGGCATATAATTTAGCAAGTTTAATTAAAAGAAAAGAGATGAAAGATTATGAAAAAGAAAAAATTAGGAGTAATTTTTGGAGGCATGTCAACAGAAAATGAAGTCTCTGTTGTATCTGCAAATTCTATATTAAATAATTTAGATAAGGAAAAATATGAAATCTATCCAATCTATATTGGCAAAGATGGAACTTGGTACGAGTATAGTAAAAAATCTGATGATATTAAATTGGGGCAACTTGTAGAGCATGGCAAAGAGATTGAAAATGTAATGAAATATTTAAAAAATCTTGATGTTATTTTTCCAGTATTACATGGGTTATATGGAGAAGACGGTACAATTCAAGGGCTATTTGAACTTTTAAAAATACCATATGTGCGGATGCAAAGTTTTAGCATCTAGTGTAGGAATGGATAAAGTATATTCAAAAATCATTTTTGAAAAAGCCGGATTAAAGCAGGCTAAATATGAGTACATTAGAAAATATCAGGACAAATACATAAATATAGATTCTGAATTTAATGAAAAAATAATGACATTGGACGAAACAGCAAACAATATCGAAAGAAATTTAAAATATCCAGTTTTTGTAAAACCATCAAATTCAGGTTCTAGTGTAGGGATAAATAAGGCCACTAATATTGAAGAGCTAAAAAAATATATTGAATATGCATCAAAATTTGATAATAAGATTTTAATAGAACAAGGAATTGTAGGAAAAGAAGTTGAATGTGCAGTTTTAGGAAATGAAGACGTAATAGCATCATGTGTTGGAGAAATAAAAGCAGCTGATGAATTTTATAGCTATGATGCTAAATATAAAAACGAAGAATCAAAAACATGCATACCTGCGGATATTCCAGAAGATGTTTCAGAAAAAATAAGAAAACAAGCAGTAAAAGCTTTTAAAGCAATTGATGGAAAAGGATTATCAAGAGTAGACTTTTTTGTAGAAGAAGGAACGAATCAAATTTATATAAATGAAATAAATACATTACCGGGCTTTACAAATATTAGTATGTATCCTAAATTGTTTGAAGCAAGCGGAATATCATACAGTGAGCTTTTGGATAAGTTGAGTATGTTGGGGATGTGCTAAATCGTTTCAAAATGAAATGAAAAAATCCGTAGAAAACTATGGATTTTTTTTTGATTTATGATATAATGTAACTACCTAATTTTTGGGAGGATGTTAAAAATGGTATATAAAAACTATTACAAGATATTAGACTTAGAAACAAACCATGTTTCTATTGAAGAAATAAAAAATGCATATAGAAAAGCTGCAAAAAAATACCATCCTGATTTAAATGTAGGAGATAAATTAGCAGAAGAAAGAATTAAAGATATAAATGAAGCATATAGAACATTATCAGTACCGGCATCTAAAAGAAAATATGATCGAATATGGAATTCAAAATTTGCAAAAGGACAAAAAGCCTTTTCAGGAAAAGGAAAAAAGGGTGCGATTTTGAATATGTTTATAGGAGACTTGAAGGATAATGATATCAGTGAAGAAAAAAGAACAAAAGGACAACCTATAAAAGGAGAGAATATTGAAACTGAGATAAGTACAACAATTGAGGAAGCATTTTATGGAACTGATAAAAAAATATCATTGAGAACAAATGAAGGAAAAATAAAAACCATATCTGTAAAAATTCCTGAAGGAATATTAAATGGAGAAAAAATCCGCTTAATAGGACAAGGAAAACAAGGTGAAAATGGTGGAAAAAACGGCGATTTATATCTTAAAATAAACATTGAAAGTGATTCTAAATTTAAGTTACAGGGTTATGATTTATATACAGATTTATATTTAACACCATGGGAAGCAGCATTAGGAACACGTGCAAATATAAAAACAATTGATGATGAGACAAAAGTATATATACCTCAAGGAACTCAAAGTGGAGAAAAACTTAGAATACCTGGAAAAGGTTATAAAAAGGCAAGCGGAACTAGAGGAGATTTAGTAGCTGAAATTAAAGTTATGGTACCAAAGCAATTAACTAAAGAAGAAAAAAGTATGTTTGAAAAATTAAATGAAATATCAAATTTTAATCCAAGGAATATGAATAATTAAAATTTACATAAACTATATATTGACAAAACGTTGAAATTTCGCTATAATTGTATATAGTGTTGTAACAAATGACAAACTATGGATTAAAACATAGGAATGGGGTGTAGAATAAAGATGGAGACATGGGAAGGAAAAAACTTTAGTGTCACAGATCCAAAAGGAGTAAAAACAGTAATATATCAAGTAAATAAAACAGGAAAAGAATTTTTAGAAGATTCTCCTAAATATACAATTCAAAGATTAGATTATTCAGAAGAATTGAGAGGAGATATGACTAGAAAAACTTTTTATGTGGATTTTCCATCAAAAGATAAAGACCAATTAGTTATTTTGTCATTTGGACAAGATAGAGTTGTAGTAAATACAGCTATTTTAGAAGGAGATAAGGTTTCAATAAGCAAAAAACCAATGCCTTTAAAATTTAATAGCATTTACTCAGAGCAAGCTACGGAAGTTAAGGATTTTAAATATACACCAAACCTTAAAAGACCAATTTGTATAATTGATCCAGAAACTACAGAAGAAGTAAAACCAACACTTTATTTTGATGAAAAGACAAATGAAGTTAGAGGGAAATGTAAGTTGAAACCATATAAATCTTATTTTGCCTTTGAAATCAGAGACAAAAAAGAGAATTAAGGAGGAAAGTTTAAATGAGTAAAGCTAATTTAAATCCACAAGATAATGAATTACCCATTAGAATGCAAATAGTTTGTTCTATTTTACAAGAATATAGTAATAAATTAGAAAAAGGACAAAAGCCAGGAGATGCTACTAGAATTGAAAATAGTGGTGAATTAGAATCTTTAGAACCTGGAATGCCAATAATAGATACAAAAGCAAATTCACATCAATTAGCAATTGATACTAATAAAAAAGAGGCATCTAGAATAATAGTTGGTAGTAATGGAAATAAAATAAAAGAAAACATGATTAAAGTTGAAATTGATAGAGATGATTTTGAAAGTGAAGAAGAATATAAAAAAGCTTACTTAAATGCATACAGCAAAGCCTTTTTAGAAATAATGAATAATCTTAAAGAATGGAAGGAAAGAGAAGGCATTAAAGATAATAAACAAAAAGATCAAGGAATGGGAATTGGTGAATAATACAAAAGAGTAGGTGATTTAAATGCATTATAAAATAGAAGGTGCAATCAGAAGAAATAGAACTAATTTCATAATATGTGCAATACTATGGATTTTTTTGACCATAGTATTTGTTTCGCCTTTTGCATATAGTTCACATGTTGCAGGATTAAGTGGACAATTTGAGATACAAACGTTTTTTGCTACATTTGGTTCATCAATAACCAGTCCATTTAGTACATTAGGAAAAGTATTTTCAGAAGGTGCAGGAGGAACATTTTTCTCAGACTTAACCATTTTTACAATATTTTTTGCTTTATTCTTTTTTATAGGAGTATTTAGATCAGCTCCTAAAAATGAATTTACAGATATAGAACATGGTTCAAGTGATTGGAGTCAAAGAGGAGAACAATATCAAATATTAAGTAGAAATAAAGGGATAATACTTGCAGAGGATAATTACTTACCAGTTGATAAAAGAGGAAATGTTAATGTTCTAGTAGTTGGACGGATCAGGTTCTGGTAAATCTGCATCATATTCAATTCCAAATGCATATCAATGTTTAGGTTCATATGTATTTACAGATCCTAAAGGAGAACTATATGATAGAACAGCAGGATATTTAAAAGAACATGGATATGATATCAAAGTATTAAATCTAGTACATCCACAATATAGTGATGGATATAATCCATTAATGCATATTTCATCAGAATTAGATGTAGACGTTATTGCAAATACAGTAGTAAAAGGACAACAGACAGAAAGTGGAAAATCAGATCCATATTGGGATGATATGGCTGAAATGCTACTAAAAGCTCTAATATATTATTTAATAGCAACAAGACCAGAAGAAGAGCAAAACTTAGCAAGCTGTGCAGAATTAGTAAGAGCAGCAAACAATAAAAATGGAAGTAACTTATTATCAGAACTTATAAATCAATTACCATATGACCATCCAGCAAGAATGTACTATAAATCAATTGAAATAGCACCAGAAAAAACATATGGTTCAATTTTAAGTTCATTGCAATCAAAACTTGGTAAATTTGACTCAAAGGAAATTGCAGAATTAACATCAACAGATACAATAGATTTTGAAGAAATAGGAAATAAGAAAACGGCAGTATATGTTATTTCATCAGATACACATACAGCATATGACTTCTTATTAACAATATTCTTCTCACAAATGATACAACAATTATATGATTATGCAGACTTAAATGGTGGAAAGTTAAAAGAGCAAACATTTTTTATATTAGATGAGTTTGCAAATATAGGAAAAATACCAGACTTTGATAAAAAAATATCAACATCAAGAAGTAGAAGAATATCTTTTAGTGTTATATTACAAACAGTGGACCAATTAGAAGCGGTATATGAAAAATCGTATGAAACAATTATGGGTAACTGCGATACACACCTATTCTTAGGAAGTAACTCATATAAAACATTAGAATATTTTTCAAAACAACTTGGAGAGAAAACAATTGAAAGAGATAGTATATCAATAAATAGAGATAGACAAAACTGGAAAACAGGAAAAAGTGTTTCAGACCAAGTAATGGCAAGAGCATTAATGACACCAGATGAGCTTAGAAGAATGGATAATGATCAATGTATTATCTTTGAAAAAGGTGTAAAACCAGTAAAAGCAAGAAAATTTTATTACTTCAAACATCCAATGGCTAAAAAATTAGCAGCGGTAGAAATTAATCATAACGATATTGGAGAGATAGATAGAGGTACATGGAGAAAATACAATCCATACAATCCATATGTACCAGAAGATGAGAATAAAGAAAAAGTAGACAACTTAAAAGTAGAATCTTTAGATGATTTATTTGATGATGAACCATCAACAAATAAATCTGAAGAAAAGCCTAAAGAAAAAGCAAGTGTTGCAACAAGTACAGGAAAAGAACTAAAAGTAGATTTAGGAAAAATAGAAAGTGAAGTAAATCAAAGTCCAAAAAGCGATTCACAAGTAAATACTGCAAAACCACAAAATCAAACATTAGACTTAAATGATTTTGAAGATTCAGCTCCAGTATTACCACAAGGTGGAGACGATGATGAAGAATTATATGATTTACAAAAAGAATTAGAAGCAAAATTTGATGAATTGTTTGGTCCTTTGGATGATTAGGGATGTGCCAAATCGTTTCAAAATGAAACAAAAGGGACAGACCTGTATAGAAAAATGTCGAAGAAAGCAATGAGTTTTTTATAGAAAATATAAAAATTTATTGCTTTTTTGTTTTTTAAAGAAAAGAAAAAAAACCAAAAATATTTTCGCCTAAATACTTGAAAAAAGTTAGCAAATATTATAAAATCAAAAACATAAATAATAATTTAGGAGAGGACGAATAAATATGAAATTTGTACATATAGCTGATATGCATTTTGACAGTCCATTTGTAAATCTTTCAGATAGAGATTCTATGGGAGAATTAAGAAGATTAGAACAAAGAAAAGTATTTAAGAAAATAATAGAATATATAAAAGATAATAATATCGAATATTTATTTATATCTGGAGATTTATATGAGCATAAATATATAAAACAATCAACAATTGAATATATAAATAAAATGTTTAAGGAAATTCCAGATACAAAAATATATATAGCACCAGGAAATCATGATCCATATTTAAAAAATTCATATTACGCAAAATTTAATTGGAATGAGAACGTAAAAATATTTTCAGATGCGGTAGAAAAAATAGAGAATGAAGATGCAAATATATATGGGTACGGATTTACTGATTTTTATTGTGAAAATAGTGGTATTGAAAATATAGAAATAGAAGATAATGATAAATTAAATATATTAGTAATTCACGGGGCTTTAGATAGTAGTAATGTGGAGGATAGAAAATATAATCCTATGAAGAAAAATGTTTTAAAATCTAAAGGATTTGACTATATTGCATTAGGACATATACACAAATTAGACTATAACTCAGAAAAAAATCAAAATATAGTTTATCCAGGTTCTACTGTTTCACTTGGATTTGATGAATTAGGACAACATGGTATGATAGTAGGAGATTTTGAAGGTAAAAATTTAAATCTTGCATTTGTACCTTTAGATGAAAAAGAATATAAAATAATTAATTTAGATATAACAGATATAAACTCAAAAGAAGAATTAATTGAAAAAATAATGGAACTAGATATTAAGGAAAATGAATATATTGAAATTAAATTAAAAGGTAGTAGAAATTTTGAAATAAATACTTATGAATTATTAAAATTAATTTTAGATAATAAAATTATTAAAATAAAGGATGAAACAAAAATAGCATATGATTTAGATAAATTATCAAATGAAACAACATTACGAGGATTATTTATAAAAGAAATGAAAGAAAAATTGAATAATCCAGATATCACTCAAGAAGAAAAAGAGATAATTGAAAAAGGAATAGAAATAGGTTTAGATGTATTAGAATAAAGTAGGTGATAAAATAATGCAAATAAAAAATATAAAAATAAATAATTATGGAAAAATAAAAAATAAAGAAATATTATTTTCTGACAATATAAATGTAATTTATGGAGAAAATGAATCTGGAAAATCAACATTGTTACATTTTGTATTAAATTCTTTATATGGAATTTCCAAAAATAAAAAAGGAAAAGAATATTCTGATTTTGAAAGATATAAACCATGGTCAGGAGATGATTTTTCAGGAAAAATAACTTATGAATTAGATAATAATAAAAAATATGAAATATTTAGAGATTTTAAAAAGAAAAATCCAAAAATATTTAATGAAAATATGGAAGATATATCAAAAGAATTTTCAATAGATAAGACAAAAGGAAATCAATTTTTTTATGAACAAACAAAAGTAGATGAAGATTTATTTCTATCAACTTTGGTTGTAAATCAACAAGAAGTTAAGTTACATAAACAAGAACAAAATGTGTTGATACAAAAAATAGCAAATTTAGTCGGAACAGGTGAAGATAATGTGTCATATAAACGTGCTATGGATAGATTAAATAGGAGACAACTGGACGAAGTTGGAACGCTGAAATCTAGGGAGAAGCCAATTAACGTGGTTCAAAGAGAAATTGAAAATTTAGAAAATGAAAAATTTGAAATCGAAAAATACGTAGACATAAAATATGAAATAGAAGAAAAAAGAAATAAATTGCAAAATGATATAAATGAATTAGAAAATGAAAATAATTTTTTACAAGAAATAAAATTATTAAATGAAAATGAAAAAATTGAAAAAGAAAAAATTAAATTAAAAGAAAATTTAAAAAAAGAAAATATAGGAAAAATAAATTTAATAAAAAATAAAATAAATAAAATAAAAAATAATGAAAAAAATATTTTTGAAGAAAATAATTTTGAAAAAAAAGAAAAAAATAAAAATAAAATAAAAAATATTCAAAAAATAAAAACTGAAAAAAATAAATTAAATAAAAAATTAATTTTAATATTTTTTATTTTAATAATAATAAATATTTTACAATTTATTTTTATTAAAAATAATATTTTTAAATATATTTTTCTTCTTACAGTCCCAACGTTTTTAATTTTTTGGATTATTTTTATAAAAAAAAAAAATAAATTAATAAAAAATATAAAAAAAAATAATAAAATAATAGAAGAAAAAATAAATTTAGAGATAAATAATTTAAATAATGAAATAAATTTAATTGAAAAAAATAATACTGAATTAGAAAATGAAATAAATACATTAAAAAATAATTTAAATTTAAAAATAAATTTAGAAAAAGAAAAAATAAAAAATAAATATTTAAATAAATTAGAAAAAAATAAAATAAATTATTTTTTAAATTTAGAAAATATAAATTATGAAAAAGAAAAAATACAAAATGAATTAAATAATAAAAAAATAGAATTACATTCTTTAGAATTAGACAAAAAAAATATAGAACCAAAATTAGAAAATTTGTCAAATTTAGAAGAAAAATTAGTTGACAATAAAAATAAAATGTTAACTTTAAAAAAATTAAATTCTAGCATGGAATTAGTAAAAGAAGTTTTGACAAATTCTTACGAAAAAATGAAAAAGTCAGTTACCCCTAAGTTTACACAAGAATTGTCTAATACAATTTCGAAGATTACAAATGGTAAATATGCTAATATTATACCAAATGACGAACAAGGATTATTAGTTGAACTTGATAATGGAAATTATGAGCCAGCTTCAAAATTAAGTGTGGGAACAATTGACCAATTATATTTGTCATTAAGACTTTCTATGGTGGAAGAATTATCTGAAGAAAATATGCCAATTATTTTAGATGAAGTTTTCGCATACTATGATGATGAGAGATTAAAAAATGTATTAATATTTTTAAATGAAAAATGTAAAAATCATCAAATTTTAATTTTTAGTTGTACAAATAGAGAAAAAGAAATATTAGAGGAACTAAAATTAAAATTTAATATTATAAATTTATAAATAATTAAACGGATTTAAATAGTATAAAAAGTAAAAGGCTAGAATTAAGACTCTAGTCTTTTGCTATTTAATACTTGAAGTAAGTGGAAAAATATAGTATAATATTTCAAGCATTAAAAGATTATTTTTAGAGAAAGAGGAGAAAAGTATGTTTGAAAAATTAGAAAACGTAGAAAAAAGATATGAAGAATTAACAAAATTGATATCAGATCCAGAGGTAATTTCAAATCATGAAGAATGGCAAAAATTAATGAAAGAACATGCAAGTATAGAAGATGTCGTATTAAAATTTAGAGAATATAAAAAAGTAAAACAATCAATGGAAGAAGCAGAAGAATTATTACATGATCCGGAAATGAAAGAATTAGCAGAAGCTGAATATTATGATGCAAAAGAACAATTACCAAAACTTGAAGAAGAATTAAAATTTTTATTAATTCCTAAAGATCCAGATGACGATAAGAATATCATTTGTGAAATAAGAGCAGGAGCTGGAGGAGAAGAAGCAGCTTTGTTTGCAGGTACTTTGTTTAGAATGTATTCTATGTATGCAGAGAAAAAGCATTGGAAATTAGAAGTATTAAATGAAAATGAAACAGGACTTGGTGGTTATAAAGAAATTTCATTTATGATTACTGGTAAAGGTGTATATAGTAGATTAAAATTTGAAAGTGGTGTACACAGAGTACAAAGAGTACCGGACACAGAAAGTAGTGGAAGAATTCATACATCAACAGCAACAGTTGCAGTGTTACCAGTTGTAGAAGATGTAGAAATTGAAATTAATCCAGCAGATATAAAAATGGAAGTATTCCGTTCATCTGGTGCTGGAGGACAACATATTAATAAAACTTCATCAGCAGTTAGACTTATACATGAACCAACAGGAATTGTAGTTGAATGTCAAACAGAACGTTCTCAATTCCAAAATCGTGATAATGCTATGAGAATGCTTAGAACTAAATTATATGAAATGGAGAAACAAAAACAAGATAGTGAAATTTCAAATGCAAGAAAATCTCAAGTAGGTTCAGGTGACAGAAGCGAAAAAATAAGAACTTATAACTATCCTCAAGGAAGAATAACAGACCATAGAATTGGAATGAGTATTTATCAAATGGAGAATTTCTTAAATGGGGATTTAGATGAAATGATAGATAATTTGATTGCAGCAGATAGAGCAGAAAAATTAAAGGGTGAAGATGAATAACAATGAGGGTACAAAGTGTAATTTAATCTTTGTACTTTAATTGTTTTTTCTCAACAATTACATTTACTGTAATGTAAAATTAGTATTTAAAATTTATATAAAATAAAACATAAAAAATATTTACTTCTTTTATTGGTATTGATATAATAAATAGAGAAATCAAAATAAAATTATTTATGTTAAGGAGGAATTTTATGAATTTGAATGAAAATAAAAACAAAAAAATAATTTTTATTACAGTGGTGATTGCAATATTAATTATTATTGCTTTAGTTATTTTTTTAGTAATAAAAAATAAAAGCAAGAATACTAGTACATTTGATGGTAATGGAGTATCAAGTTATTTAAATGAACAAGATAGTGTAGATGATACATATCTAAAAATGGCTAAAGAAGTGTGGAAACAAGAAGAAATCTTGTTAGAGGCAGTAAAAAATGGAGATATAGAAACATTAGTGAAAAATGCTAGAGATGATGAATATATGATAGATGATTTTATAGATAATCCTGATCAGGAATTTGTTGAGGCAGCTTCTGAATACTTAAAGTTCATGTATGCTGATTTAACTTGGACTGAACCAGATGAAGAAACATATGAAGATTGGGCAGCATATTTAGAAAAAACAATAAAACAGAAATTAAAAGGTGAAGGGCTATCAAATGATAGGATAACTCTTAGTATAAGTAAATTAATTCGAGGTAAAAAATTTTATAAAATAGCGTCTACATATGAAGAGGTGTATCCAAATGCTTCAGGGGAATGGAGCAATGAAACAACACAAGAAGCTTACGAAAAATTAAAAGCGACATTAAATCAAATTCCAACTGACATTTTACATTTAAATATCGACATATTAGAATTTAATACAAAAGGAAACTTTGTTTTAGCATATGATTCTTTATTAGAGGATACGGAAATAGAAAGATTACATGATTCTTATTGGTATAAGGATAGATATGGAGATGATTCTTGGGTTGGGCATTTTATAATGGAAGAGGTACTAGATTAGTATAAAGATATATATATATGTTATATATAAAAATTAAACAAAGAGATACAAATCGCTTTACATTTTTTATTATTAATGATATAAAAGGTATATAAATAAAATATTATAAATGGAGGAAAATAAAATGAGAATACATAAGAAAATTTTTTTAGTTTTATTATTTATATTATTTACTATAGGAATTGGAGGTTACGTTTCAGCTGCTAACGAAAATATTACATATAAGGCGGAATATAATGATTCTAGATCTTACAAATTAACAATAACAGGGCTAGAAGCACCAGAAGAAGGATACAATTATTACGCAATGATTTGTCAAGAAACAAATGTTACAGGTTCAGATTTTTTTACATTAGGAACAAAAGCTTTTTCAATTAAATATAATACAGATACTAATACATGGGAAGGAGATACTTCAACTGCGCATGATGGAATAACTAAAATGTATGGTGCATTTGAAAAGGCAGGTCAATATTATGCTTATATTGCTAGAGCTAGTGAAAGTGGAGTTTCAAGTGGGGCAGGTTATGAAATAATTGATGGACCAACAGAAATTGAAACACCAGACTTACCACCACTAGGTGAAAGAATTTCAATAAATACATCTGCAGGTTCTGGCACGAATTATAGTATTAAAGTAAATGCAATAAATACAATGTTGTATGGTAGAGTACAAAGAACTATCAATTTTTATGTAGGAGAGGTTACAGATACAGACTTGTTGAAAAAATTAAGTAAAGAAGGAGAAGATGCATATGACGAACTTATGGCATATGCAAAGCAACAAGTTCCAAATTTAAAGCAAGATAGTTTTCAAGATACTACGACAGGAGTTTTGGATTATAATATAGTTGCAGATTATCCAATAGAAGAAGGAAAATATTATTTTATATATAGCATATTAGATAATGAAAATGGTACATATAATGACGTAGAAGATATTGAAATATATAATGGACAAGTGTATAGTACTGGAGAAGCGGGATTAACTACTTTTAAATATACAGAGCCAGAAATTACAACACCAGACGGAAATAATACAAATACACAAAATAATCAAGTTAATAGAAATAATGATAATACAACAGCTGGAAAAATACTTCCAAAAGCAGGAAGCTCATTAATGATTATTGTTGGAATAGTAATATTTATAATAATTACAGTAGGATTATATATTAAGAATAAACAATATAAAGGTATAAAATAATTAAAATTAAATTTGAAAAGATTTAAATTCCAGAGATTAACTCAGAATATTAAACAAAAAAGTTTGATATTTTGGGTTTATTTTTTGCATTAAAATATATTGTAAATATATAAAATTGAACGAAAGAATATTGATATTGATAAAATATTATAGTAAAATATTTCTATAAACAAAACATAAATCTAAAATATTAGATAAAAAGGAAGAAATATGGAATATACAAAAGGTTTTAAAAAATTAAATTTGCCAGAATACTTTAAATTTGGAATAGAAATAGAAGCAAATAATGTAAAAACAAAAGGAGAAAATAGTTTATATACTGGTGAAAGTGCAAAATACATAAAAGATAAAAACTGGCATATGGCTACAAAAAAAGAAGAACCACTTGTAGCAGAAGGTGGTGCTGAATTAGTATCTCCAATTTTACATGATACTGAGAAAGATTGGAAAGACATATCAGATATATGTGAACATATAAAAAAGTTTCCTGGTAAAAATGGCAATGAAGTAGTAGCAGATGAAAAATGTGGACTACATGTTCATTTTGATGCAGAGTATCTTTTAAAGGATTCGAATAGAATGAGAACCTTTTTGCGACTATATGCAGAATCAGAAGAAATATTATATAAAATGTGTAATGATAAAAATAATCCTATTAGAAAAGGTGCAATAAATAAAGATTTAAAGGGAATACATTTTATTTCAGCATTATGGAGAAAAGGTATGGCTGCACCAAGTGGAGAGAAAATATTAAAACAAATACAAAATGGGACTTTAAAAGTGTCATATAAAAAATTTGGAAAATTAAGAATGTTAGCAAGTAAATATAAGTTAGATGAAAGAAGATACTATGGATTGAACTTAACAAATTTGGGTAATAGTAAGAAAAATACAGTTGAATTTAGAATGGCAAATGGAACTTTAAATCCAGAGATAATAAAACAAAATGTCTTTTTATATGCCTCTTTGATAAATACTGCAATAGAAATTACAAAAAATCCAGAAAAGTATCAAAATCAATTAAGTGATTTTTTTAATATAAGTGTTGGTGAACAAGAAAAAGCAGATAGTTTTTTAAAACTTATAATGCAAAATCCAGATGACAGGAAGATTTATATGGAAAGATGGGAAAGTGTAAAAAATGCAGAAGTGTTTCAAAAAAATAGCTCAAAAGGATTTGCAAAAAATAGATTTAAAAAAGAGCAATTTAAAGAAATTGCTGCAAGAACGCCATATGAAATGGTACGTTCAGCACATAATTATATTAAAGAAATACTATCTAATACAAGAGATAAAGGAGTAATTGCAGATGGTAGATGAAGTATATCAAAATGCATTTAAAGAAGTAAATGATATATTAGAATTTACGGATGAAGATTTAATTAATAAAATACCAACAAAATTTAAGGATTTTATAAAAAATAATATGAATAAAAATTATGTTACAAATATAAATCCAGAGATTACTATAGATAAACAAAAATTACTTAAAGAAACTGAAAGTATTTTATCTTTGATATATAGAACTTATTGGGCAACGGAAGAAGAGAAGAGGGGGTTTTCAGAAGAGGATTTTAAAAGAATTCTAGAAACAGAGACAAGAAAAAAAGAGAACTATATAGGAAAGAATATTGATGAGATATTTGAAAAAAGAAAAAAGGCGAGTGAAAATACAGAAAAAAATAGCTTGATAGTAGTAAAAAAAGAAGGATTCATTAAAAGAATATTTAAAAGAATTCTTGAATTTATAAAAAAATAAAAGTAATAAAAAAGACTCTTTAAAATAAACTAAAATAAAGTATATTTTAAGGAGTTTTAGTTTGAAAGAAACATTTATAAAAATAAAACCAAAATAATAGAAAAAGGGCATAGAACCCCCTTACCCCCAGAAA
>CALXCG010000017.1 GCA_944386745.1 uncultured Clostridia bacterium | reverse complement strand
GATAAATTAATATGCGAAAATCCAAATTCTTTTAGAACAAATGGATTACTTACTATAAAAAATTACACACCATTTGCAAAAAATCCAACGATTGCAAAATTTTTTAGAGAAATAGGATATGCAGATGAGTTAGGTAGTGGTTTTATAAAAATCACAAAAAATTCATATTTGTATTCAGGAAAACCGCCTGTTTTTGAAGATAAAGAGATGTTTAGAGTAACAATTCCACTGTTGAGAGATGAAAAATTAGATGAAAAAGATTTAATTAATTTAGCAAATGATACTTTAAATGATACTTTAAATGATACTTTAAATGATACTTTAAATTTACTAAAAATAAATCCTAATATAATACAAAAAGATATTGCTATGAAATTACAAGTTTCCGAAGTAACAATAAAAAGAAATATAAAAGAATTAAAAGAAAAAGGATATATTGAAAGAGTAGGTTCTAAAAAGACTGGACATTGGAAAATATTAAAAAATAATTAATATATTAAAATGGAAACATAGTATTTTTTAGAAAATATTAATAAAGTATTATTTTTAAAACAAAAAATGTAAAAAAATTTTAAAACTAGGAGAAAGAAAGATGAGTATTAATAAGAACAAATACAATATAATAACCCTATGTGGTTCAATTAAATTTAAAGATGAATTTATGAAGGTTCAAGAAAAACTTACATTAGACGGAAATATTGTTTTAACACCTAATTTTTTTAATAATATAAAAAAAGAAGAAATAGATTTAGAAACTAAAAAAATGCTAGATGAAATGCATAAACAAAAAATAGATATGTCAGACGAAATTTATGTGATTAATTTTGGTGGATATATTGGAGAAAGCACAAAAAATGAAATTGAATATGCAAAGACAAGAGGCAAAAAGGTTTCTTATTTGGAAAGTATTAAATAAAATAGTAGATTATAGATAATAGTATTAGAAAGTAATAGATTTGAAAAATATCTATTGCTTTTTTCTTTTGAGTAATAAAAAAGAAAGAAAATCATAAAATTAAAAGAAAAAGGCAAAAAAATTTAATCTATTTATTTAAATTTGTGGAGGATTTGTAATGAAAAAAAACAAAACTATAACTAAAATTTTCATAATTATATTATTAGCAATAATAATATTTGCTCTCAGCATGATATCAATGAAACAAAAAGAAAACACAATACAAACAAGTGCAGAAAATATAAGTAATAAAAAAATAAGTTGGGGAATAAAAAGAAACAATAATCATGAACAGCCAGATGTAGGAAAAGATTATCAACAAATATTAGAAGAAAATGGTGGAATATGTTTAGGAGATAAAGAAACAAAGAATATATATTTAACTTTTGATGAAGGTTATGAAGCAGGATATACAGAGCAAATATTAGATATTTTAAAAGAAAATGATGTAAAAGCTACATTCTTTCTAACAGCTCACTATGTAAATACACAAGAAGAATTAGTAAAAAGGATGATAGATGAAGGACATATAATAGGGAATCATACAGTTAATCATAAAAGTATGCCTAGTTTAAGTGAAAAAGAAATAAGAAAAGAAGTATTAGATTTACATCAAGTAATGAATGAAAAATTTGGTTATGAGATGAAATATATAAGGCCACCAAAGGGAGAATTTAGCGAAAGAACACTAAAAATAACTAATTCCTTAGGATATAAAACAGTAATGTGGTCATTTGCATATGAAGATTGGAACGAAGATAAACAGCCAGATGAAGAAAAATCAAAGCAAAAAATATTAGATAATTTGCATAATGGAGAAATAATGTTATTACATGGAAATTCAAAAACAAATACAAATATTTTAGATAGTGTGATAAAAGAAACTCAAAACATGGGATACACATTCAAGTCTTTAGACGAATTTGTTTAATGTCTCAAATGTACCAAGTCCAAGTGAGACAAAATGTCTCATATGTACCTGGTCCAAATGAGACACGAAGTGGCGTCCCCAAAGTAACCAAAAATGGTCACTCCGAACCTGTCCCCAAAGTGACCAAACTGACCAAAGAGAGGAGGCAAAAAACGTGAAAAATAAGAAAAAGCAGCAGTTTGGAAAATTAGATAGATTATTAGAATTACCAAAAGAAGTGTGTTCGAATGTGCCTAAAATTATAATAACAGGTTTTGATGAAATGTTAATTGAAAATTTTAAAGGGATTTTAGAATATGAAGAATTTTATGTGAGAATTAACACCTACATTGGGATTATAAATATAAATGGTTATCAATTGAATTTAGAAAATATGACAGATGATGATATCAAAGTTACAGGGAAAATTGAAAGTTTTGATTTTGAGAGGATTATAGACGAAGGAGAATGAGATGTTTATAAAAATATTGCTTAGTTATTTAATCGGTTATCTGGTTATTGAAATAGAAGGATATTATATAGAAAGATATATAAATATTTGTAGAAATCAAGGAATAGCAATATGGCATTTAAAAAGGCAAGAAGATATAAAATTAATTTTTAGAGCAAGAATACAAGATTTTAGAGAATTAATAAAGATTGCTAAAAAGACAAAATGTAAATTAAAAATAAAAAGCAAAAAGGGATTGCCTTTTTTATTTCAAAGATATAAAAAAAGAAAAATATTCTTGCTTTTGTTGATAATATTAGCATTTTTCATAATTTTATCCTCAAATTTTGTATGGAATGTGGAAATTCAAGTGGAAGATAATCTAGAAATTGCAAATATTGAAGAAGATATAAAAAATGCTGGACTAGATATAGGTAAGCTGAAAAGCAAAGTTGATACAAAAAGTATTATTAATGAAATAAGATTAAAAAGAGATGATGTTGCATGGATGGGGATAGAAATAAAAGGTACAAATGCAATTGTAAAATTAGTTAAAGCAGATAAAAAGCCAGATATTATTGACGACGATGAATATTGTAGTATTATTTCTGATAAGGCTGGCGTAATAACAAAAATAAATGCACAAACAGGAACAGCAAATGTGAAAGTTGGAGATACAGTTAATGTTGGTGATACATTAATAAATGGGTGGATGGAAGGAAAGTACACAGGAATTAGATATGTACATGCAAAAGGTGAAATTGAGGCAAAAGTTTGGTATACAAAATATAAAAATGTGAGCTATAATACTACGGAAAGGAGTGAAACAGGAAATACAGAAACAAAATATGCAATAAAATTTAATAATTTTAAAATAAATTTTTCAAAAGGGCTTTCAAAATTCGAAATTTATGATACAATAGAAACGGAAAGTAAAATGAAGTTATTTTCAGATTTTTATTTACCAGTTTCAATAGTTAAAACGACATATAAAGAAATAGAAGAAAAACAAAAAACATATAGTATCGAAGAAGCTAAAGATATAGGGATACAAGAATTAGAGCAAGAATTGAACCAAGAAATAGAAAATAAAGAAGCAATTGTAAATAAAAATATAAATACCTATGAAAAAGAGGACAGTATAGATATTTATGTGACATATGAAGTGTTAGAAAACATAGGGACAAATGAAAAAATTGTATTTTGAAGGGATGATAGCAATGGAAGAAAGAAGCCTTAGAATAACAGGAGCAGATAAAAGTTTTATAAACAAAATAACAAATACTCTAACAAAATTATTAATTCCTACCAAAATAGGTCTTAATGGAATGTTAATATCAATAAAAAGAAATAGTTTGATAAAAGCATATGAAAATTATATGCAAGAAGAAAATTATGATAAAGAAGATTTAGAAAAGAAATACGATTCATGTTATGAAACATATTTAGAGGCTTTAGATAAATATGTTATGGATTCAATTTACAAAAAAGTTAAAAACAATACTGCATCAGAATTTGAACAAAATGCATTATCAAAATATTATGAAGTTACAAGTTTGAAAGAAAGTGAATATATAGAATATAAATATAGAAAACAAAAATATCTATTAGAGTTGGACTATGAAGGAATAAAAGTTAATGGAAAAGAAAAAGTAAAAGAAAAATATGAAAAATTTTATATTTCAAAAATGGATTCATTATACAAATCTATTTTGAAAAATTACTCAATAAAAGTAGCAGATAATATAAGTAATTATGACTCTACAAAAGAATGGATTTATACAAAAATCTTCTATACTTTGGAAGATTATATACAAAATATATTATCTTTAAAACTAGAATTAAATCAAGATGAAAATTTAAAAAGTATTATTTCAGATTATGAAAAATACGAAAGTTATACTGTTGGAAAATTAGATACAAAAGATAATATTGAAAAAAATATGATATTATTAGGAATTAGTAGAAAATTATTTACACATAGTTTGCCATTGATTGTTGCAGAACAATGTTATGAAAAATTATTAAAAGATGCAAGAGTTTTAGTACAAGATACAAAAATGGCTGTAAAGAGAGAAAAAGCATATTCAATGTTGATAAATTTAATAGAGGATTATAATGTAAAATTATTATCAACAAAAGTATATTGGGAATCTCAAAAAGAAAAAGATGAATATAAGAAATTCTGGAAACAATATCAAGAAATTAAAAAATTGAAAGAAACAGATTTTATTGAATATGTAAAGCAAAAAGAGATATTGTTTATAAGAAATGATATTAAAAAATTAAATAATGGAAAAACAGATTTTTCAAAATTAATGAAGTATTATAAAAGAAAATTAGTAGATTATGGAGCTATGAGACAAATTCAAAATTCTTGTGTATCAAAAGGAAGATATACAAGAATGAAGCAAGTTGCAGCATAATTAAAATATAAGGAATGAAGTAGGACATGTATGAAATAGTTTATGATGGAATTGATGAAAAAGAAGAATATAAAGAAGTAATAGAGAAAGTATTATCACAGTGCTTTAAAGAAGAAAAATTAGAAAATTCTAAATTGTGTGTAACAGTAACTTTGACAACACCAAAAACAATTCAAGAAATAAATAAGCAATATAGGAATATTGATAGAGCAACTGATGTACTTTCTTTTCCTATGTTTGAAAAGGACGAGTTAGATAGCAAGATACAGGAAAATGATTTTGAAAATGAAGATATTTTAGGCGATATTGTTGTGTCTGTTGACAAAGTAAAAGAACAAGCAATTGAGTATGGACATAGTTTTGAAAGAGAATTAAGTTATATGATAGTGCATGGATTTTATCATTTAATGGGATATGACCATATTGAAGAGAATGACAAAAAAATCATGAGAGAAAAAGAAGAAAATATATTAGAAAAATTAAGTATTTCTAGATAAAAAATATTTTGATTTAAAGTAAGATACAAAGGAAAGGAAGTTGAAGAATGAATCAAAAAGGTGGCGTAAAGGTTTTAATTGCAATATTAGTTATTTTAATAATAGCTGCTGGAGCAGTTTTAGCATATAAAATTATGCAGGATAAAGATAATCAAGAAGTAGTTGCAGAAGAAAAAAATGTATTAACAGCAACAATAGAAGAAAAAGAAGTACAAATATTTAAAGGTAATGATAGACCTATTGCAGTTATGATAGATAACCATGATGATGCATGGCCACAAGCAGGTTTGCAAAGGGCATATATGGTATATGAAATAATTGTAGAAGGTGGAGAAACAAGATTAATGGCACTATTTAAAGGTGCAGATGATGTAGAAAAAATAGGACCAGTAAGAAGTGCGAGACATTATTTTATTGATTATGCAATGGAAAATGATGCAATATATGTACATTTTGGAGAGAGTCCACAAGCATCAAGTGATATAAAAAAATATAGTATAGCTGAAATTGATGGTATTTCAGAAGATGGAACTACATTTTGGAGAGTAAAGGATAAAGCGGCCCCACACAATGCAGTAACAAGTATGAAAAATTTAATACAATCTGCTAAAAATAAAAATTATAGAATGACATCAAGTGAAGATAGTGTTTTAAATTATGTCACAGATGAGGTTAATTTAGAAGATGGACAGGGGGCAGTAAGTGTAACAATTCCACATTCTCAACTTCAAACAGTAAAATATGAATATGATGAAGAAAATAAAGTTTATGAAAGATATGCAAGGGGAAAAGAGCAGGTTGATTGGGATACAGATGAGCCAATTACAGTAAAAAATATAATAATAACATTTTGTGATAATTATACTTTATCAGATACTGAAAATAAAGGAAGACAAGGACTTAAAAATATAGGAACTTTTAATGGATATTATATTACAAATGGTAAAGCAATAAAAATTAAATGTATTAAAAATGCAAGAGATGAACAAACAGTTTATCAAGATTTGAATGGCAAGGAAATAGATGTTAATGATGGAAATACATTTGTACATATTTGCCCAACTGATGCAGATGTTGAAATTGAATCACCAGTAAGTACAGATACTACAAATAATACAAGTAGCATTGAATAATAAATAAAATGTGATTAAAATGTGGTTATGAAGGGAAGTAATTAGTTATGAATATTTATGATACAGCAAATAGATTAGCTCAAGAAATTAAGCAATCAGAAGAATATATGAATTATAAAATGGCAAAACAAGCATTAAATTTGAATAAAGATTTAAAAGAAAAAATGGCTGAATTTGAGAAAATGAGATATGATGTACAAATACATATGATGCAAACAGGTAAACAAGATGAAGAAAAATATAAAGAAATGCAAAATAAGTATGCTGAACTAATAGAAATTGATGAGGCTAAAAAGTTTTTTGAGGCTGAAACTAAGTTTAATATTGTAATTGCAGATGTTAATAAGATTATTGGTGAGGCTATTAAGGATGTTATGCAATAAACATTTGCTAGGATATTATATTAAATATTTTTTTGTACCTTGTTGTCGCAACCACATATTTTCAAAAGAAAAATCAGATTTTTCTTTTGAAAGGAAGAAGGTTGCGTCTATCGCTCGCGCCTTATAAAAGGCTCGTTTGATCGCTACGCGGTACTGCAAAATTATTTAATATAATATCCTAGCATTTATAGTTTTAGTATAAAAAAGAAAGGATGGTACTAAAATGGGATTCATAGTGTTGGGGATTATTTCACTAATTTTATTATTAGTTCTAAAAATATTGTTTGGATATAGTCAAAAAACTTTTAAAGAGTTAGAAGAAAATAAAGAATTAGATGAATTATCAAAAAAATATCCTGATAATATAGATATTTGTAAAGATTATTTGAAAAAATTAAATAATGAAAAAGTTGAGATAGAACAAAGTGAAGATGGAGAAGCAAGCTTATATATAGCAATATCAAATAAAATAATAATTGCAAATATAAAGAAAAGCTTTACAAGAATTCAAACAATTGCACATGAATGTTTACATTCGATCCAAGATAGAAAATTATTGTTATTTAATTTTGTTTTTTCAAATATATATTTATTGTACTTCATAGTAGTTGCATTGTTAGCAATATTTAAAGTATTGCCTAATGAAATGCTTTTTGTAGCAATATTTTTAGCATTAAGTTGTGTATATATAACTGTTAGAACATATTTAGAAAATGATGCAATGATAAAAGCAAGATTTTTAGCAAAAGAATATATGGAAGAAAAGAAAATTTCTTCAAAAGAAGAAATTGAAAAATTAGTTAAAGGTTTTGATGAAGTAAATAAAGTTGGAATTAAATGTGTAAATTATTATTTTTTCATGGAAGTAATGATGAAATTATTTGTACTTTGCACAATTTGTTTAATACGTTAGGGACGTGCCTAACGTATTATTTTTCTTCAAGTAGCATATTTAAAATTTTAGGATAAATTGTTGTAGCGTTTTTATTCCAGTTATCAACAATTCTTTTAGCTCTATCACGAGAACCTGCAATAGTTTTTACTTCAAATATCGTTTCATTATTTTCAACAATTTTACATTTTATCATATAATCATTTTCGTCTCTAGGTGTAAACTCTGCAATTATAGAAGATTCTTCTTCTATATTTGAAAATTCCTTTTCGAAAATGTGGTCTGCCTTTAATTTCATTATTCCTGGTAGTACATCTTTTGTTAGTTCATAAGCATTTTTCCCTTCTGATGTAATTTTAATAACTGGTTCTTCTTCTTTAGTATAAGTACCTACTAATTTGGAATCTATTAAATCTGTTAATACTTGCTTGAAGTAAAAGTAGTTAATATCATTGATTGATGTTATTATTTTAAATAGGTCATCTTGTTTAAAATCAGTATTAATTAGATTTAATATATATAAGATGAGAACCTTATTTTCAGCCAAAGTAGTAGTAGCATTATCTGAATTTGAACTCATATATAAGCACTCCTTACTTTGAATTTTTTGCTATTGTATCATAGATTGTAAAAAAAGTCAAAATGTAAATTTTTCATAAAAAATCATAAAAAATACTTTAAAATCAAATAATATAGTAGTATAATTGCAAAGGAAAGGAAAGTGATTTATATGAAAAAAGGAAAAGTAGTATTAGTAGGAACAGGTTTTGTTGGAATGAGTATGGCATATTCAATGCTAAATAGAGGAGGAATAAACGAACTTGTATTAATTGATATAGATAAAGATAAAACAATAGGAGAGCAAATGGATTTATCACATGGTCTTCCATATGCACCACAAAAAATGATAATTAAAGCTGGAGATTATGATGAATGTAAAGATGCACAAGTTGTTGTAATAACAGCAGGAATAGCACAAAAACCAGGACAAACAAGATTAGAATTAGCAGAAAAAAATGCTAAAATAATGAAACAAATTACAGAAAGTATAATGCAAAGTGGATTTAATGGAGTTATAGTAGTAGCAAGTAATCCAGTAGATTTAATGACATATGTAGTTGCAAAAGTTTCCGGGTTACCTACAAGTAAAGTAATAGGTTCAGGAACTGTATTAGATACAGCAAGACTTCGTTATTTAATGGCAGATTACTTAAAAGTTTCAAGTAAAAATATTCATGCATATATCATGGGAGAACATGGAGATTCATCTTTTGTACCATGGGACCATGCATATGTTGGATGTAAAAAAGTAAAAGATATAATGAAAGACAATAAACATCCAATGGAAGATTTAAAGAAAATCCATAAAGGTGTAGTTGATGCAGCATATGAGATTATTGAAAAGAAAAAAGCAACATATTATGGAATAGGTATGGCATTAAATAGATTAGTTAGAGCAATATTAGATAATGAAAACTCAATATTAACAGTTTCAACATATTTAAAAGATGGGCAATATGGACAAGATGATATATATATTGGAGTTCCCGCTATAATTAATAGTAATGGTGTTAGAGAATTACTTGAATTGAATTTGAATGAGTATGAACAAGAAAAATTAGATAATAGTTGTAAATTGATTAAAGAAATGAGAGAAAAATCAATTGATAAAATAATAGGAAAATAATCAATTCAGAATTTTGAAGATAAAGAAAAAACAGTTTTTGTAATGATAGAGAATATACAAAAACTGTTTTTATATTATCTAATTTCTTCTCTTTCCAAAGATAGACAAAATACGTAAAAATATATTAATAAAATCTAAATACAATTGCATAGCGCAATATATATGAATTTTTTCACTAACAATATTAGGATCTTGTTGTAAAAGTTTAATCTTATTAATATCATAAATTGTAATTCCAAAAAACAAAATCAAAATTGCCCAATCTAAGAAAAGTTCAAAAGTAGAATTTTGTATAAAAATATTAATAATGCTAAGTATAATACCTGCAATTAAAAATACTGATAAATATGGTTTCCAAGATGTTAAATCTTTATCAGTTTTATAACCAATAAGTCCTAATACACCGTAAATTACAGCAGAAACTATAAATAAGTAAATAATAGAACTTAAATCAAAAACTGCAAATATGACTGAAAGTGTAACACCATTAATCATAGCATATACAAAATACAGTATTCCAACAAGAGTTGGGGGCATTTTTCTAAATAGTAGGCTAAAAACTAGAACTACAACTAATTCTAAAATTAGTAATAAATTGAAATAGTCGCCTAAAACTATATCAATAAATAATCCTGAAGAATAAGTATACCATGCAATAATTGCAGAGCCTAAAAGTCCTAAAAACATCCAAAAGAAAGTTTTTCCAAATATCTTATTTTCAGATGTAATTGGTTGGTTTGATAGATTTTCTTCCATGTAAATCCTCCTTTTATTATCAAAATTTCATTAATTAAATTATATAATAAAAAAATGTAGAAAACAATAGAATTTACTACAAAAAAATGATATAATGCAAAATGAAAGGAGAAAGACAATGTCTGATTTTGTGCATTTACATATACATAGTGAATTCAGTTTATTAGATGGAGCAAATAGAATAAAAGATTTGCCAGTAAGGGCAAAAGAATTAGGAATGGATGCAATTGCTTTAACAGACCATGGCGTTATGTATGGAGCAATTGATTTTTATAAAGCATGTAAAAAAGAAGGTGTAAAACCAATTATTGGTTGTGAAGTTTATGTCGCACCTCGTTCAAGATTTGATAAAGAGCCTAATATTGATAATAAATATAACCATTTAATATTACTTGCTAAAAATAATCAAGGATATAAAAATTTGAGTAAATTAGTGTCTTTAGGATTTGTAGATGGATATTACTATAAACCACGTATAGATTTAGAAATATTAGAAAAATATCATGAAGGATTAATTTGTTTAAGTGCGTGTTTGGCAGGAGCTGTAAATCAAGCATTATTAAATGGTGAACAAGAAAAAGCAGAAGAAGTAGCTTTATGGCATAAAAGAGTTTTCGGAGATGATTATTATATAGAAATCCAAAACAATGGAATAAAAGAACAAGTATTAGCAAACCAAAAATTAGTGCAATTGGCTAGAAAACTAGATATTCCATTAGTTGCAACAAATGATGCACATTATTTAAAAAGAGAAGACGCATATAATCATGAAGTTTTACTTTGTATACAAACAGGTAAAAGAATGAGTGACATGGACAGAATGAGATTTGATACAGATGAACTATATGTAAAATCTCCTGAAGAAATGATAGAGTATTTTAAAGCATTTCCAGACGCAATTGAAAATACAGTAAAAATTGCAGAACAATGTAATGTGAAATTTGAATTTGGTCATACAATATTACCTAATTATGATGTACCACCACAATATGCAACCCACTTTGATTTCTTTAAAGAGCTTTGTGATAAAGGAATAAAAAAGAGGTATGGAGATAATCCAAGTAAAGAAATTTTAGATAGAGCAGAATATGAAATAAGTGTTATAAAAAAGATGGGATATGTAGATTATTTCCTAATTGTATGGGATTTTATTCATTATGCAAAAACTCATGATATACCAGTTGGACCTCGGTCGTGGGTCAGGTGCAGGTTCAATTATTGCATATGCAATAGAAATTACAGATATTGATCCAATGAAATATGGATTACTTTTTGAGAGATTTTTAAATCCAGAAAGAATTAGTATGCCAGATTTTGACGTAGATTTTTGTTATGAACGAAGACAAAAGGTAATAGATTATGTATCAGATAAATATGGACATGACCATGTATCACAGATAATAACATTTGGAACAATGTCTGCAAGAATGGTAATAAGAGATGTATCAAGAGTTCTAGACGTACCATATGCTGAAGCAGATAAATTAGCTAAAATGATACCAAATGAATTACATATTACAATAAAGAAGGCATTAGAGCAAAATAAAGAATTAGCAAATTTATATGAAACAGATGAAACAGTAAAAAAAGTATTAGACATAGCAATGGGATTAGAAGGTATGCCAAGGCAGGCATCAACTCACGCTTGTGGAATAGTTATAACAAAAGAACCTGTTGATACATATGTCCCTTTATATGTACGTGATGGTCAAATTTCAACACAATATATAATGACAACATTAGAAGAATTAGGACTTTTAAAAATGGACTTTTTAGGATTAAGAACATTGACAGTTATAAAAGATACAATAGACCTAGTAAAAAAGAACAGAGGAATAGATGTTGAGTTTGACAAAGAAATGGCAGACCCAAAAGTATATAAATTATGGCAAGAAGGGAAAACATGTGGTATATTCCAATTTGAATCACAAGGTATGACAAACTTCATGAAAGAATTAAAGCCAGACTGCTTAGAAGATTTAATAGCAGGAGTTTCATTATATAGACCGGGACCAATGGATCAAATACCAAGATATATTAGAGGAAAGCAACATCCAGGTCATAATGAATATACACATCCAAGTCTAGAGCCAATTTTGAATGTTACATATGGATGTATGGTATATCAAGAACAAGTTATGCAAATAGTTCGTGATTTAGCGGGATACTCTCTAGGAAGAGCAGACTTAGTAAGAAGAGCTATGGGAAAGAAAAAACTCGATGTAATGGCAAAAGAAAGAGAAGTCTTTATAAATGGGCAAGTAGACGAAAATGGAAATGTAATAGTACCAGGATGTGTTAGAAATGGAATAGATGCGGAATCTGCAAATAAAATATTTGACGAAATGGCTGAATTTGCAAAATATGCATTTAATAAATCACATGCAGCATGTTATGCAGTAGTAGCATACAGAACAGCATATTTAAAAGCATATTATCCAGCAGAATTTATGGCAGCAACATTAAATAGCTTTTTAGGAAATCTTGACAAAATACCACAATACATAGACGAATGTAAATCACTTGGAATACAAATATTAAAACCAGAGATAAACAAGAGTAGCACCAAATTCACAGTTGAAAGAGCAATGGGGACAGAGCAAAATTTTGCTATACGTTTTGGATTAGGAAGCATTAAAAATGTTGGAAAAGCACCAGTAGAGAGTATTGTAGAAGAAAGAGAAAAACATGGAGAATACAAAAACTTTATAGATTTCTGTGAGAGGATTGCAGATGAAGGAGTAAATAAAAAGTGTATAGAAAGTTTAATAAAAGCAGGTGCTTTTGATGAATTTGAACAGACAAGAAGTACATTACTTGCCTCATTTGAGGGAATAATGGACATTATTCAGAGTGGAAAGAAAAAGGGAATGTCTGGTCAGGTATCAATGTTTGATTTAGGAACAGAAGAAGAAAAAGAAGAAATGAATGAAATGAAATACAAATTTGAAGAGCATGAAGAGTTACCAAAAAAAGATTTATTATCATTAGAAAAGGAAATGTTAGGTATTTATATTTCAGGACATCCATTAGAAAAATTAAGAAGTGAAATAGAAAGACAAACTAATATTAATACAATAGAATTAAGAAATCTTGATGAACAAATGTCAAGTAATATGGCAGATTCAGGAATGGAATTATTAAACCAAAATGCTGGTAGCAAACCTAAATATCATGATGGACAAAATGTAAAATATGCAGGAATAATAACTTCAATTAAGAAGAAATATACAAAAAATAATAAGATTATGGCATTTGTAACAATAGAAGATTTATATGGAACTGCTGAAATAATTTGTTTTGAAAGTGCATATTTGAAATCTGGAAATAGTCTTGTGGAAGAAAATATTGTAATGGTTGATGGTAGATTAAGTATTAGAGAAGATGATACGACTACAATTATTGCAAATGATATAAAAGATTTTGGAGAGCAAAAACAAAAGGTATTAATTTTAAATATTACAGACTCTGACGAAAGCGAAAAAGATAAGTTAAGAGGAGCAATTAAGTATTTTAATGGTGATAAAAATAATATTAATGTTTTTGTTAAGATTAATGATGATGAAAGAAGCTGTGGTCAAATTTATTTGACAGACCAGATTATGGAGTTGTTTGCTGATATAATTGGAAAGCAAAATGTAGTTATAAGATAATAAAAAAATCCCCTTTTACAGGGGATTTTTTATATCCATTCACCATATTTTTTAATGTAGATTTTCTTAGCAAATAGGGCAACAAAGCAATAAAGAATTGTAACTGCAAATATAAGGAATATATATTGTCCAGCTATTGGAACAAGACCAATCATACTGCCAAGGGCAGTGAATGGAACAACTAATCCAATTATAATTAGTGAAATTGATGATATATATACTGCTTTATGAGCATTACTTTGTATAAATGGTATTTTTGAAGTTCTAATAATATGCATTCCAACTAAGTTTGAAACTATACTATAACTAAACCATATTGTTTGGAATGTTGCTGCATCTCTAACTTGGAAGAAGAACCAAAGAGAAGCAAATACTATCATATCAAATACATAACTTACTGGTCCCATAAATAGCATAAAATGTTTTAAACTATTTATATCTAATTTTTTAGGATGTTGAAGGGATTCCTTATCAACATGGTCAAAAGGTAAAGTCATTTGACCAAAATCATATAGCAAACCTTCTACTAATAATTGGATAGGTGTTTCAGGTAAGAAAGGTAATAATACACTTGCAATAATTACAGAAACAACTTCTCCAAAGTTGAAACTTGTTGCTAGTTTAATATATTTCATGAGATTTACAAAAGTACGTCTACCTTCAGTAACACCATCTAGTAAAACATTTAAATCCTTTTCAAGTAATATGATATCTGCTGATTCTTTGGCAATATCAACAGCAGTGTCTACTGAAACTCCAACATCAGAATTTGTTAAAGAAGGACTATCATTAATTCCATCACCCATATATCCAACTATATTTCCTGCTTCTTTTAGCAATCTAACAATTCTAGCTTTTTGTATAGGTGATAATTTTGCAAATATATTTGTTCTCTTTAATAATCTCAAGACTGCAGTATCAGATAATTTATCTAATTTACTACCTAATACAATATTTTTAGAATTTATACCGACTTTATCACAAACACATCTAGTAACTTCGGCATTATCACCAGTTAGAACTATAACACGAATACCAGCTTTATTAAGTTTTTCAATAGATTCTTTTGCAGATTCTTTTGGTGGGTCTAAGAAACCTATAAAGCCTATAAGAACCATATTTTTTTCATCTTTTACATCAAAATGTTGGATGCCTTCAATATCATTTTTTTGGCAAACTGCAACAACTCTTAGACCTTGCTCATTTAGAGTTTTACTGATTTTTTTAACATTTTCTTTGATTTCTTTTGTGATTGGAGAAACTTCACCTTTGTAATCTACTTTAGTACAGATATTTAAAATTTCTTCAACAGCACCTTTTGTAATCATTTGTTTTTTATTTCCATCACTTACAATTACAGATAAACGTCTACGAGAGAAGTCAAAAGGTATTTCATCAACTTTTTTATATTCAGTCTTAAAATTTTCTAATCCGTTTTCTAAAGCTCTTTTTATTACAGCTTCATCAATATTTCCTTTTAAACCAGTTTGAAAATATGAATTTAGAAAAGCATGTTTTAATGTTCTAATATCTTCTTCTCCGTTGATATCAAGATATTTTTCCAAAACGATTTTATCTTCTGTTAAAGTACCTGTTTTGTCAGTACATAAGATATTCATTGCACCAAAGTTTTGAATTGAATCCAATTTTTTTACAATTGTTTTCTTTTTAGACATTCTTACAGCACCTTTTGAAAGGCTTGAAGATAAAATAACTGGTAAAAGTAAAGGTGTGATAGCAATGGCTATTGCAACTGCAAATGTGAATGCTGTTACTATATCATGTTTCCATGCATTTAAAAGGAAAATTACAGGAATAAGTATTAGCATAAAATGAATCAATAATCTGCTAATATTTTCAATACCTTTTTGAAATGCAGTTTTAGGTTTACCAGTAGTTAATGTATGAGCTATTTTTCCAAAATATGTGGAATCAGCAGTTTTAATAACTACACCTTTAGCACTTCCTGAAATTACGTTTGTTCCCATAAAGCAAATAGTGTCTAAATCTGAAATATTGTCAATATCATTTAATGATATTTTAGAATCTACATGTTTTTCTACACTATCAGATTCACCAGTTAGCGAAGACTGACCAACATATAAATCTTTTGCTTCTATAATTCTTAAGTCAGCAGGAATCATGCTACCTGCAGAAAGTACAATAATATCTCCTAAAGTTACATGATTAATTGGAACTTGAATTTCTTTTCCGTCACGAATTACAGTCGTATTTGTTGCAACCATTTGCTTTAGTTCTTCAGCAGCTTTATTAGAACGATATTCTTCGACAAAATCTAATAATGTGCTTGCAGTAACTAAGATTGCTATAACAATAATATTTGCATAGCTTGGAGTTTTTGGAAGATAGATGTCTGTATAGATTAGAATACAAACTATTCCAAGTAGTATGCAGTTAAATGGTGAAAAGAGACTTTCTAAGAAATAGTGATACCATCTTTTTGGTTTTGCTTGTTTAATTTCGTTTAATCCTAAATTATGGATTAATTCATTTGCTTTTTTTGATGAAAGTCCTTTTTCATTTACATGATATTTTTTTATGAATTCATCTTTTGGTAAAGTACATTCTTCACCATACATTTTGTTTATATTTACATCTTCTTTTGGTGTTGCCAAAAATATCATCTCCTCTTTTGAATTTTTTTCTTTATGATTATACCACTAATTTGGAAAATTAAAACAAAATTATAAAAACTTTTATAAATTAATTGAAAAATATGAAATTGAGGTTATGTTTATGTTGAAAATTGGATAAAATGGTGATAATATATAAATAATATTGTTAAATACAATATGTGTGAACCTGAAAAATAAATATTTTAAGGAGAAATGCTATGAGTAAGTTAACAAAAAATGAAATTCGGAAGTTTGAAGAAAAAGGTTTGGACGTTATTGAAATTGGTTCAGAAGGCAATTTAGAATATGCAACTAAAATGAATGATGATTCTAAATATTGTGATTCGTGTGATTGTCTTAGATTTGAATCAGATTCTGACCCACTTGATTGGTTTAGATCTGGTGACGAAAAAGCAATATGTACGAAAATGGATGCAGAAATTGCAGGTGCTTTAGAACCGCGTGAAATGATTAATATTCATAAACCGTTATGGTGTCCAAAAATAGGAAGAGAATTGACGGCAGAAGAAAAAGCAGAAGCAGAAAAAATGTTAGCTTTGCATCAAAAAATGAGAAAAGCTCCTATCTAGGAGCTTTTCAAAATAAAAAAGAAAGGTGAAATAATAAAAATGGAAAGAACTAGAGTAGCAGGAATTATATTTATGAATGGTGGAATTGCACTTATGCATAGAGTAGGAGTGGTAAAAAGAAAAGATATTCAAGAATATTACACATTTCCAGGTGGAGGTTTAGAAGAAGGAGAAACTTTAGAAGAAGGAACAATAAGAGAAATAAAAGAAGAATTTGGAATAGATGTTAAAGTAGTAAGAAAATTATATGAAATGGAATCAAAAAAATTTAATCAAAAAGAATATTTTTTCCTTTGTGAATATGTATCAGGAAAATTTGGAACAGGGGAAGGACCTGAATTTTCTAATAATCCTAAATATGTTGATAGCGGAAAATATTTGCCAGAAATAATAAAAATAGATGATATAAAAAATATTCCTTTATTACCACCAGAGATAAAAGAAAAATTAGTTAATGATTTAGAAAAAGGAATTTTTGAATTTAAATAGATATATAGTATAAATAGTTGAACAATAGTCTAAAATACAAATAGCAAACATCCTATGAATTTATTTAGAAAATCTTAAAAGTAAGTGGAAGGAATAAATTTTGATATGTTTTTTAATATCATTATGATAGTATTAGGTTTTGGTCTATTAGTTGTAGGGGCAGATTTTTTAGTTAAGGGTGCAAGTAATATTGCAAAAAAATTTCATATTCCAGAAATGTTGATAGGCTTGACGATTGTAGCACTTGGAACATCAGCGCCAGAACTAATAATAACAATTAGCTCTGCTACAAGTGGAGCAAATGACCTGATTTTAGGAAATGCTATTGGAAGCAATTTGTGTAATTTGTTATTAATATTAGGATTAATGTGTGTTATTAGACCTATTGAAATAGAAAAAGATGCGGTGAAGGTTCATATACCAATGGCATTTATTTCAGCTGTAATAATATTGTGTTTTAGTTTTGGTATATTTAGTACACCAAATGTGATAGATAGAAGAGATGGGATAATTCTAATTATTATGTTTATTCTATATTTTTCATATCCAATTTTTACAGAAATAAAAGACATAAAAAAAGCGTATAAAGAAAATATGAAATCAGATAAATTTAAAGATATAAAAATATCTGCATCTATTTTCTTTATTATCATTGGGATTGTTTTGTTGAAATATGGGGGAGATTTTGTTGTGGATTATGCAACTAATATTGCGATGAAGTTTAATGTACCAGAAAGAGTTATCGGACTTACTATAATTGCAATAGGTACAGCTATGCCGGAATTAGTTACCTCAATTGTGGCTGTTATAAAGAAAGACACAGATTTAGCTGTTGGAAATTTAGTTGGTTCTTGTGTTTTAAATTTATTTTTAATTCTTGGAGTTGGTGCAATTCTCATACCACTTAATTTTTCACAAGATTTTAATAATAATTTGATATATTTGATAATATCAACTTTTATTATTTGGTGCTTTAATTTTGTTGGAAAAAAGCATATATTAACTAGGTGGAAAGGACTAATTTTGTTGCTGATGTTTAGTTTTTATATTGTTAAGTTATTCTATTAAAAACGTAATTCTTTCATATTATTGATATCCATTCCAATAGTTTGATAAATTTCATCAACAGTACATGAAACTGCTTCTTCAAAAGAATAACCCAAAAGATTTAATAAATTTTCTAAATCTTTTTTATCTTTTCCTTCTACTTCAAAATATGTAGGAAGTTTAGGCCAAGTGTCAATATCTATTTCATGTTCATTTAGAATATATTTAATTCTCTTTTTTTCTTGATAACTTCTATAAGAAAAGCCTAAGTTTTCAAGTAATTCATTTGTCTCTTCAAGAGAGCTTACTAAGATTTCTGTTTCTTTCATTTGTTGAATACCAGAATTATCATTTTTTAGAATATGTTTTATTGTTAAAGTTGTTGTTTCTTTTTGGTCTCCATTTGCATTTTCTTCTACAGTCTTTCTTAATCTAATCCATTTTTTTGGTGTCATTTTATAATTATCTATAAAGTTTAATAAGTTCTTATCATTCAAGATTTTTTCAATTGTAGTTTTAGGCATTGTAAATATTTCACTTAGTTTATTGATGTTAAATTGTTTTTTTAGAAATAATATGTCAATATCAGATAATAATTGGTCTATTTCAAAAAATAGATTTTTGATTTTTTCTAAATTTATATTCTTTCTTAATTTTAAAGTTTCATTGTTTAGTTCATATAGGTAAGAATGATATCTTTGATTGATGTACATTAAGTCATATACATATAAATATTGCTTAGAGGTACTTATATATTTTCCGCCAAGTTTTTCTATTTTTTTAGATAGTTCTTTTTCGTTTATATTTATTATTTTCATTTCTAATTCCATGTTACTCATATGAATTTCTCCTATCTCTATAAATGAACGATTATCTCTAGATATCTCCATTTATCTTAATTTTTTATTTTATATTAATTAAAATTAATAACATCTTTAATAGACACACTAAAAAGTGTACTTTTAATCATTTTATTTAATTTGAATTTACCTAGAATCTTTCTTTACCATTAACCCTATCTTTTCTCTCTGGATCTGTTTTTACAGTCCTTACCATCCTTCGTTCAATGTATAAAGATAAAGTGACATGGCATTACTGCTTTAAAACTGGCTCATTTAAGGCCTTATGGAGATGATCTCCCTCATGCCACTTTTATCTAGCTAAATTAAATATATTTATGCTACTTTTAGTTGTTCTAATCTTTCTTGTGTGAATACCCTTGTAGCCTTGTATTCTTCATTTTTTGTTACTACTGCATATATTATCTGTAATATTTTTCCTATTATTGCTACTATTGCTTGCTTCTTCTTTAGTTGATTTTCTTTTCTTGTTGTTAAATATTTGTATAATTCTTTTATTTCTTTGTTCTTGCTTACCATAGTAAATGCCATTCTATACAATATACTTCTTAACAAACTTCTTCCTCTTTTTGAGATTGTTGTTTTTCCTTTATGATTTCCAGAACTATTTTCTACTAGATTTAATCCTGCATATCTTCTTATTTGTTCATAACTATCAAATCTATTTATATCTCCAACTTCTCCAACAAATGTTGCTGCACTCACTATTCCAATTCCTTGTATACTTGTTAAACTTTCATAAAATCCTGTTTCTTTTAATTGGCTTTCTAACTCTTGTTCCGTCATTTTTATTTGCTTCTCTAACAATTTTGCTTCTTCTATATACATGTTTAATTGGAATTTTGCTCCTTCTGTTCCTTCCATTGTTCCTATGCTTTCATTTGCTAATTCGTATATTGTTTCTACTTGTTTTTTACTATATCCCCTTTTTACTGTTTTCTTTATATGCTTTAGTAATTCTTCTTTTCCTATGCTTTTTATGTCTTCAGGAAATGGACATTCTTTTAATATCTCTTCTGATGTTCTACTTAATACATTCTTAAATACTTTTGCATATTCTGGAAAGTATTCATCTATTATTGCTACCAATCTACATTTTACTGCATTTTGCTTTCTTACTAATTCTGCTCTTGTATTTGATAGGTTTCTTAAATCTGCCCATATTCCTTCTGGTAAATATGGCTCAAAAAATCTTGCATCCTTTATTAGCCTCGCTATTGTCATACAATCTTTTTTATCATTTTTTGTTTGGCTATTGTCATCAAATTCCTTTGCATTCTTTACATGAAACGGATTTACTGTTACTACTTTTATCCACTCTATTTTCTTTAGATATCTTGCACATGACTTCCAGTAGTGTCCTGTTGGTTCCATTCCTATTATTGCTTTTTTGAAATTTAACATTGTTAATACATTTTTTACTGTTTCTACTAGACTTTCAAATCCTTTTCTGTTATTATGAAAAGAGAAAGATTTTTTTATTTCTTTCCCATTTGGTAGGATTATTCCTGCCCAATGTACATTTTTTGCTATGTCTATTCCTACGATTGCATCTGTGTTTTCAATAGCATCAAATTTTAAATTTTGTGATTTAGTCATTATTCTTACCTCCTATATATTAATTTCATAGACTTTTGAGTTTGTTGTCTATATTGAAATTATATATTAGGGGGTATTTTGTTGTCAAAGTTCATTTTTCATTTATTACAGGATGCTTTTTATAAATAAAAGTAATATTTGTAAAAGTACTGAGTTTTAGATATTATACAGAATATATCAGTAAAAATCAAGTGAATAAAATCAATACTTTAATATTGAAATAATATAAAAAATTATCATCTAAAAAATAAAAATAGTCTTGACATTTGCAAACATTTGTTTTATAATGTGCTTGGGGTTGATGTATATGGAATATATAATATTTGTAGATGGAAGTTTTTTAGAAAAAGTAAGTTTTGCATCTTGTTCAATTCTTATTTTTAATAACAATAAATTGATTGAAAAAATACTTGTAACTAATATATATAAAATGAAAAATTCTATTGAAGTTGAATTATTAGCTATAAAAGTTGCTTTAAAACGTATGGTTAAAATAATGCAGAAGCAGGAAGTGAAAAAAATTTTACTTTTCACAGATTGCAAATCAATTGTTGATGTCTTAAATACTCAAAAGAAAAATAGAAGATTTATAAAGTTAAATTCAAATTTATATAATTATGTACATTCTACAAATAATTTACTTCTGAATAATCAAGAATTAGATTTTAGAATTGAATATTTACCTAGAAAGTTTAATATTGCGCATAAATATTGTACTCAATTACTAAAAAAATATAAAAAATCACACAAAATTGAAATTATGTGATAAAATATATAAAAAGGAAAGATCGTAAAGTATGTTAGATGAATTAGAAAATTTAATAAGTTTTATACAAAATGAATATGTACAATTTAATGAAAAATGGCAAAATAGTGATTATTATTTTAAATTCGATTTGAAAAATAATTTAATAGTTGATTTATCAGAAAATGAACAAATGTTAAATACGATATTTAATTATAGAGAGTTTATAAACGAAAATAACATTCAACTACTTCTGGATTTTAAACGATTTAATACTAAAAATGCTAAGGTTAATATTAGAACTAAAGCTAAAAACTCTATAGAATATAAAATTAAAAATTATATAGAAAACCATGAAAATGGTAAGATTCCTATTAATAAATGTTTAAATGATTTATTTGGAATAAGAATTATTTGTGCAGAAAAAATGGAATATGCACAAATTACAGAATTAATTAAATATAAATTTAAAAACTTAAAATGTATAGATTCATCTAAGCAAGATTATAAAGCAACTCATATTTATTTTAGACAAGGTAATTTTAATTTTCAATGGGAATTACAAGTCTGGAATAGAGAAGATGAAATAAACAATATAAATTCACATGAAAAATATAAACAAGATTATATTAAGTGGGAAAAAGAAAATAAAGGAGGTAATAAATAATGGTGACACATTTTATATTTTTAAGTAGTTCATATTCTTTAGGAACAAGAATTGCACTTGATTATATAGTAACAGATGATACTGTTCAAGAAAAATTAAAAGACCATTTAGATAAAATAGTTAAAGAATGTGGAAAAGATGTATCTATCTCAACACATATGATACAAGCAGATGATGCGACTTGGAAATCAGTGTGTGTAGCGGACCATTTCTTTAAAGATGTGAAAGTTATTGATTCAGTAGATAAATTTATAAAGCTAATTAAAAGAGATAGAAAATTAGAAGGTATAGATGTAGCAAAATATATTTTATCAAAAATACCATGCACTCAATTGAAACTACAAAAATTAGTATATTTATGTTTTGCTGATTATCTATGCGATACGAAAAAAGAATTATTTAAGGATAAAATATATGCATTTAAATATGGTCCGGTAGTAGATACGGTTTATAAAAGATATAAGAAATATGGATATAAGCCTATTGACGAAGAAAAAAAAGACATTGATAGTAGGAATATAGCTGAGATGCCAGCTAAAAGTAGAATTTTATTTGCAGAGGATGGAACAGAAAAATTATTAAGTATAGAAAAAACACTGAAAAAATATGGTGGTTTATCTGCTGCAGATTTAGTAGATTTAACACATAAAGATAATACACCTTGGTCAAAAAGTTTTAAAGGATTAGGAAAATTATATTCTACTATGAAATTGGATACAATAAAAGAATATCATCAATATGAAGTATTGTAATATTTTATTTAAAAGATTAAAGTTTTTAAATATTTTTAGTAATGAATCAAATTGAAATAAAAAATACATTTCTTGCATTTTATGTAGAAATGTATTTTTTAAAACTTTTTATGTATGAATAAAAGAATTTCTAAAAAAATTTAAAGATATTATAAATTAAAGTTGTAAACATACAAAGAACAATACCACAAACAGTTGGAATAAGGAAACTGATAACAGTCCATTTTAAACTGCCAGTTTCTTTTTTTATAGTAAGCAAAGTAGTGGTACAAGGAAAATGTAAACAAGTAAAAATCATAACATTAATAGCTGTAAGAATAGTCCAACCATTTTGCACTAAAATATTTCCAATAGCAAAAGTATCATCTAAATTAACTAAAGTACCATTCCCAAGATAACACATCAAAATAATAGGTAAAACAATTTCATTTGCAGGAATTCCAAATATAAAAGCAGTTAAAATATAACCATCTAAGCCCATGAGACTTGCAAATGGATTTAGAAAATTAGCAATAATATTTAATAAACTTTCACCATTAATACCAACATTTGCAAAAATCCATATAACAAGACCTGCTGGAGCAGCAACACTAATAGCTCTTCCTAATACAAATAACGTTCTATCAAAAATTGACCTAACAAGAATTTTTCCAAATTGAGGTTTTCTATATGGTGGTAATTCTAAAACAAAAGAAGAAGGCATACCTTTTAAAAGTGTTTTGGATAGAATTTTAGAAATTAGTAAAGTTATCAAAATTCCAAGTAGTATTACCAATAAAACTGCAATTGTGGAAATTATAGAGCCACTAAATCCTTGCACACTTCCTGCAATAAATATTGTAGCAATTGTGATTAGAAAAGGAAATCTTCCATTACAAGGTACAAAACTATTTGTTAAAATAGCAATTAGTTTTTCACGTGGGGAATTTATAATTCTACATCCTACAACTCCAGCAGCATTACATCCAAAGCCCATACACATAGTAATCATTTGTTTTCCAGAGCAACAACATTTTTTAAAAAATCCATCCATATTAAAAGCAATTCTAGGCAAATATCCTAAATCTTCTAATATAGTAAATAAAGGAAAAAATATTGCCATAGGAGGCAGCATTACAGAAATTATCCAAGTTAAAGTTCGATAAACACCTAAGATAAGCATATCAGAAAGCCATGTAGGACAGTTAATGAAATTTGCAAAATCAATTAAATTTTCTTGTATATAACCAAAAAATGAAAATAATAATTGAGATGGATAATTTGCTCCAACAATAGTAATCCAAAAGATAATACCTAAGAATAATATCATTATTGGAATACCAAAAGTTTTAGATGTTAATATCTTATCTATTTTTTTATCTCGATGAGAATAAGATTTGTCTTCAAATTTGCATACTTTTTTGCAGACATTTTCTGCTTGTTTCATTATAGATGAAGTGATATTATCTCTAAAATTTGTTCTAGTAATGTTTGAATTATTCAAAATATTTTGTAAATTTTCAAGTATTTTTTCAGGTTCTATATTTTCAGAAAAGTTAACATCTAAATGTTTTTCAATTGAAGAAATAACATCAGCTTCATTTTCGAGCAATTTCAAAGAAATCCATCTATATAAATTAGAAGGAAAGTCATATAACTCTTTTAATTTAATTTCTAATTTGGTTATGCAATCTTCAATAACTGAGTTGTAATTTATTTTTTTAGGTTTAGGACATATCTTTTTTTGACAAACTTTAAAAGTTACATCAAGTAAATTGTTTAAACTAGATTTTTTCCTTGCAATAGTACCAACAACTGGAACACCAAGCATATCAGACAATAGATTCAAATCAATTTTAATATGTTTTTTCTTAGCTTCATCTAATAAATTAACACAAACTATAACATTATCTGTAATCTCCATAATTTGAAAAACTAGATTCAAATTTCTTTCAAGGCATGTAGCATCAACCACGACAATTGTAGCGTCAGGATTTCCAAAACAAATATAATCTCTTGCAATTTCTTCTTCTTCTGATGAAGACAAAATAGAATATGTACCAGGAATATCAACTAAAAGAAAGTCGCTGTCTTTATAAGAGTAAGAACCAGTAGCATTACTTACAGTTTTACCGAGGCCAATTTCCTGTATGTTGATGTAAGCCAGTTAGGCTGTTAAAAATAGTAGATTTACCTACATTTGGATTACCTGCAAGTGCAACAGTATATCCATTTTCATTTTTATAATATTTACTATCAGAACTAAGCAAATCAGTTCCAGTAGCAGATTTTGTAAGACCCATATGACACCTCTTTTATATTTATAAAATGAATTAAATAATTACTATAATATATGAATAATTTTTTGCATGGTGACAGAAAATTTAGGTTAGTTACAAATTGTATTCTTAAGTATTTTTAGTGTAAACAGAAATTAGATTGCTATCTTCATCTCTAATAGCAATTAATGAGCCTCTAATATCAAAAGCTCTAATACCATTAGAAGGACTTTTTAAAACAGGAACAATACAAGTATCTTTTACTAATCCTAAATCTAAAAGTCTTTTTTTCACACTTTCTGAGCAATTTAAATTGTATATATATCCAACTTCATTTAGAAGTAAATCATTTAAAGATAAAAATTTTCGCATATTGAAACGTCTCCTTGTAATATAGTTACTAATATTATATTTTGTCGAAAAATAAATGTTACTATTGACAATAAAAATAAAATGTGAAAAAATAGGAGGGATTTAGGGGACGGTCCTAAAAATCCCTAAAAACAGGGATTAGGGGACGGACCTCGAATTAGATATTTTTTAGGAGGATTTAAAAATGGAAAGATTAAGAGGTTTTGAAGTAGCTAAAGGTTTTGAGGATAAAAATATTAATTTGCCAATTAGAAAAACAAAATATTCTGCAGGATATGATATAGAAGCGGCAGAAGATGTGGTAATACCAAGTTTTAAAAAAGGAACTAATCCAACTTTAGTAAAAACAGGATTAAAAGCATATATGCAAGATGATGAAATGTTGTTATTATATAATAGAAGTTCAAATCCTAAGAAAAAAGGATTAATATTAGCAAATAGTGTAGGAGTAGTAGATAAAGATTATTATGGAAATGTTGATAATGATGGCCATATCATGTTTGCATTTTATAATATAAAAGATGAAGATGTTGAAATCAAAAAAGGAGATGCAATTGGACAAGCAATATTCCAAAAATATTTAGTGACAGATGATGATGCTGCAGAAGGAGAAAGAGCTGGAGGATTTGGTTCTACAAACAAATAAAAATTTATGTAACAGGAGTAATTGACTAAAATTAAAGGAAAAAAATTTGAAAAAATTTTTCCCTTAGAAAATCAAAGGTTACAGGAAAAATATACATAAAAATTAGTAGCAAAGGCTTTGACTTTTGCTACTTTTTGGTGTATAATAAATATGGTTAAAAAATCCAATAAAGTTATTTAAATACAATTAACTATTTACATAACTTTATTATCTTTTTTTGCCGAATATATAAAAAATGCTGAAAGGAGTTGACTTACATGTTCAATGTAGGAGACAAAATTGTATACCCAATGCATGGGGCAGGGGTTATAGATTCAATAGAGGAAAAAGACATACTTGGAAAGAAACAATCTTATTACATACTAAAGATGCCAGGTGAAGTTAAGGTAATGGTACCAACAGCGAAGGCAGAGGAAGTTGGAGTAAGAAATATTATAGATAAAAGCTCGGCAGAAAAGGTTATTGGAATTCTAGAAAAAGATGAAACAGAAATGGATAAAAACTGGAATAAGAGATATAGAGATAATATGGATAAAATGAAGAGTGGAGACATTTATGAAGTTGCAGATGTTGTTAGAAACTTGAGTTTTAAACAAAAAGAAAAAGGATTATCAACAGGTGAGAAGAAAATGTTGAATAATGCAAGACAAATTTTGGTTAGTGAACTTGTTTTAGCTGAACATTCAACACAAGAAGAAGTTGAACAATTAGTTGATAATAAGATTAATACTTCTTTTATGATGTTTAGATCAGAAGATGTAAATAAGGAAAGTGTTGTAAATAAATTTATTCCATTTGATGGAACAGGTACAAATAACTAATGTTTTGATAATTAAATATAAATATGCCACATTTAAAAGGCATATTTATATTAATTTATGAATTTTTATGGAAAATTTTAAAAAATGTATTGACAAAAAAATAACATGCTATTATAATATTAATTGTTGCTAAACAATATACCAGTTCAAATATTTTATTTATGCAGATGTGGCGGAACTGGTAGACGCACAGGACTTAAAATCCTGCGGTTGAATAAACCGTGCCGGTTCGATTCCGGCCATCTGCACCAATGACGTATCTGTTCGAACTAAATTGAATAGATAGATACAAAATCAATCAGAAAATAAAATCTGGTTGATTTTTTTGTTGCCTATAAACAATATAAAAATCATCCAATCGAAAGGATGGTGCAAATAAATGAAGATAATTAAGCAAGAATTACAATTTGAAGAAAGTCTAAAGCAAAGACTAGAATTTATATGTGAATTTTCTAAAATTACTCCTACTTTTATTAATGGTAGTATTAGAAAAATTGAAAAAACTAATCTCACATATATTGAACCACATAGAGTAATAATTAAAGATATTACATTCTTAGTTTTTAATTATTCAAATGATGTGTATATTTCTAATTTATATAAGAAGATTAAATTATCTGAATTAGAAGAATATATAAAAAGAATATAAATACCAGTATTTGACATTTCTTAAAATTATGGTATAATGTCTTATGTAAACATTCTAGTTTATTAGGAGATGATTATATGATTTTGAAAAAAATGGATTTTAAAATAGAAATTTTACAGAGATGTCATTAGTATTAATTTGTACTTTTGATGTCTTTTTTGTTAGATTGGAGGTTTTAAATTGAACGAAGAAAAGAAAAAATGTGGTTTATATTTAAGAGTATCAACCGAAGACCAAGCTCGTGAAGGTTTTAGTTTACCAGAGCAAAGAGAACGATTAGAGTCTTTCTGTAAGTTCAAAGGTTATGAGATAATAGATTATTATGAAGATGCTGGAATAAGTGCTAAAACTGGTAATTATAGACCAGAGTTTGAAAGATTAAAAAATGATATAAAAGCTAAAAAAGTAAATACAATAGTTGCTTTAAAACTAGATAGAATAACTAGAAGTATTTATGACTGGGAAAACCTTATGACTTTTTTAGATGAGAATAATGCGTACTTAGATTGTGTAAATGATGAAATAAATACAACAAGTGCAAATGGAAAAATGATTTCAAGACTTTTAATGAGTGTAAGTCAAAATGAAATTGAAAGAACAAGTGAAAGAACTAAAGTGGGTTTAGCTGGTGCAATTAAATGTGGGCATATTCCTCATGTTGCTCCATTAGGCTATAAACATGAAGATAAAAGATTAGTAATAGATTATTCAACTAAAGATATTATAGTTAGGATATTTGATTTATATTACAATGGATATTCTTATCAGAAAATTAGCAATTTATTTAATGAAGAAAAAGTACTAGGTAAAGATAATTGGAGAGATTCTACAATACAGACTATTCTCGAAAATGAAATATATAAAGGCGATTTTGTTCACGGTAAAAGAACTAAACACCCTACCTATTATGAAGATGTAGTCGAGCCTATTGTTTCTAAAGAAATGTGGGAAGATTGCCAAGTGCAGAAAAAGAAAAATTCAAGAAGTTATCAAAGAACATTGACATATTTATATTTGCAAAAGTTAAAATGTCCTAAATGCAATCGAATATTAGGTGGTAAAGCTACTACAAAGAAAAATGGTAACACTTATTTTTATTATTATTGTAACGACTGTAAAATTCAATTTAAAGAAAAAGTTATAAATGATTTCTTTAGTCAATTTATAGATGAACTAACAGAATATGACTCTGTTGTAAATCAATTCTTCCTACCTATGATAAAGCAAAAATTTGATGAACCTAAAGAACAATTAGAAAAAGAAATAAATACACAGAAAAATAAACTAGAAAGAATAAAAAAAGCATATGTTAATGGAGTATTTGAATTACAAGAATACAATGAAGAAAGAAAAATTGTAGAAAGAGCAATTAGTGAACTTGAAAATAAATTAGACTCTACAGAATGTGCTGAAGAATTAAGATTCACAGCAAAAGATATTCTACTTAAAAGAGATATTGATTTTATAAACAAAATAAAACTAGATAAAGAATATCAAGAAAGAACTAAAACTTGGAAAGATTATACTAGACAAGAACAAGCAGAATTAATAATGAAA
>CALXCG010000016.1 GCA_944386745.1 uncultured Clostridia bacterium | reverse complement strand
ATGTATAATAAGGAAAAAGGAGATAGTGTAACAAGTACATTAATATATGGAGTACAATGGGATGCAATAATGAGATGGATGAAAGATGAATCAAATTTAACAGGAGGAAAGTATGTAGAAGATAGTACAGGAATGGGATGGTACAGTGATAATTATCAAGGAGAAAATGGAAATCCAAATTATATAACAGGAAAAGATTTAGATGATGGAGATAATGTTGTGAAAAATATTTATGACTTAGCAGGCAATGTATGGGAATGGACAATGGAGTCTTACCGCACTACGGAGCGAGTTAGTCAAGGAGGCAATTACAGCCTTTCAGGTTCTTTGTATCCAGCTTCTTACCGTACCTATGGCCTTCCGTCTAGTAACGATTCTAACCTCAGTTTTCGTGTTACTTTGTATTTGTAAAGCTGAAATACGACAGTTTCAAGTTAAGTGTGTAAAATCAAATTTAATATTATGAATTAACTATATACAGTATATATCAAAACTATATATTTGTATATAGTTTTTTCTATGTATAATATTTCAATGTTCTATCTCCAAACAATTCAATAAGCTGATTTTGTACATTATTCCAATTTCTAGTTCCTTTAGAACATGACTTTTCTAAATCTTTTATTCTAAGGTATAAAACTTTTAGAAGTGCTTCAATACTAATAAATGATCCTTTTCCTCTAGTTACTTTTCTTAAACAACTATTTAAACTTTCAATCGGATTTGTAGTGTATATTATTTTTCTAATTTCAATAGGATTTTCGCATTACACAAAAGATAAATATCTAAGAAAAGCAAAAGAAAAATTAAATACCATGAGTGAAGATGAAACAATAAGAAGATTAGCAGAACTAAGAGAAAAAGCAATTTCAGATGAGTTATGGGTAAAGGCTTATAATTATAAAAAAGGAAAAAATGATGGACTTGCCCAAGGGCGTAAACAGAAAAATAGAAAGTGATATTTTTGAAAATTTGAGTAAAGAGAACAGAGAAAGAATAGATACATATATGGAATATATTACAGAAAGAGAGAGTATACAAGCATAACATCAATATAAAGTCGGATTTAAAACCGTTATAAAATTGATGTTAGAAGTTTTTGATAAAGATTAAGAATACTATTTTTCCTTTTTCATCTTTTCTTCTCTTCTTTTTTTTCTCTTTTCTTTCTTTTTCTGAGCATTAATAAAATTTATTAAATTAATAATAAAATCTTTTTCTTCTGGTGATAAAGCTGAAAAACCAGTAATAAGATTTTCTGCTCTGCCTTCGGTTGTGTTAAGATAATTTTGTAATACGAAGGTAGGTGTGACATGATATACATTGCATAGTTTTACAAGTGTATCAATACTACCTTTGGCTTTATCTCTTTCAATATCTGAGATATATCTAGGTGCAAGCTCAACAGCCTCAGATACTGTTTCCTGAGTCATACCTAAAGATTTTCTTATATTTTTTAATATTTTACCTATATAAATTTTATCAAATTCTTTTTTACTTTTTTTGTTCCCCATATAAATTCTCCGTTCTTTATTACATATTTTGTCAAAAAAATTAAAATTTATGTTATCAAAAATATTGATATATCAAGCATAACAGAAAGACATTAAAAATAACATGAAGTAAAAACCGATAAAATGTGGTTTTAAACTAGAAAAATATTTTTAATGTGCTTACTGTAAATGAAAAAATTAAAAAAATATAGAATTATTCGAAAAAGATATAAAATTTTATGAAAAAAGAAAATATTTAATTTAGGCATAGCTAAATATTTTCTTTTTTGTTTTTAATTTATTATTCATTTTCATATAAATCTTTAATAAAGACATCTCTTTCTTCAAAATTATCTACAAATCCAATTTTTGCTCTTTGACTATTCACATCTAATTCTTGAATCCATACAGGTCTATCATCATAAAAAATATCAAATTTGTTATCATTATTTAAGATATAATTGATTCTTTCATAATTCATAATTTGTCCTCCTTTGAATAAATGATTTATTTAAAGTATATCCATAAAATTTGAAAATATAACTATAGCTTAATTATTTTTTTAAAATGTTATTTACTGGAAAATAATTTGACTTATAAATAGTTTTAATATAAAATATTAAAGTAAGACTTGAAGAAGTTATTGATTTACAGACAATGAAAGATAAAAATAGAAAGGATGAAAAATTATGAAGATACAATATAAGGATAAAGAAATTGAAGTACAAGAAGGGAAAACAATACAAGAAGTATTATCAGAAGAAATCAAGGCAAGTGAATATGCGGTTGTAGGAGCGATATTTAATAATGAATATGAAAATCTAAACTATGAAATTCATGAAGATGGGAAAGTAGAATTAATAGATATTTCATCAAAAGAAGGAAGCAAAATATATAGAAGAACAATGGTATATATATTAGCAAAAGCCTTTGAAAAGTTATATCCAAATTATAAAATGAATGTAAATTACCAATTAACAAATTCAATGTTTTGTGATGTTGAAAAATTGGACGTAACAGAAGAAATGGCTCATAATTTAACTGAAGAAATGAGAAAGATAGTTAGAGAAGATTTACCAATTAAACAGATTGTAATGAACCGTGAAGAAGCAACAGAATTTTATAAAAAATATGACACATCAAAAGGTAGATTACAATTAGACTTAGAAGGCAATGAAAAAATATATATGTATGAATGTGATGGATATTATAACTATTGCTATGGAACAATAGCAAATAGAACTGGAATTGCGAAAATATTTGAAATAGTGAAATATGAAAATGGGCTATTAATGAGATATCCAAGTTCACACAAACCTTTACAATTACCAAAATTAATTCAAACAAAAAAATTGGCATGGGCATTAGATGAGTATGAAGATATACACAGAATCTTAGATATGGATAGAGTATATAAAATAAATAAGGCAATAGAAGAAGATAGAATAAAAGATTTAATAATGTTAGACGAAGCATTACATGAAAAGAAAATAGCAAATATAGCAGATGAAATAGCAAAAAATAGAGAAGTAAAAATGATATTAATTGCAGGACCATCATCATCTGGAAAAACAACTTTTGCACAAAGATTAGGGTTACAATTAAGAATTAACAAATTAAGACCAGTAACAATATCAGTAGACAATTATTTTGTCGAGAGAGAAGATACACCAAGAGATGAAAATGGAAATTATGACTTTGAATGTATAGAAGCAATTGATATGGAGTTATTCAATGAACATTTAACTAAATTATTAGACGGCGAAGAAGTAGAAATGCCAGAATTTGATTTTCATGTTGGAACAAAAAGGTATAAAGGTAAAAAATTAAAATTGGGAAAAGAAGATGTACTAGTAATAGAAGGAATTCACTGCTTAAATGATAAATTAACAAGTAGAATTCCGAAAGAACAAAAATATAAAATATATATAAGTGCATTAACAGTATTAAATATGGATAGATATAATAGAATATCAACAACAGACACTAGACTAGTTAGAAGAATAGTTAGAGACCATAAATTCAGAGGATATAGTGCAAAACACACAATAGCAAATTGGAATATGGTAAATAACGGAGAAGAAAAAAATATATTCCCATTCCAGGAAGAAGCAAATAACATATTCAATACATCATTAATTTATGAACTAAATGTATTAAAAGGAATAGCAATGCCATTATTAGAAGAAATAATAAAAGAAGAAAGAGAATATGCAGAAGCAAGAAGAATGATAGATATGTTAAAATATTTTAGAGAAATACCAGAAGAATATGTGCCAACAAACTCACTATTGAAAGAATTTATAGGCGGAGGCAACTTTAAATATTAATGATGGCTAATGGTCAGTTTGGGGACAGGTTCGGACTGACCACTTTTGGATAGTTTGGGGACGCTACTTTTTTTGGAGTGATATCTCAATCGAAAAAGGTAGATGCTAGACTATTTAAGAAAAGAAAATTTAATTCTTTTTTAACAGATTTGTGCTTAGAAAGGAAAGGTAATAAAATTGGATACGAGAAATTTTACTGAAATAGATGAAGAATTTATATGTGATAATTGTGGAAAAAAAGTGCCTAAATTAGGCTATTCTTGTAGAAATCATTGCCCGTATTGCTTACATTCAAAGCATGTGGATAAAAATCCGGGAGATAGGCAAGAAGAGTGTCGTGGAGATTTAGAGCCAATAGGTTTAGAGATAAATTCTAAAAAAGGTTATGTTATTATCTTTAAGTGTAAAAAATGTGGAGCGATTAGAAAAAATAAAGCTGCAAAAGATGATAATATGGATTTGATAATTGAATTAAGTAGTAGAAACAGGGATTAGGGGACGGTCCTAAAAATCCCTGTTTTAATGTGTTTTGGAAAAAGTGGCGTCCCCAAACTATCCAAAAGTGGTCAGTCCGAACCTGTCCCCAAACTGACCACACAATTAAATTTCTCGATTTAGATTTCCACTAGTAAAATCTTTACCTTCAAAACGTTTTTTAGCTTTCACAGTTTTCAAAATATTATCAATTTGTTCATTAGATTCATCCAAAATATCAATACGAACTGAATCAACATTAAAGCTATTTGGAGAAATTGAAGTGATTTTGCTATTAAATAAAGTAGTAACTGTTTGAATATTATCAGGCATTATTGGAAATTCCATATTTAAGCGGTCTTTCAAGTAATATCTATGAGAAGTAGTACATCTAGCTTTACATTCAGGATAACATTTGTCTGTTTCACCAAGTAAGCAATAATTCATATTTACAAGAGGTGTTCTACCATATATAATTAATTCTTTATTTAGATAACTATATTCACAAAGTCTTTGAATGGTTTTTTTATCCAATTCAGGAGATATTGTAAATGTACTAATTCCAAGTTTTTTTAATTCCAATACAGTTTCAGAATTAAAAACATTAAATGTATAATTAGTTACTAATTTAAAATATTTATCTAAATCTTTAAATAATCCATGTAATAATTTAATATTACAGATATTAGAAATTACGAAACCTTTTATATCGTATTTTTCAACACTTGATTTGGCATTTGCATAAAATAAATTTTTATAATTTCCTTTTACAATAGTAGGCATGTAAATATATATGTCAGATAATTTGCTAATTTTTTTCAAAGTTGCATCATATTTTTTATTTGTAAAATATTTTAATGGAATGTAAACATTATCTGCTAAAGCTAAAGATTCATAATTGAAATCAGTATTTAGTTTATTTAACAATACAGATATTTTAGGATTATGTGATTTTGTTAGTTTTATATTGTTTTTTACGTTAGTTCTCATATCTTCTAATATAGAATCTTTTTTTGATTTAGAATTATTTTCGATTTTAGAATCATCAAAATTCCTGTGACATTTAGCAATAGCATATTCTTCTACTTGTTCTAAAACATTTCTTCTTAATTCATTTAAAGTACTTAATTTAGGTAAAAATAAGTTATCACCTAAATCAATATCTAGTTTTTGAAATTCATATGGTGTATTTGAAGTCTTTCGTAATTGTTGCTCAATAAGCTCTTTTGAGAGAGGTTTGTTTTTAGCGTCTAAAGGAACAGTATCTATTGTATATTTGATTTGTAAGTCTTTGTATAATTGATTTGGTTTAAAGCTAGTTACTTCAAAAGAAATAGGTTGGTTTTTCTGAATTATGATTTTTCCATTTAGATAGATTTTTCTTAGTTCATGTTTGCAGCTTTCTTTTGCAAGATTAGAAAGTTTTTTAGATGACATTTTATAAATATTATCTTTAAGTTGGATATTCCCTTTCATTCTACCAATTGTAACAGTTTGACCTTTTTTTGTTTCAGATATATTTTTTCCATCTTCCATTAATTCAGAGACGGTATATGTTCCTTTTTCGTTTTCAAGAGAGATAGTATCTCCAATTTCAATTGGTTCTTTAAGTTTAACAGTAATCAATCCTTTTGATTTATTATAATTTTGAACTTTTCCCAAAGGTAATCCCATATTGTTAGGTTTTTCTTTAAAAACTAAGTTTTTATTAGGTTCTGTATCTAAGTGACCAGAAGATGACATACCTCTATTAAATGCTTGAAGTAAGTCTTTTTGGTCATTTGAATCAATAATATATTCTTTATTTGATAATGCAAGGTCAATATATTTTCTATAAATTCTAGTTACTATGGCAACATATTCAGGAGATTTCATTCTTCCTTCAATTTTTAAGCATTTAACTCCAGATTGTATAAATGAAGGTATATACTCTAAAGCGCATAAATCACGTGTGCTTAATAAATATCCACTATTAATTTTATGATTATCTTCATATAAATCATAGGGTAATCTACAAGGTTGGGCACATTTTCCACGATTTCCGAGAACGTCCACCTAACATGCTAGAAAATAAGCATTGACCAGAATATGAAATACATAGAGCACCATGTGCGAAACATTCAATTTCGATTTTAGTGTTTTTGCAAATGTAGTCTATTTCATTAATTGAAAGTTCTCTTGCTAAAACTACTCTTTTAAAGCCTAAGTCTTGAAGTTCTAAAGCACCATTTAGATTGTGTACTGTCATTTGAGTACTTCCATGAATAGGTAAGTCCGGGAATTCTCTAATTAATTTCATTGCCAATCCCAAATCTTGAACAATAATCGCGTCAATTCCATATTCATATGCTTGTTTGGCTAATTTAAATGCATTTTCAATTTCATTGTCTTTTATTAATGTGTTTAATGCAAGATAGGTTTTTACACCTCTGATTTTTGCATATTCAATTGCTTTTTCTAAATTTTTACTAGAAAAATTGTTAGCAAATGCTCTTGCACTATATAAGTCACTTCCAAAGTATACACTGTCTGCTCCGTTTTGTACAGCAGCTTTTAAACATTCAAAATTTCCAACTGGTGAAAGTAGTTCCATTTTTTGTTTCTCCTTTTTCTATTATTTGATATTATTTTATCATATATTTAATAAAAATGATGAAATTTGTTGAAAAAAATTATAAAGTTTTAGTAAAGAAATTTAAAAAATGTATAAAAATAGCATAAATTTAGTAAGAAAAGCATAGTAGAAAAACAGATAATTATTATAAAAAATTAGTTGACTTAACCTTATCCAAATGATAAAATTATTTCATAATCAAAAGATGTAATAGGGGGAAAATTATGGATAAAAATTATAATATTAGAGTAAATGTAATAGCAACGATAACAATGATTGTAATGTTATCAGGATGTTTTTTATTTAATAGTAATGCAGCAGAAACTAATACATTACCACCACCTATCACAGGAGGTGATAATACAAATACATCAAATCCAGAACCACCATCAGATACTAATACAACACCAGGAGATAGTAATACTGGCTCAGGAAATGAAAATTCAGGAAGTAACACTGGAAGTGGCGATTCAAGTGGAGCTTCATCAGGTAATTCAAATGGTGGAACTGATGGGGGTAGTGCATCAGGTAGTAATAGTGGAAGTTCTTCAGGTTCATCAAATTCAGGAAGAACGACTACGTCATCAAGTCAGGCAGAATCAAGCAATGCAAATTTAATTAATTTAGGAATAAGACCACATGATTTTAGTGGATTTAGAAGTAATACCACAAGCTATTCTGTAACAGTACCAGCAGATACTGAAAGTGTTGAAGTATATGCAGAAGCACAAGATAGTAGTGCAACAGTAACGGGAACAGGAACAGTAAATCTTCAGGAAGGAGAAAATACTGTAAATGTTGTAGTAACAGCAGAAAATGGAACTACAAAAACATATACTATAATAATTACTAGAGAAGCCACAGAAGATGCAGGAGAAAATACAGAAATAATTGAAGGGGAAGGACTTGCAAGTTTAAGTATTCAAAACATAGAACTTTCACCAAAATTTGAAACAAATGTATATGAATATACAGCAAAATATATAGGAGAAGATACATCTTTACAAATTGAAACAGAACCAACTAATGAAGAATATCAAGTAGAAATAGTTGGAAATGAAGAGTTAAAAGAGGGAGAAAATTTAATTACAATTTTAGTTTCAGACAGTGATGGAAATAATGTTGCAACATATCAAATAACTGTAAATAAGAGTTTAGTAGATGAAGAGGCTATAGCAAGAGAACAAGCGGAACAAGAGCAAAGACAAAGAATGATTATTGGAGCCATTATTGCGGTAGTTGTAGTTATTGCAATAATAGTATTTGTAATAATAAGACGTAGAAGAAATAGAGCATTTGCAGAAGAATATTCAGGAGTACCTTTCTATGGAATGAATAAAGATGACAATGATAATAAAGACGATATGGAAATAGATGATTATGAAGAAGATTTTGAAGAAAAGCCAAAAGCATTAAGAAAAAAGAAAAAGTTTATAGAAGATGAAGATGATACTTTAAATGATAATTACGAAAATGATGATAACAATTTAGATGATGACTATAATGATTATGAAAATGAAGAAGAACAGTACGAAAAAGAAAATCAAAAAATAATGTCAAGATTGCAAGATGATGAAGAAGAAAGAGCAAGAAGAGAAAGAGTTAGAGCAAAATTTTTAGATGGATATTCTAAAAGTATGACAAATAGGGAAGAGAGTAACAGTACAAGAAAATATAACAAATTTGATGATGAAGATGATTTAGATGATAAGGCTGAGGCTTTTGCATCAAGAGTAAAACGTAATAGCAAAGGAAAACGTTTTAAATAATGAAAAGGAGAAGTTTAGATTTTAACTTCTCCTTTAAAATATAGAGGGGATTAGCAACATCCTCCTCTATTACCACCACAACAGCAGCAGATTAATAATATAAGGATTATAATCCAGCAACAGTCGTCACCAAATCCGAATCCACCGCATCCTCTATTCTCTGGCATAGTCTAGACCTCCTTTCGAAGTAGATAAACAACAATATGTTTTGTTTTCCTTTGTATAATACATAGTATGAAAATTAGAAAAATGTGTTACAAAATAAAATTAAAAAATTCTGATTGTTCGCTTTAATAAGTTTTGGTTTTGTGATAGAATACATTTTGTTAAAGGGAGAAAGGATTGTGTGTAAGGATGGCAGAAAAAACAAAAAAAGTAGGAGAAATATTTTCAGATTATAATGCAAATTCAAACATAAAATATGCAAGCGTAATGGGGCTAAATGTAATAAAAAAAGAAAACAAATTACAAGTAGCCTTGTATTATGATGAATACATAGAAATAAAAGAAATCTGGTATTTTGAAAAATTCCTAAAAGAAAGATTCCAATTCGAGCAAATAGATACAATAATAAAATACCATGAAGCAGTAAAACTAAAAGAAATAACAGAAGAATGGAGAAACATAATAGCATATATGGCACACAAATATCCTTTAATGAAGCCAATGCTATTATTAAAAAGTGATGTAGAAGTAGTAGAAAACGAAATAGATATCAAAATGCACATAAAAGGAGCAGACTTTTTAAAAGCAAAAAAGACAGATAAAGAATTGCAAAAAGTTTTAAAAAATTTATTTGGAAAAGAATATGTAATAAATATAGAAGAAGATTTATCTTTAGATGATATAAGAGAAATTAGAGAAGCAAGAAAAAGAGAAGAAGAACAATTAATTGCTCACATTGAAAAAGAAAATGAAGAACTAAGAAAACAAAAAGAAGAACAAGTGCCAGAATATCAAGATAATAATTATATGCCACCACTTGATGACGAAGGATATATTCCACCAGAAGGTGAACTATATGAAAATCCAGAAATGATGCAACCACAAGAATATATTATGGGAAAACCATCTAAAGCAAAAGAAAAACACATAAAAATAAAAGACATTACAGCAAATGATGGAAGAGTAACTTTAGAAGGAAGAATTGTAACTTGTGAAGTTCGTGAAACTAAATCTGGAAAAGGTATGATTATTTGTGAGCTATATGATGGTACAGGAACAATGACATGTAAATCGTTTTCAAAGGATTTAGCTGAAGGAAAAGAAATAGTAGAAAAAATAGGAAATGCAAAAACAATTAAGTTAATTGGAAAAGCAGGATTAGATACATATGCAGGAGATGTCACAGTTATTGCAAATACTATAATCGGAACTGAAAATAATGAAATACCAGAATTACCAACAGAAGAAGAACTTGAAGATACACCATTAATTTTAGGTCAAAGTATGAATATAACAGAAGATTTAGTAAAGGTGCAAGATTTAGGTGTAGATGATGGAAAAGTTGCACTTCAAGGAGAGGTGATTTATACAGAAGATAGAACTTTAAAATCTGGTAAAACTCTATTTAGTTTCGACCTATATGATGGAACAAGTACAATAACATGTAAAGCATTTTTAAATAAAGAAAATGCAAAGAAAATAATGAAAAGAATACAAAGTGCAAAGGGAATAAAGATTGCAGGAACTGCTCAAATGGACACTTTTTCAAATGAATTAACAGTTATGGCGAATACAATTGTTGAAACAGAAGGTTTGAAAAAAGAAGTAAGACAAGATAACGCAGAAGTAAAAAGAGTGGAATTACATATGCACACACAAATGAGTCAAATGGATGCAATGACTTCAGCAACAGATTTAATAAAAAGAGCAATGAAATGGGGAATGAAGTCAATTGCAATAACAGACCATGGAGTTGTGCAAGCATTTCCAGAGGCACACAAAATGTTAGGATTTGATAACCCAGATATGAAGGTTATTTATGGAGTTGAAGCATATTTAGCACCAGATAAGAATGCAGTGGTTACCAATCCAAAGGGACAAGATATTGACACAACATATTGTGTTCTAGACTTAGAAACAACAGGTTTTTCAGCAGTAACAGAAAAAATTACTGAAATTGGTGTAATGAAGGTTAAAGATGGAGAAGTTATAGATGAATTTAGCTGTTTTGTAAATCCAGAAAAGCACATTCCAGAAAGAGTTACAGAGGTTACAAATATAACTGATGAAATGGTTAAAGATGCAGAAACAATAGATAAGGTATTTCCAAAATTATTAGAATTTTTAGGGGATTCAGTTATTGTTGCACATAATGCGGGATTTGATGTTGGATTCTTAAAACAAAATGCTAAGGCTTTAGGATATGATTTTGATTATACATATCTTGATACATTAAGTTTAGCAAAAGATTTATTTCCAGATTACAAAAAATATAAGTTAGGAAAGATTGCTGAAAACTTAGGTATAAAAGTTGAAGTAGCACATAGAGCTTTAGATGATGTTGATACAACAGTTAAAGTATTTAAAGTAATGATTGATATGTTAAAAAAGCGTGGAGCAAAAAAGTTAGAAGATATAGATCAAGTTAGTAGAACAGAAGAAGCAAAAAAGGAAGAATACAAAAAATTAAAAACATATCATGCAATAATTTTAGCAAAAAATTATGTAGGATTACGAAATTTATATAAATTAATATCAATTTCACATTTACACTATTTCTATCGTAAACCTCGTATTTTAAAGAGTATATTGAAGAAATATAGAGAAGGTTTGATTTTAGGAAGTGCGTGTGAAGCAGGAGAGTTATATCAAGCGATTGAACTTGGTAAGACTGATGAAGAAATTGAAGAAATTGTGGAATTTTACGATTATTTAGAAATACAACCAATAGGAAATAATCAATTCTTAATTAGAAATGAAACAGTAAAAGATGAGGAAGCATTAAGAGATATCAATAGAAAAATTGTAGCTTTGGGAGAAAAATTAAATAAACCAGTAGTTGCAACATGTGATGTGCATTTTATGGATCCACAAGATGAAGTATATAGACGTATCCTAGAAGCGGGACAAGGCTATGATGATGCAGATAATCAAGCACCATTGTATTTAAGAACAACAGAAGAAATGCTTGAAGAATTCAGCTATTTAGGAAAAGAAAAAGCCTATGAAGTTGTAGTTACAAACACAAATAAAATATCAGATATGTGTGACCAAATAAGCCCAATATCACCTGAAAAATGTCCACCACATATTCCGGGCTGTGAACAGACAATTAAAGACATAGCATATAGTAAAGCACATGAATTGTATGGAGATCCATTACCAGAATTAGTACAAACAAGACTAGACAAAGAATTGGATTCAATTATAAAAAATGGATTTTCAGTTATGTATATAATTGCACAAAAATTGGTATGGAAATCAAATGAAGATGGATATATAGTAGGTTCAAGAGGTTCAGTTGGTTCATCATTTGTTGCAAACATGACAGGTATTACAGAAGTAAATTCACTTCCACCACATTATAGATGTCCAAACTGTAAATATTCAGATTTCACAGATTATGGATATAAAAATGGATTTGACTTACCAGATAAGGATTGTCCAAAATGTGGACACAAATTAGATAAAGACGGAATGGATATCCCATTTGAAACTTTCTTGGGATTTAATGGAGATAAAGAGCCAGATATAGACTTAAACTTTTCAGGAGAATATCAAGCAAAAGCACATAAATATACAGAAGTAATATTTGGAAAAGGAACAACATTTAAAGCAGGAACAATAGGTACAGTAGCTGAAAAAACAGCATATGGATATGTGAAGAAATATTTTGAAGAAAGACATATACCAATAAATAGAGCAGAAACACAAAGACTAGCGGCTGGTTGTACAGGAATAAAAAGGACAACAGGTCAACATCCTGGTGGAATTATAGTTGTGCCAAAAGGAAGAGAAATATATGAATTCTGTCCAGTACAACATCCAGCAGATGACCCAAATTCAGATATTATTACAACACATTTTGATTATCACTCAATAGACCAAAACTTGCTTAAACTAGATATACTAGGACATGATGATCCTACAGTTATAAGAATGTTACAAGATATAACAGGAATTGACCCAACAAAAGTACCATTAGATGATAAGGAAACAATGTCAATATTTAGTTCAACAGATGCTTTAGGAGTAACACCAGAACAAATACACTCACAAGTTGGAAGTTTTGGAATACCTGAATTTGGAACAAAATTTGTAAGGCGGAATGCTGGTAGACACAAAACCAAAAACATTTGATGAATTAATCCGTATATCAGGACTTTCACATGGTACAGATGTGTGGCTTGGAAATGCACAAAGTTTAATAGAAGCAGGAACAGTAACACTACAAGATGCAATATGTTGTCGTGATGATATAATGATTTACTTAATGAAAATGGGATTACCACCAAATGATTCATTTAAAATCATGGAATCAGTACGTAAAGGAAAAGTAGCAAAAGGAAAAGAACCAAAGTGGGAGCAATACAAAGAAGAAATGAAAGAACATGACGTTCCAGATTGGTATATAAAATCATGTGAAAAAATAAAATACATGTTCCCAAAAGCCCATGCAGCAGCATATGTAACAAATGCCTTCAGAATAGCATGGTTTAAGGTACATGAGCCATTAGCATATTATGCAGCATTCTTTTCAATAAGAGCAGATGAATTTGATAGTGACTGCATGATATTTGGAAAAGAAAAAGTAAAAAATAAAATGAAAGAAATAGATTTACAAGGAAACAATGCAACAGTAAAAGATAAAAATATGTATTCAATATTAGAACTTGTATTAGAAATGTATGAAAGAGGATTTACATTCTTGCCAATGGATTTATATAAATCACACGCAACAAAATTCTTAGTAGAAGATGGGGCAATTAGACCACCATTAAATAGTATACCTGGACTTGGAACAGTTGCAGCAGAAGGGATTGCAAAAGCAAGAGAAGAAGGAAAGTTTATGTCAATAGATGACTTGAAAATACGTTCAAAAGTTGGAAATTCAGTAACAGACTTGTTGAAAAATTATGGTTGCTTGAAAGGCATGAGCCAAAGTAATCAGATTAGTTTGTTCGCGTAATGTCGCATTGGGGACGTTTCTCATGCGACATTTTGTCCTATTGGGGACGTTTCTTAGTGAGACAATTTGTCCATTTTGGGACACAACTTAAAAAGTTTGCTAAAACACTTGAAAAAATCAAAAAAATATAGTAAAATAGGTATGTCAAAAATGACATGCCTTTTACTTAGCTTCAAGTAAAGCACCTAAACTTTGAGCTCAGTTAAAGGAATAAAACAAAATTAGGAGGTGTAAAAATGACAAAGGAAAGAAAACAAGAAATTATTAACACATATAAAAGAGATGAAAACGATACTGGTTCACCAGAAGTTCAAATAGCTCTTTTAACAGAAAGAATCAATGAATTAACAGAACACTTAAAAATCCATAAAAAAGACAATCATTCAAGAAGAGGTCTTTTAAAAATGGTTGGTAAAAGAAGAAATCTATTAAATTACTTAGTAAAAAAAGATATTAATAGATATAGAGCAATAGTTGAAAAATTAGGATTAAGAAAATAATTTTATGAAAGTCCCATGTTTATTAGACATGGGCTTTTGTAAGTAAAAAAACTTTAAATTCTAAAATCATAATTAATTCAAAAATGTAAATACTAATAAAAGTAAAAATAAATAGGTTTAAAATAGGTAAAGTAGCTTGTATAATGTACTAATTTTAATAAATTAAATAACTTTATAAGAAAAAATATCAAGTAAGAATTAATACATTATAGAGGTTACAATCTATTTAAACTTATTTAGAAAATAGAAAGGAAGTAATAAAATGTTTAAAACATATGAAACAGAATTAGCAGGTAGAAAACTTGTAATAGAAACAGGAAAAATGGCAGGACTTGCCAATGGAAGCGTATTAGTACGCTATGGAGATACATGTATATTAGTAACAGTAACAGCTTCAAAAGAACCAAGAGAAGGAATTGATTTCTTCCCACTATCAGTAGATTTTGAAGAAAAATTATATGCAGTTGGAAAAATACCAGGAGGATTTCTAAAAAGAGAAGGAAAACCAAGTGACAAAGCAATATTAACATCAAGAGCAATTGATAGACCATTAAGACCGTTATTCCCAAAGGATTTTAGAAATGATGTTGTAGTTGTTGGAACTGTTCTTTGTGTAGAACAAGATAATTCACCAGAAGTGGCAGCAATGATAGGTGCGGCAACGGCTTTAGCAATTTCTGATATACCATTTAATGGACCAACAGCAGCAGTAAATGTTGGATTAGTTGATGGACAAATCATTATAAACCCAACAGAAGAACAAAGAGAAAAATCAGATTTAACATTAACAGTTGCAGCAACAGAAAAGAAAATAACAATGATAGAAGCTGGAGCAAATGAAGTTCCAGATGATGTAATGTTAAAAGCAATCAAAGAAGCTCATAAAGAAATAAAGAAAATCTGCAAATTTATAAAGAAAATTCAAAAAGATATTGGAAAACCAAAATTTGAATATAAATCATTTGAAGTTGACCATGATGTATATGAATTTGTTGAATCTAAATTCAAAGATGAAATGAAAGAAAAAGTTCAAGAAGCAGATAAAGAAACAAGAGATAATAATATCTCAGAATTAACAGAAAAAATTGAAAATGCTTACACAGAAAAATTTGGAGAAGAAGCATTTGAAGAACACAAACAAGACCTTGGAGAAGCAATCTACAAAGTTGAAAAGAAATGTGTAAGAGAATTGATATATAACGAACATAAAAGAGTAGATGGAAGAGGATTAGATGAAATAAGGCCACTATCATGTGAAGTTGGATTATTACCTAGAACTCATGGAAGTGCATTATTTACAAGAGGACAAACACAAGTATTATCAGTTGCAACTTTAGGAATGATAAGTGAAGAACAAACACTAGATGGAATCGACACAGAAGAATCTAAGAGATATATGCATCATTATAACTTCCCAAGTTACAGCGTAGGTGAAGCTAGACCATCAAGAGGACCAGGAAGAAGAGAAATTGGACATGGAGCATTAGCAGAAAAAGCATTAGTTCCAGTATTACCATCAAAAGAAGAATTCCCATATGCAATAAGAGTTGTATCAGAAGTATTATCTTCAAATGGTTCAACATCACAAGCAAGTATATGTGGAAGTACATTAAGTTTGATGGATGCAGGTGTTCCAATAAAAAGACCAGTTGCTGGTATTTCAACAGGTTTAGTAACAAATCCAGATGATGATAAAGACTATGTTATGCTAGTAGATATCCAAGGATTAGAAGATTTCTTTGGAGATATGGACTTTAAAGTTGGAGGAACTGAAAAAGGTATAACAGCAATTCAAGTAGACATTAAATGTGATGGATTAACATATGACATTATAAAAGAAGCATTTGCTAAAACAAGAAAAGCAAGAGCGCATATATTAGAAGATGTAATGCTTCCAGTAATAAGTGAGCCAAGAAAAGATATATCTAAATATGCACCTAGAATAGTAAGTACAAAAATTGATGTAGACAAAATAAAAGATGTTATTGGAGCAGGCGGAAAAACAATCAATAAAATAATTGATGAAACAGGAGTAAAAATAGACATCGAAGAAGATGGACAAGTTCTTATATATTCAACAGAAAAAGATAAAGCACAAAGAGCATTAGAAATGGTAGAAGACATAGTAAGAGAAGTTGAAGTTGGCGGAATTTACTATGGAGAAGTTGTTAGAATAATGAATTTCGGTGCATTTGTAGATTTAGGATTTGGAGAAAAAGAAGGATTGTTACACATCTCACAAATTTCTAAAGAAAGAATTAAAAACATAGAAGATGTACTTCATGTTGGAGATAAAGTAACAGTAAAAGTAACTGATATAGATGATCAAGGAAGAATTAACTTAACAATGAAAGGTTTAAAACAAAAATAGGAGAATTTTATGCCAAAAAGACAAAAAACTTTAAAAAGTAGAATAGCATATTCTATAACACTGATAATTTTACTTGTTTTATTATATTTTGCGTATCAATACTATCAATCAAACAACTTTAATGATTTTACAAGAAGTGAAACAAACTTATATACTTCAAGTTTCAAAAGAGATAAAGAAATAAAATATAGTGATACACGAAGCTATAAAATAGAATCACCAGACTACAATGACGCAATGTTCTATAAAACAGTACAAGTAGAAAAAAACACTCCATATAAAGTAACATGCATGGTAAAAACAAATGGAGTAGAAGCACAAGACATGCAATCTGGAGTAGGAGCACAAATTGCAATAGAAGGAACAACTGAAAGATCTGTTGCAATTTCTGGAACAAAAGACTGGCAAAAACTAGAGTTGATTTTTAATAGTAAAAATAGAGAAGAAGTAAATATTGGATTTAGATTAGGAGGATATTTAGGACAATCAAAAGGCGAAGCATGGTTTTCAGATTTTACAATAGAAGAAGGAGTTACAAATCAAAATGATAACAACTGGAAATTTGCATGCTTTATATTCGAAACAACAGATGTAACAGTAAATGGACAAAGAATCCAATTAAATGTAACACAGAGTGATATTAATGATATAAAAAACACCTTAAACAGATTTCAAAACTCATGTGAAGAATTATCAGAAGGAAAAATGACAGCAAAAGTAGATATGTATCAAGTACAAACACCATTAACCAAATTATCATATGACAATGAATTTGGGTATTATGTTGCACCAGAAGATGTAGAAGAACAAATAAAAAGCACAATAGCTCAAGGCGATTATGACCACATATTTGTCGTAATAAGATTGCGGAGACGAAGAACATGAAAACGATATCCAAGTAAATGATTGGATAGGATTAGGTTCTATGGATTATTATGGAATAGGATTTTCAAATATTAGATTACCAAATGATTCAAGAAGTTATATATATAAATATAATCCTAGAGTGAACACGTTTCCAGAAGAAGTGTTTTTGCATGAATTTCTACATTCTTTAGAAAGAAATGCACAAGAATATGGTTATGATAGACCAGAATTACATGATTATGAAAAATATGGATATGAAAATGAATTATTAGAAGGACAAAAACAATGGTATACAGACTATATGAATAAAGAAATAAAGACTCAGGAAGGATATGTAGGCTTACCAGCGGAAATATATACATTGAAACCAGCTAAAAATAGTGATTTTGATTATTCATATAAGCTGGAAGATGTATTTAAACAACCAGAAAATATAATTGAGGAAATAATGGAAATTTTTGAAAATTTAGGAAGAAAAATTCAAATAATATTCTAAAAGCAAAGTGAGATGAAAGAATGAAAGTAACAGAATTTGATTATGAACTACCAGAAGAACTAATAGCACAAACACCAATCAAAAAAAGAGATGAATCAAGATTGATGGTGTTAAACAGAAAAGAACAAACAATAGAACACAAAATATTTAAAGACATAATAGACTATTTAAAACCAGGAGATGTGCTAGTCAGAAATAATACAAAAGTAATACCAGCAAGACTATATGGAAGAAAAGAAACAGGAGCAAAAGTAGAATTTTTATTATTAAATAATATAGAAGGAGATATTTGGGAGTCAATTGTAAGACCAGGAAATAAATTGCATGTAGGTGCAAAAGTCATTTTTGGAGATGGCATTTTAGAAGCAAAAATTTTAGAAGTAATGCCAGGAGGAACAAGAAAAGTAGAATTTAAATATGACGGAATATTCAACGAAATTCTAGATAAAATTGGTCTAATGCCATTACCACCATATATACATGAATCCTTAAAAGAAAAAGATAGATATCAAACAGTATATGCAAAATATAATGGTTCAGCAGCAGCACCAACAGCAGGATTGCATTTTACACCAGAATTATTAGAAAAAATCCAAGAAAAAGGTGTAGAGATTGCAAATGTAACATTACACGTAGGAATAGGAACATTTAGACCAGTTAAAGAAGATACAGTTGAAGCGCATAAAATGCATTCAGAACATTTCTATATTAAACAAGAAGATGTTGATAAAATAAATAAAGCAAAAAAAGAAGGAAGAAGAGTAATAGCAGTGGGAACAACATCATGTAGAGTATTAGAATCAATTGCAGATGAAAATACAGGGATGGTAAAACCAATTGAAGATGACACAGAAATCTTTATTTATCCGGGATACAAATTTAAATGTATAGATGGATTAATAACAAATTTCCATTTGCCACAATCAACACTTCTGATGTTAGTATCAGCTTTAGCAGGAAAAGAATTTATAATGAAAGCATATAAAGAAGCGGTAAAAGAAAAATACAGATTTTTTAGTTTTGGAGACGCAATGTTTATAGAATAAAAAGGGGAAAATTATGAAAAAATTATTAGATAATGATAAAGTATATTATATAATAACAATTATAATGATTATTATTTTAATAGCGATTATTCTTACAGGAGGAATACAAGCAGAAATTAAAATAAGTGATGAAAGAATAGTGGATAATGGTGGACCTTCTGCACCTAGTGATACTGGAAGTGTTACACATTCAACGACAAGTTTATTAATTTTGAATATTGCTATTTTAATTATATCAATTGTATTTTCAATATATTGTTATGCCAGAGATAATCATAATAATTTAAAATTGAAAATAGTAGCTGTATTTTTGGTCTTAGCCTTTTTAGCACCAATATTTGTAGAAGAAAAATACGAAAATCAAATTACAATAGGTGGAGAACAAGAAAATTTAAGAACAGACTATGGTAAAACAAATTTTAGTATAGTAGACAAAATTTTACAAAAGGAGACAATAAATAATGAAACCAGCAGTAACATATGAATTATTACATGAATGTAAACAAACAGGAGCGAGAAGAGGAATAATACATACACCACATGGAGATATACAAACACCAGTATTTATGCCAGTTGGAACACAAGCAACAGTAAAATCAATGACACCAGAAGAGCTAAAAGAAATGGTAGGAGCACAAATAATACTATCAAATACATATCATTTATATCTAAGACCGGGAAACAAAATCGTAAAAGAAGCCGGAGGACTTCATAAATTCATGAATTGGGATAGACCAATTCTTACAGATAGTGGGGGATTCCAAGTATTTAGTTTAGGAGACTTAAGAACAATTTCAGAAGAAGGTGTTGAATTCAAATCACATTTAGATGGAAGTAAACATTTCTTTTCACCTGAATCAGTTATGGAAATAGAAGAAGATTTAGGTGCAGATATAATAATGGCATTTGATGAGTGTTGCCCATATCCATCAACTTATGAATATACTAAAAATTCTATGGAAAGAACAACAAGATGGGCAAAGAGATGTAAAGCAGTACATAAAACTGTTGACAAACAAGCTCTATTCGGAATAATACAAGGAGGATTTTACAAAGATTTAAGAGAACAAAGTGCAAAAGATTTAATAGAACTTGATTTACCAGGATATGCAATAGGCGGAATAAGTGTTGGAGAGCCAAAAGAGGAATTTTTAGACATTTTAAGATATACAACACCATTAATGCCAAAAGATAAGCCAAGATACTTAATGGGAGTAGGAACACCAGACTACTTAATAGAAGCAGCAATTGCAGGAATCGATATGTGTGATTGTGTATTACCAACTAGAATTGCAAGAAATGGAACAGCAATGACATGGAATGGAAAAGTTGTAGTTAGAAATGCAACATATGAAAGAGATTGGGGGCCATTAGATCCAGAATGTGATTGTTATACATGTAAAAATTATACAAGAGCATACATAAGGCATTTGATAAAAGCAAATGAAATATTAGGAGTAAGATTATTATCAATTCATAATCTTAGGTTCTTGACTAAATTAATGGAAAGGGTTAAAATAGAAATAGAGCATGATAATTTAGGAACATTTAAAGAAGAATTTTACAAAAAATATGGATACACCAAGTAAAATAAAAATCGAATTTGTATAAGCAAAAATAAGTATATATAAAGGTGGGATACAAATGAATCTAATCGAAGAAAGTTTCCGAACGAAGGAAGAAAAAAAGAAAAAGATGACTACAAAAATTATACTTGGAGCAATAATTGTAGTAGTTCTAATAATAGTAGGAATTGTTTCGTACTTATTATATGTTCAAAGTACAACACTAAAATTAACATTAGATGGACAAGCAAATGAAAAATTGAAACAATTATTAGTATTTGAAGATGATGGAACAATTTATGTACCAATAAAGGAAGTAGCAAGTTACTTAGGGTATGATGCTTATAATGGAGAATATAGTGACAAATCTGAAACTCAAAGTAAATGTTATGTTCAATCTGAAAATGAAGTAGCAAACTTTACATTAGGTTCAAATACTATATATAAATTAGATTTAACACAAAATAATACTGATTATGAATATGTACATATCAAAAATCCAGTAAAGGCAATTAATGGAGTTTTATATACAACAACAGAAGGTATACAAGAAGCATTTAATGTAAGTTTTACATATGACCAAGATGCAAATCGAATAACAATATATACATTGCCATATTTAGTACAATTTTACACATCATATGCATTAGATTATGGGTATGCTGAAATAAGTGAAGTATTTGCAAATCAAAAAGCAATATTAGATGGTATGTTGGTAGTATCAAATGATAGAGCAATGGGAGTCATTGATACAGATGGAAAAAATCTATTAGAAGCAAAATATGATAATATTACTTATTTACCAAGCGTAGGAGACTTTTTAGTACAAACTGATAGACAAGTAGGGGTTTTATCAAAAAACGGCCAAACAAAAGTTGATATAATCTATAACAGTATTATATTAATGGATAGTGATGCAGGATTATATGTTGCAAGTAGGGATAATAGATATGGTGTTATAGATACGAATGGAGTTATAAAAATATATATTGAAAATGACCAAATAGGAATTGATACATCTAGATTCACGCAAAACAATATAAAAAGTAAATATTTACTAGCTGATAATTTAATACCAGTAAAAAAAGGAGACTATTGGGGATTATTTGACAAAAATGGAAAGCAAGTTGTAGATTTTGAATATGACAGTTTTGGATATATAGCTTCAAATAGTAGAGATGCATACAGCTTACTTGTTATTCCAGATTACAATGTAATAGTAGCTGGTAGAGACGATAAATATACATTACTAAATTCTTCTGGAGAAATGCTATTTGGATTAGTTGCAGATGATATATATATGACAATTAGTGGTGGAGAAAGACATTATTATATTAGTGTAAATAATAATATAATAGACGCAGAAGAGTATTTAGAATCAAGAGGAATAAGAAATCAAAACAGTAACTCAAGTTCAAATACTTCAAGTAACTCAAATACAACAAACTCAAATAATACATATGATTCAGCACAAAACAACAATAGTGGAACAAATAACGAACAAAATGTAGAAGAAAATAATCAAGAGCAACCAGTAGAAGAACAAGAAATGCAATAATATTTAATAAAAAAGCAGATTAAGTATGGGTATAATTACTTAATCTGCTATAATTTTGATTTCGACCACCCATTCCAATAGAAAAATTTTTAAAAATGTTGTATAAATATAAATAGCGTGTAAAAGTAATTTTTATAAAAATAAAAACAAAACAGAAAGGAAATTATGAAAAACATAGAAATAATAAGCTCAGGAAGTTATTTACCAAAATTAGAAATAAATAACAAACAATTAGAAAAAGAATTAAAATTAGAAGAAGGATACATTAAAAAAAGAACAGGAATAGAAAAAAGATATTATGCTAAAGAAGAAACAATAGAAGAAATGGCAAAAAAAGCAGTACAAAATCTACTAGAAAAAAATCAATCAAAAGACATAATACAACAAATCGGATTAATAATAGTAGCAACGACTACGCCAAATTATTTAATGCCAGGAATAGCAAACAAAATGCAAAAAGAGTTACAAATCGAAAATGCTATCTGCTTAGACATATTAGCAGGATGTAGTGGATATATAAATGCCTTAGATATAGCTAGAATGTACTTAGTAACAGAAAAAGTACAAAAAGCATTAGTAATAGGAGTAGACAAATTATCAGAATATACAAAAAAAGAAGATATAGGAACATCCATAATCTTGTCAGATGGTGCAGGAGCATTACTTTTATCCACAACGACTAAAGAAAAAGTTTACATGTCAAACATAAAAGCTGAGATAGACGAAAATGAAATACTAACATGCAAAGTTAATGAAAAAATAAAGATGAATGGAAAAGAAATATATAAGTATGCAGTAACAAATACAGTAAAAAATATCAATGAATTACTAGACAAATCAAATGAAAAATTAGAAAATATAAAATATATTGTGCCACATCAATCAAATACAAAAATAATGAAATCAATGATATCAAGATTAAAAATTGATGAAAGCAAAATGTATATGAATATAAAAGATACAGGAAATACATTTTGTGCAAGTATACCAATAGCATTAAATGAAATGTTTGAAAAGAATTTATTACTTGAAGGAGATAAAATCATTTTAATTGGTTATGGTGGAGGACTTAATACTGGTAGTATTTTACTGGGGATTTAATGTCAGGATGTCGCGTTGGGGACGTTTCTCATGCGACATTAAAAACAAATTATTAGTATATGTATAAATTAAAAATATAATGTCGCATGAGAAACGTCCCCAACGCGACATGAGAAAAGAGGAAAAAATATGAAAAGAGCATTTTTATTCCCTGGACAGGGAGCGCAAACTGTTGGAATGGGAAAAGACATTTATGAAAAATATGAAGAAGCAAGAAAAATATATGACAAAGCAAGTGAAATATCAGGAATAGATGTAAAAAAGATTTGCTTTGAAGGACCAGAAGAAGAATTAAACAAAACTGAAAATACACAAATAGCAATATTAACAACAAGTTTAGCAATGTTAGAAGTATTAAAATCAAAAGGAATAGAAGCAGATGTTGCAACTGGGCTAAGTTTAGGAGAATATGGAGCATTAATATATGCAGGAATAATCTCTTTTGAAGATGGAATCAAACTAATCAAAAAAAGAGGATACTACATGGGAAATCTATTACCAAAAGAAGAATATGCAATGGCAGCAGTAATAGGTTTAGAAAGCCCCAAAATAGAAGAAATATGTAACAAATTACAAGAACAAGGAAAATTTGTAGTACCAGCAAACTATAATTGCAGTGTACAAACAGCAATATCAGGAGAAACAGATGCAATAGATGAAGCAATAGAACTATTAAAGATGGCAGGAGCAAAAAGAGCAATTAAGCTAAAAACAAGTGGACCATTCCACACAATAAAATTAGAAGAAGCAAAAAAAGCATATGAAAAAGAATTAGAAAATGTAGAATTTAATGTATTACCATTAAATGAACAAAAAGTAAAAGTAATAAAGAATTTAGATGGAACATATTACAAACCAGAAGATAATGTTAAAGAAATATTAGCAAACCACATAATAAGTCCAGTTAGATTTGATAAAGCAATACAACTTATGAAAGATGAAGGAATAGAAGAATATATTGAAATAGGACCAGGAAAAGTCTTAACAGGATTTATAAAAAAAGATAACAAAGAAACAACAACATACAATGTAAACAGTTTAGAAAGTTTAGAAGAAATTTAGGAGGTTAGTTATGGAAGAGAAAAAAACAGTTTTTGTTACAGGAGCATCAAGAGGAATAGGAAAAGAAGTTGCACTAAAATATGCAGAAAATGGTTATGATGTAATCATAAACTATGTGTCAGACAAAACAGATGTAGAAGCATTAGAAAAAGAATTTAAAGAAAAAGGAGCAGATGCATTAATTTTAAAAGCAGATGTTTCAAATCCAGAAGAAGTACAAAATGTTGTAGATAAAGCAATTGAAAAATTCGGAAAAATTGATGTACTTGTAAATAATGCAGGTATCACAAGAGACAATTTGTTAATGAGAATGACTGAAGAAGAGTTTGACAAAGTTTTGGAAATAAATTTAAAAGGAACATTTTTAGTTACAAAAGCAGTTACAAAATATATGATGAAAAAAAGAAGTGGAAGCATCATAAATCTTTCATCAGTAGTAGGAGTTGCAGGAAATGCTGGACAATGTAACTATTCAGCTTCAAAAGCAGGAATAATAGGATTTACAAAAAGCATTGCAAAAGAATTAGCATCAAGAAATATTAGAGCAAATGCAGTAGCTCCAGGATTTATAGAAACAGATATGACAGCAGTATTATCTGATAGTGTAAAAGAGTCAATACATAATCAAATACCATTAAAAAGAATGGGAAGCGCTAATGAAGTTGCAGAATTAATATATTTCTTAGGTTCAGAAAATAGTTCATATATAACAGGGCAAGTTATAAATATTGATGGCGGAATGGTAATGTAATCGTTAAGAAATAAATTGAAAAGAAAGGAAAAGATGAAATGGAAAGAAGAGTTGTAATTACAGGATTAGGTGCAATCACACCATTAGGAAACAATGTAGAAGAATTTTGGAAAGGCATTAAAGAAGGAAAATGTGGAATAGACCAAATAACAAAATTTGATGCATCAAATTTTAAAGTAAAATTAGCAGCAGAAGTAAAAGGATACAATCCAGAAGATTATTTTGATAAAAGAGAAGCAAAAAGATTAGACCTATTTTCACAATATGCAATGGTCGCTTCAAGAGAAGCGTGGAAAGATAGTGGCTTAGATAAAGAAACAGAAAACATGGAAAGAGTTGGAGTCGTAGTAGGTTCTGGAATTGGTGGAATACAAACAATAGAAACAGAAAATAGAAAATGTAATGAAAAAGGACCAGATAGAGTATCACCTATGTATATACCAATGGGAATATTAAATATGGCAACAGGAAATGTAGCAATTGACATAGGAGCAAAAGGTGAATCAATGGCAATGGTTACAGCATGTGCCTCAGGAACTCATTGTATTGGTGAAAGTTTTAGAATGATTAAACATGGATATCAAGATGTTGTTTTAGCAGGAGGAACAGAAGCAGGAATAACACCACTTAGCATAGCAGGATTTACAAATATAAAAGCACTAACAAAAGCTGAAGATAAAAACAGAGCAAGCATTCCGTTTGATAAAGAAAGAAGCGGATTTGTGATGGCAGAAGGAGCTGGAGTAGTAGTATTAGAAGAATATGAACATGCAAAAGCAAGAGGTGCAAAAATATATGCTGAAATAGTAGGATATGGAGCAACATCAGATGCATATCATATAACATCACCTGCACCTGGAGGAGAAGGTGGTGCAAGAGCTATGAAACTAGCTATGGAAGAAGCAAATGTAAAACCAGAAGAAATCACATATATAAATGCACATGGTACATCAACACATTTAAACGATGCATGTGAGACACAAGCAATAAAAACAGCATTAGGAGAAGAAAATGCAAGAAAAGTAATGGTAAGCTCAACAAAAGGACATACAGGACATCTTTTAGGGGCAGCAGGAGCAGTTGAAGCAATAATTTGCAGTAAAGCAATCGAAGAAGGATTTGTACCAGCAACAATAAACTATAAAGAGCCAGATGAAGAATGTGACTTAGACGTAGTACCAAATGAAGGAAGAAAGGCAGAAATAAAATATGCAATTTCAAATTCATTAGGATTTGGTGGACACAATAGTAGCTTATTATTCAAAATGTCTGATTAAAAAATAAAATATATGAAAGGAAGATAAAAATGGATTATAAGGATATCAAAAAATTAATTGATGATATGGGAAATTCAAATTTAGATTCATTAGAAATAGAATTTCCAGAAGGAATTAAAATAAGCATGACAAAAAACACTGGAAAAGAAGTAGTAATTACAACTGGAGGACCTAACGTAATAGAAGGAAGTGCACCTATGACACCACCAGCAGTTAGAGAAAATAAAGGTACATCTTTAGTAAATGTACAAAATAATGAAGAAGAAAATTACAAAATAGTAAAAAGCCCAATGGTAGGAACTTTTTATGCAAGTTCAGCACCAGATAAAGACCCATTTGTAAAAGTTGGAGATAAAGTACATAAAGGTCAAGTTCTATGCATTGTAGAAGCAATGAAATTAATGAATGAAATTGAATCTGAATTTGATGGAGAAATAGTAGAAATTTGTGTTAATAATGAGGATATAGTTGAATATGGTAAGCCACTATTTAAAATAAAATAGTTGAAAAAATATATGTAACTAAAATAAAAGAAACCGGCGATATCACTCGCCGGTAGTTAGAGGTTACACTAAACTGACGATTTTACTTGAATTGGAAGCGGTAACAATTTTTCGAGGAAATTTTTTATATAATGAATAAAATACATCATTAATCACTGCATCTGAGTAATTACCGCTTACAACAACTTGATCGTCAGCAAGTTCAAAATTTGGATTGCTTATAGCTTTTTGAAGCAATTCTCTTATAAGAGAAATCCGCTCATCTGCATAGCTACCAAATTTTTTGAAACTAATGCAATAGTTAACGAGTTCATTATAGTTTGGTTTCATAATTGTACCTCCAATAAATAAAATGTTTATTAACTACATAAATATTATATCACAAAATATACATAAGTGCAAAAAATTAAGATTATAGAAAGAAGTGAAAAAATGTTAAACAAAGAAGAAATAAAAAAAATAATCCCACAAAGAGAACCATTTTTAATGATAGATGAAGTAGAAGAATACACACCTGGAGAAAGTGCAGTAGCATATAAAAATGTTTCAGAAGATGAATACTATTTTAAGGGGCATTTTCCAGGAAATCCAATAATGCCAGGAGTATTAATAGTAGAATCTCTAGCACAAACAGGAGCAGTTGCAATACTTTCTATGGAAGAAAATAAAGGAAAAAATGCTTTATTTGGAGGAATAGATAAACTTCGTTTTAAAAAACAAGTTGTGCCAGGAGATAGATTAAAATTAGAAGTTAAGATAATAAAGAAAAAAGGACCAATTGGAATTGGAGAAGCAATAGCAACAGTTGATGGAAAAGTAGCAGCAAAGGGTGAACTTACTTTTGCAATAGTATAAAGAAGAGAGTTGAAAAACAATTACAATTTTTTTCTAACTATTTGAGCTTGGAGAAAGGAATGAGATTAAAATGTTAAAAAAAGTTTTAATAGCTAATAGAGGAGAAATTGCAGTTAGAATAATTAGAGCTTGTAGAGAAATGGGAATAAGAACAGTAGCAATATATTCAGAAGCAGATAAAGACGCTTTACATGTTAAGTTAGCAGACCAAGCAATTTGTATAGGACCTGCACCATCTAGCAAAAGCTATTTGAATATAAAAGCAATATTAGAAGCAGCATGCCTAACAGGTGCAGATAGTATACACCCTGGTTTTGGATTTTTATCCGAAAATGCAAATTTTGCTAAAATATGTGAAGAAATGGGTATTAAATTTATAGGACCAAACTATAAACTAATCGAACTATTGGGAAATAAATCAAAAGCAAAAGAAACAATGAAAAAAGCAGGAGTACCAGTAGTACCAGGTTCAGAAGGATTAATAAATTCTAAAAAAGAAGCAGTAGAAATAGCAGAAAAAATAAAATACCCAGTAATACTAAAAGCATCAGCTGGTGGTGGCGGAAAAGGAATACGTATAGCCCACAATAAAGAAGAACTTGAAAAAGCATATAGTTTAGTAAAACAAGAAGCAAAAATCTCTTTTAATGATGATAGTATATACATAGAAAAATTTGTTGAAAACCCAAGACATGTAGAAATCCAAGTATTAGCAGATGAACATGGAAATGGAATACATCTAGGTGAAAGAGATTGTTCTGTACAAAGAAGAAATCAAAAAATAATTGAAGAAACACCTGCTAGTATTATCAATGATGAAACAAGAAAGAAAATGGGAGAAGTAGCAGTTAAAGCAGTAAAAGAAATTGGATACACAAATGCAGGAACAATCGAATTTTTAGTAGATAAGAACAAAGACTTTTATTTTATGGAAATGAATACAAGAGTACAAGTAGAACATCCAGTAACAGAAATGGTTACAGGAATAGACATTATAAAAGAACAAATAAAAATAGCAAGTGGAGAAAAGCTAACGATAAAACAAAAAGATGTAAAAGTAAATGGACATAGTATGGAAGCAAGAATAAATGCAGAAAATCCAGAGAAAAACTTTATGCCATGTCCAGGAACAATAACTGGATTACATATTCCAGGAGGAAATGGAGTAAGAGTAGATACTGCAATATATAGTGGATACACAATTCCACCAACATATGATTCTATGATAGCAAAAGTAATTGTACATGGTAAAACAAGAGAAGAATCAATTGCAAAATTAAAAAGTGCTGTTGCAGAATTAGTTGTAGATGGAATAACAACAAATGCAGATTTTATACTAAAAATCTTAGATAATGAAAACTTCAAGAAAAATAACTATGACACTTCATTTATAGAAAAAGAATTTAATTTTTAGTTAGTGATGGTCAGTTTGGGGACAGGTTCCGACTGACCATTTTTGGATAGTTTAGGGACGCCACTTTGATAAAAAATAAAAAATATATCAAAAAACCATTTACATTTGAAAAAATTTTGTATAAAATAGTAAAGAATGAAGAGAAAAACGTCGAAAACAAAAGAAAATATAAGAAAGAAGGGGTAATATCAATGAGAATATTGATGTTAACATGGGAATATCCACCAAGAGTAGTTGGAGGAATATCAAGAGTAGTATATGATTTATCAAGAACACTATTAAAAGATGGACATGATGTAACAGTAGTAACATATAAAGATGGAGACGCACCATATTTTGAAGATGATAAAGGAGTCAAAGTATATCGTGTGGATAACTTTATGATAAATCCAAATAATTTCATAGATTGGATAATGCAAATGAACTTTAACATGATAGCAAAAGCAAATGAAATTATTGCAAAAGAAGGAAATTTTGACGTTATACATGCACATGATTGGTTAGTTGCATATGCAGCAAAAACACTAAAAAATTCATATAACATACCAATAGTATCAACAATACATGCAACAGAAGCTGGAAGAAACAGTGGAATACATGACGAAACACAAAGATATATAAATGATACAGAATGGATGTTAACATATGAATCTTCAGAAGTAATAGTAAATAGCAACTACATGAAGGGCGAACTACAAAGACTATTTGGTCTACCATATGAAAAAATAAATGTAGTGCCAAATGGAGTAAATTTAAACTTATTTAATGGAATAGAAAGAGACTATAATTTCAGAAGAAGATATGCAATGGATAATGAGAAAATCATCCTATTTATGGGAAGATTAGTATATGAAAAAGGAATACAACATCTTATTGCAGCAATGCCAAAAATATTAAATGGATACCATGACACAAAACTTGTGATTTGTGGAAAAGGTGGAATGCTAGAAGAATTACAACAACAAGTAAGACAAATGGGGATAGAAAACAAAGTATATTTTGCAGGATATATGCAAGGAAAAGATGTACAAAGAATGTATAAGGCAGCAGATATATCAGTATTTCCAAGTACATATGAACCATTTGGAATAGTTGCACTAGAAGCAATGCTTTCAGAGAATCCAGTTGTGGTATCTGATATAGGTGGATTAAATGAAATAGTAGAACATAGAGTAAACGGAATGAAAAGTTATTGTGGAAACCCAAATTCAATTGCAGATTCAATTCTAGAATTATTATATGACCATAAATTATGTGCAGATATCACAAAAAGAGCAAAAAATAAAGTAAGAAATGATTATAATTGGAGTAAAATAGCACAAGATACACACTTTACTTATCAAAAAGCAATTTGTCAATCAATGGCAGAGAAACAAAAAAGAGAATTGGAACAAGAAAGAGCAAGAAAAACAAAAAAAGCAAGAAATACGGAAAGAGAGATAACAAATTTATTGAGTTTCAGAAAAAGACAAGCATATGCATAGAACAGGGATTAGGGGACGGTCTTAAAAATCCCTGTTATTTTTTCTTTGATTAGGCTATTATAAAATAGTATAAAATTTATTTCATTTCTCGGCTAACACTACATTACATAGA
>CALXCG010000015.1 GCA_944386745.1 uncultured Clostridia bacterium | reverse complement strand
TCTATGTGGTTGGCGATATTTACCTCCACTCCGGACTTTCACCGTTTAGTTAAACGACATGCCTGTCGCACTCCCAATTTGGACATTTTTGTCCATTTGGAAACGTCCCCAAATGGACATTGACACATTTGTTTTTTTATTGTAATATAATAAAGTAAATTGGAAGAAATGCAATATTAAATTTCACATTGAAAGGAGGATAATGATCAATAAATAAAGCGCCAGAGCATTAAAATCAATATATTTTAATGTTGACGAGGTCTAGAGTTATCGAAGTTTTCGGCGGATGCTCTAGTGGTTTCCTAAAATCAAAAGTATTCACACAAAAAATAGCAGTAATGCTTTAACAAAATTGAATACACTTAGGTTTTATTTGCATACTTTCAATTCCAAATATATTTTTTAGGAGGTCACAATTATGTGTGGAATTGTAGGTTATATTGGGACTAAGAAAGCCAGTCCTATATTAATTAATGGGCTTTTAAGATTGGAATATAGAGGTTATGACTCAGCAGGTATTGCAACAATTGAAAAAGATGGAATATCTGTAATGAAAGATAAAGGTAGAGTAAAAAATTTATATGATTTAGAAGGAATTGATGATTTAGAAGGAACTATAGGAATTGCTCATACTAGATGGGCAACACATGGTAAACCATCTAAAGAAAACTCTCACCCTCATATAGATAATAGTAAAACATTTAGTGTTGTACATAATGGAATTATTGAGAATTATCATGAATTAAGAAATTTTTTAACTGATAATGGTTATACTTTTTATTCTCAAACAGATACGGAAGTTATACCTAATTTAATACATTATTATTATTCAAAAGATGATAAAAATGATGAATTAAAATTTTTGAGAGCTGTTAGAAATGCATGTAAAGATTTAAAAGGAAGTTTTGCAATTGAAGTAATTTGCAAAGAATATCCTGATAACATGATAGTTGTTAGAAAAGATAGTCCTTTAGTTATTGGAAAAGGTGATAATGAAAATTATATTGCATCTGATATTCCAGCTATACTTTCTTTTACTAGAGATTTTTATTTATTAAATGATTTAGAATTTGTGTTATTGTCAAGAAATGATGCAAAATTTTATGATATAGATTTAAAACCTATTGACAAAAAAACAAAAGTAATTGAATGGAATGCTTCAAGTGCAGAAAAAGATGGTTATGATGATTACATGCTTAAAGAAATCTATGAGCAACCAACTGCTATTCGTGAAACTATCGGTTCTAAATTAACCGAAAATGGAAAATGTGAATTTGAAGATTTAACTTTTACTAAAGAATATTTACAAAGTATAAACAAAATATATATTGTTGCCTGTGGTACTGCAATGCATGCTGGTTTAGCTGGTAAAAATGCATTAGAAAAATTATGCAAGATACCAACAGAAGTAGATATTGCATCTGAATTTCGTTATCGTGATCCAATTATTGATGAAAAAACTTTATGTATTTTCATTTCTCAATCTGGAGAAACAGCAGATACAATAGCAGCTTTAAAACTTTCAAGAGAAAAAGGTGCAAAAACTCTTGCAATTAGTAATGTTATCGGAAGTTCTATTACTAGAGAAGCAGATTATTCTATATATACACATGCTGGTCCTGAAATTGCAGTTGCTTCTACAAAAGCATATACATCTCAAGTTGTATTGCTTATTCTACTTTCAATTTATTTTGCAGAATTATTGGAAATCAAAAATGAAGATATTGCAAACTTGAAAAAAGAAGTTTTAGAATTACCTAAGAAAATAGAAGAGACTTTGAAAACATCTGAAATTGTGAAAGAATTTTCTAAAAAAGTTTATCAAGAAAAAGACATGTTCTTCTTAGGTCGTGGAATTGATGAGACTGTTGCAAAAGAAGGAGCATTGAAATTAAAAGAAATTTCTTATATCCATGCTGAAAGTTATGCAGCTGGAGAACTAAAACATGGACCAATTGCTTTAATAGAAAATGATGTTACTGTTATTGGTATTATGACAGATCCTAAATTAGTTGAAAAAACTATTAGTAATATTCAAGAGGTTGTAACTCGTGGAGCTAAGACTTTAATTGTTACTAACCAAGATATAGATGATAAGAGATTTGATATGGTTATTCGTATACCACATACAAATACTTTTGTTTCTCCTATCCTTTCTATTATTCCTTTGCAATTATTCTCTTATTATATTTCAAAGGAAAAAGGATTAGATGTTGATAAACCTAGAAATCTTGCAAAATCTGTTACAGTTGAGTAGATTTGCTAAAATACAAAATTTTGACCTGCTATATGTAGCAGGTCTTTTTGCATTAAATAATTTCAGTTTTTATTCATCCTATTAAAAGTTTAATCACAATCAAACACACAGCACCTGGCAACCCTAACAAACCTACCACAATACTTGTAAAAATATTCAATCCTATATGAAAACCAAAATTTGCTCCAACCAAATTAATTATAAATATGGCTAATCCACCTAAAACAGAATTAAAAACTAATTTCAAAATCTTTTTTAATGGCACAATAAAAATTCTTCCAAAAATAAATAAAAAGCAAATACAAGCTAAATATGTAATAAGATTTCCATCCATATTGCCTTCCCCCATCTTCTATTTGAAATTCTTATTACATTTCTATTCGCTTTTTGGACAAATATTACTTTATTTTAACTACCCTGCTTCTTCTCCTTCTTCCAATAATGAAAATTTAATATCATTTATCATATCTACTTCAATTCCTTTAGATTTTGCAACCTTTATCAGGTAACTTAATTTTGCTTGATTAGCTTTAATTTGATAAGTATAATAATCCACTAAATCTTCTTTTGCATATTCAAAATTAATATTTGCAGCTTTTAGCTCTTCCCTAGTTTTTATAATTGTTCTTATTAATTCTATCTCTTTTTCAATTTCACTCTTTTCAACAATCCTACCTTCTCTTATATAGAATTCATTTTGCATAAAATCACCATTTCTTTCATATTTTACAATTTATTATATTCATTTTTAAAAAAATTATGTAGTTTATAGATTTATTTTTCCAAAAACTCTTGTTTTTTTCGCCATTTTATAGGATAATATATATGTATGAATATAATTTTTAGAAAGGGAATAACCGATGAAATATATAGACAAATTATTAAAAAAATTAAACACAGACAGAAACACATTTGCAACATATATTTTCACACTCATAACTGTATACTTAGCAGTAGATAGAATTGTAGAAATGTTATTAATGATATTTACAGGTGTTTCATACTCATATTGGGGACCAGTAGCATATACACTTGCATTAGCATGTCCAATGCTTGCATTCGCATTTTCCCCATCATCTAAGTTTTCAAAAACAAAGCCACAAAAAGTAACATTATTTTACTTATATGCAATCGCCTTATACATCATAGCAATTTCAATGTTTACACAATGGCTAAATATGGGAGCATGGTTATTGTTACTATCAGTACCAAATTACACAGAATTAATTACTGAATTTTCTGATTTGGTAACACCTGCATTTGTAAGTATATCACTATATTTGCCACTAGCAACAATATTCCCATTATTCAAAAAACTATACTTTGGAGTTGCTGACAGCAAAGATAACTCTCGTTCAATTTGGGATTATGCTGGAATAAGTTTAGCAGATAAAAAAGAAGGACATGGACCATATACTTGTGAAGTATATCTTTGTACAGATAATGAAACAGGTAAAAAAATTGTTATGCCTGAAAGTTCAAGATTCCAGTCATTATTCGTATGTGGTGGTTCTGGTTCAGGAAAAACATCTTTGGTTTATGAACCTTTAATTGCCAAAGATATTGAAAGAAAATTTTTCTTTAGAGAAGCATCAAAAGAAATGGGATTTACTGCCCTAAAAACAAAAATTGCTTATCTAAACAAACCATATGACAATGATTACTTAAACAGTCATTTTAGTTTAAATATGATAACTCCTGTTCAAGGAAAAGAATCAATATATAAATCTTATGTTAAAAAAATGATATTAGCCACTTCAGGTAATGATATAATTTATAGAGATTTAGGACTAACAGTAATGGCTCCTGATTATGAAATTATTGAACATATGACTGATGTTTGTAAAAACTTTCATATAGAATATGATATGGTTGATCCAAGTACTAGCACTTCTATTGGATTAAATCCTTTTGTATATGATGATCCTAATAAAATTGCCATCACAATATCTTCTGTTTTGAAAGCTATGTATAATACTAATCATGAAGATGTTGAAGAAGCATATCGTGAAGATGTTTCTATTCAAGCAATTGAAAATGTGTCTATTTTATTAAAAGAAATGTATCCAAGAATGAATGAAGGAAATCTTCCAAATATGGCTGATTTGCTTAAGTTATTAACTAATTTTGATTTAATAGAAAAAATGTGTGAAATAATGGCACATGATGATGAATTAAGAGAAAAATATGAAGTACAACTTGCATATTTCAAAAAGAATTACTATCATGATGCACCTGGAAAAAGCAATACTGAAAAATACATTTATACAGTTGTTAGCCAATTAGATAATTTATTAAGAATACCTGGTGTAAAAAGTATTTTATGTAATAGACATCAAAATATAGATTTTGATAAACAATTAAAAAATGGAGATGTGACATTTATTTGTACTAGACGTGGTGATTTAGGTGCTGCAGCTCACAAGGCTTTTGGTCTATTCTACCTAGTCTCTTTACAAGATGCAGTACTTAGAAGACCAGGAAATGAAAACAACAGAATTCCACATTTCTTATACATTGATGAATTTGCTGATTTCATTTGTAAAGCTACAGAAGCAATGTTTACTATGTATAGAAAATATCGTGTTGCAACTACTATATCAACACAAAGTTTAGCACAACTAGAAGGACCAACATCAAGAGAAAATTATCGTTCAACAATCTTGGCTAACTGTGCAAGCAAAATATTTACAGGAAATGCTGATTATGATGAAATTGAATGGTGGGGTAATGAATTTGGAACTAAAAGAGATTGGGAATACACTAATAGCATGGATATGGAAAAAATGGAATACAGCAAAACATATGGAAATGTATCATGGAAATTTGTTCCTTATTTCAAACCTGGAAAACTTCAAACTTTACCACAAAAACGTTGTGCATATAAAATTAGAGGTTCTAATGGAAAACCAATGGTTGGACCTGGTGATTTCCAATATTTAGAGTCTAAATACAAAGAACCACAAAAAGTTAAAACTTATGATTTTGGTAGATATTCAGATAGTGTAACAACAGCAACTGAGGATAATAATGATAGAACTAAAAAGAAATTTAATTTAAAAGATTTGGATTTTATTGATGAAAGAGATGAATTCAATCCTATTCAAACAGATACAACTGATTCTAAATATTTATTTGATAACGAAGATGCAATTGTTGTTAATTTAAAAAAAGGAAATCCAAATAACAATTAATATAATAGGTAAACCTATGTGTTTGCCTATTTATTTTTAATTTATTATTATTTTAAATGTTTTATTGACAAATTTTTCAAAACATGCCATTATGTAAATATAACATTACAATTAGGAGGGATTAATATGAATTTTTCAACTGCTTGGCTTACAACTAATCGGACTTGCAATAATCACTGTACATGGTGTTATGCAAAAAACACTTTAGGCAACTCTCAAATTATGGATTTTGAAAATGCAAAAATAGCAATCAAGGAATTAAAAAAAAGAGGTGTAAAACGCATCATATTAATAGGTGGAGAACCAACAATATATCCAAATTTTATTCAAATAATTAGATATATTAGAAGTAATAATATGCTAGTCTCTATTGCTACTAATGGAAGAATGTTCAAAGACATGAGATTTGCTACAGAAGTATTGTCTGCCGGAATAACTACAATTGATATATCTTTAAAAGCATTTTCAGAAGAAGAATACAAAAAAAATACTAATAGTTATGGTCTTGAAGAAATGCTTCGAGGATATAGCAATTTAAAACAATTAGGTTTTAAACCTAGCATTTCATATGTTCTTGTAAATAACAGAGAAGAAACAATTGATAATTTAATAAACTTTTTGTTGGAAAAAGATATTTCTCAAATATCTCTTCAGTTTGTGAAACCTATTTTGAATTTATCTGGTTGTGAATTACCAATGGATTTAACTGAAATGAGTTCATTAGTTGAAATTATTTACAACAAAATGACTAACAAAAAAATAAATTACTCAATTGGAATTCCATTTCCACTATGTTTAATTGATAGTAATATTCTAACTCATTTAATAAGAGAGCGTAGAATTTTTAATTGTTGTCATGTTCCTAAAGGTAGTGGAATTAATATCGATGAAAATTTTAAAATTATTCCTTGTAATCATTTTGCAGAATTTCCATTTTCTGATACTCCTATTGACTTTTCTAACGAAAAGGCTTTAGATAATTTGTATAATACGGAAATTGTACAACATTTTAAGAACCTGTCTAAATGTTATCCTGCAAAAAAATGTCAAACGTGTAATCTTTGGTCTCAATGTGGTGGTGGATGTTTTACTTATTGGCTATCACTTGACCCAAATGATTATATAAGGTAACTATTTAACTTTTCAATTCAAAAGGAGGATACCACTATGAGTAACTTATCACAATTACTTCAATTCTACAAGGGCACATTAATTCCTGCACCAATAGCAATTGGAGTACAAGCAGTAAACAAAAATTCTTTTCATGTCAATCATTTTGACTGCCATTGCAGTTCAGATGATTGTGCTGAAACTAGCTACGATTGTCACTGTTGCTCAGATGACTGTGCTGAAACCAGCTATGATTGTCACTGTTGCTCAGATGACTGTGCTGACTAATTAAAAATATTCTATAATATATAAATATCATAGAATAAGTCTAATTAGACCCTTCCAAAAAACCAAATTTAATCTATGAAATTAGATTAAATTTGGTTTTTTCTATACTTTATTATTGCTATATTTTTAAAACTGAATTCCAATCAATTCTATTAATATACCAGACACCACACCTATCACATAAAGCAATGCTGTTATTTTCAAATTCTGTTTTATTCCTTTATTGGTTTTAAATAATACTGCAAGTCCAACACCTGCACCAACTAATAAACCAGAAATCATTGTAGCTGCTGATATAACATTCTCTAAATACATTTGTGTTAAAAGAACAGATGAAGCGCAGTTTGGAATTAAACCTATTATTCCAGCTATAACTGGTCCAAGTATTGGCTGATTTGTTAAAAATCCTGCTATAGTTTCTTCCCCTATTAAATAGATAATTATATTTAAGATAAATGTAAACAATAAAATAAATATAAATATATTAATAGTATGTTTTAATGCTGATTTTACAATACCATTTTCACAATGACAATGTTCCTTTTCACATAAATCTATGATTTTTTCTTCTTCTTGTTTTCCTTTATTAACTAAACGTATTACAAAATCTATTATAAATCCTGCAACTACACCTATTAATAGTTTTACACCTAAAATTTTTAATATTGTTGTAACTGTTACTGCTTCTGATATAAAGATTGGTAACATTTCATCAGATGTTGATAAATATACTGCAATTAATGTACCTAATGTAATTACTCTTGCTGCATAAAGGTTTGTTGCTGATACTGAAAAGCCACATTGCGGAACTATTCCTAATACTCCTCCTATTAACGGTCCAAACTTTCCAGATTTTTTTATTGTTTCTTTTGTTTTGTCCTTTGTTTTATGTTCTATGTATTCCATTATTAAATATGTTATGAATAAAAATGGAATTAATTTTATGCTATCTATTAATGTATCTTCTATAATTTCTAACATTTCTTATATCCTTTCTTTTCTAAATTACTTATAAATAATAGCATAAATTTCATTTTTTTTCAATAACTAATTTTCTTCATCTGCGGATATATACTCATATAAGGTACTTTATACTATATCTAATAATTCTCCCATTGATTTTATTTTATAATCTGGTTCTATTAAAATCTCTTCTTTTTTCTTCCATTTATTATTTATATTCTGCTCATACCATATAGTTTTTACTCCAAGTATTTTTACTCCCAATAAATCTTCTAATAATTCATCACTTACAAAAGCAATTTTATTATATTCTTCTTTTGGAATATCTTCAAATGCTTTCATATATACTTTTAAGTTTGGCTTTCTTTCTTTTACTTCTTCTGAAATAACTACTTTTTTAAAATATTTCCTTATATCTTCACGTTTCAAAATATATTCAACGTTTCTAATAGAATTATTACTTATAATTCCTAAATAATATCCTTTTTCATATAATCTAACAATTGTCTTTCTTGTTTCATCATCTAAAATATGAGATTCTAACAATAACATATCAATCTTTTCTAAATCTTCTTCTGATACATTTAAAATTAATGATAAATCTTTATATATTTCTTCTTCTGTAACTTTTCCTAAAGAATTTAAAATTTGATAGTTTTTCCATTTTCTAAATATATCATCCCATTTTAAGTTATTTTTTTTTAATATATTATTTATTTTATCATCAACATTTTCAAATTTATTAATTAATGTATATCCCCAATCAAAAAATATGTATTTATATTTCATCTTATCTTTCTTCTTTCTTATTCTAATTTAATATTTTTCCCTTTCATTATAATAAAGATTATCTAAAATTACAATTATTTAAAATTATAACATTACATTTTTTAACATTGACTTATGTATCCTAATTGTAATATAATGTCTTTTGTATAAATAATACATGAGGAGGTTACTAACATGACAAAAGCTAAAAAACGGGAGAAAAATCGGTTTTTCATTTTAACAGTAAAAACCGAAAAATCAGACGAATTAAAAAAAGAAATTAAGTCCTATGGACACAACTTCAGAGAATTAACAGAACTCTCAGAATTATATGGAGGTAACTATATCTTTTTTGAAGTTGACTTTAAAAATTCTTCTGAAAAAAATGCTTTATGCAATTTCTGTGACTTTTTAAATGGTTTCAGAGATTCACCAGCTTAATAGTAGTAACCAAAATCCCCAGAGTCTTATCCAACTGGGGATTTTTTATTTTATCTTCTTCTCCTATAACAACCTGAAATACAACCTGTTTCACCATTATTATTCCCATTTGGAATTACATTTATTCTAGCAGATACTCCATTTGCAAAATTTATAGTATTGTTTGAATCATCTGAACAACAATTACAATCACATGAATTATTACAGTTATTATTACAATTGTTATTACAATTATTGCAACAATTATTATTTCTATTATTATTGCTACTTATAGTTAATAAATCATTTGTATTACCATTACATCCATTACTACTAATAGTTAATAAATCTCCATTTCTATTATTTTGGCAACTACTACTGATTGTTAATAAGTTATTTCTTGTATTATTACAATTGCAGTTACAATTATCTCTATCTCTACAACAACTGTTTTCTCTATAAGTATTCAAAATTCTACATATAATATGTGTTAATACTGCTGTAATAAAACTAATTATTGCATAGATTATAGCTGCAACTAAAAAGTTCAAATTTCCTACGATAAATGTAACTACTAAAAATATAGCAAATATGATTGCTGCAACCAAAATAGGACATTTCAATATTTTTTGAAGTGCTATTGAAATTATAATCGTTGCAATAGGGAGAGCAAAAAATATTAATAAAATATTCATAAGCAAAATCACCTCATATATTTTACTATATTTTATGCCACTCCCTATCTTTTTGTTAATCATATTCTACTTTAACAAGATACAATCCTTGTGGTGGTAAAGTTTTTCCTGCATTTTCTCTTTTTTTAGATTCTATTATATCTTTTATTTGTTCTGGCTCTATATTTCCAAGACCTACTTCTACTAATGTTCCTGCAATAATTCTTACCATATTATATAAAAAGCCATTCCCTGTTAATTCAATCCATATTCTTTCATCTGGCTTTTGAAAAACTTCTGCTTTAAAAATTGTTCTAACACTACTTTTACTACTCGTACCACTTGCTTTAAAAGCCTTGAAATCATGTTCTCCCTCAAAATATTTAACAGCTTCTTTCATTTTTTCTACATTTAATTTAGTTGGTATATGTGTTTCTAAATTTCTATATATTGCACTTCCATATTTCGAATTATCTATAACATATCTATAAGTTTTCCTTTTACAATTCAAACGACTGTGGAATCTTTCATCTACTTCTTCTGCAGATTTAATACGTATTGATTTTTTCAGATTACTATTTAAAGCTATTGCAAACTTTTCAATTGGAATATTGGAATTTGTTTTAAAATTTGCAACTTGTCCAAAAGCGTGTACTCCGGCATCTGTTCTTCCTGATGCCATTAAATCTACTTGCTCTCCTGTTATTCTTTCTATTGCTTTTTCTATTTCCCCTTGAATATTTAACTTAGTTGGTTGCTTTTGCCATCCATTAAAATCTTTTCCATCATATTCTATAACTAATTTTATATTTCTCATTTTTCTCATCCTTTTATAATATTAATAAGCAAGGATTAAACAAAATATATCCTTGCTATTTATTTTATTCTTTATTTTCTTCTTGATTATTTTTATCTTCTGATTTTTTATTATTTCTAATTTTTTCTCTAATTTTCTTCAATTGACTAGCTCTTTCTTTTTTCTCTGTTGCAAATCTCTTAGTAACAATATTACTAATTAAAATCTTTTTCAGAACATCTTCTCTAACATCAGCAATTAAAGTACCATCTTTTGCAACAGAAACCTTACCAGTCTCTTCTGATACAACTACAACGATACTATCCGATTCTTTTGATATACCAATTGCTGCTCTGTGTCTTGTTCCTAATTCTTTTGCTATATCATTGTCATCTGCTAATGGCAATACACAAGCTGCTGCCGCAATTTTATTATTGGAAATAACTACTGCACCATCATGTAATGGTGTTTTTGGCTCAAAAATATTTACTAATAATTGTGGTGAAACTTCTGCATCCATTGGTATTCCAGTTGAAATTATATCTTGTATTTTAATATCTCTTTCAATTACAATTAATGCTCCTGTCTTTGCTTTTGAAAGTTCCATTGCTGCAATTACTATTTTATATATATCTTCTTTCGTCCTAGTTGCTAAATCTTTATCAATACCAAAAAATTTAGTAAATTTATTAGTTCCTAATTGCTCCAATGCTCTTCTTAGTTCTGGCTGGAATATTACAATAATTGCAATTACTCCTAAATTCATAATTCCTGTTAATATCCAATTTAATATCTTTAAATTTAATAATCCACTTACCCAAGTTGCAACAACAAATAGTACTATTCCTTTTATTAATTGCCATGCTCTAGAGCCTCTTACCATTTTCAAGAAACAATATAACAAAAAAATCACAATTGCTATGTCTACTATTAAAGTAACTAATTCAAATGGATTTTCTTGTAATGACTTTATATATGCTAAGATATTTTCTGTATAAAAATTTTCCCAATTCATTCCTAAATTAATTATCATTTATTTCTCCTATTTCTTATTCTACTTTTATCTTTTCTTTCTACACACATTTTAAATAAAATTTGGCGCAGACAAAATTGTAATTATTTTTCAACTATTAGTTACCCCATTAAAGCATAAATAAGACTAATACCAGTTCCACCTACCATTAATACTGCCAAAAATGCAGCCATTATTTTAACAAAAATTTGTCCTTTATCATAATGTCTTTGCTCTTTATTTTTTACCTTTTTACTTTTAACATCATTTTTCTTCATTTTAATTTCATTCCTTTCTTTTTTATTATAGCACACAAAACAACTTTTTCAAATGGTTTCTATTGGAATTTCACAACATTTTTTTGCTTTACCATTTTATATAATCATAACTTAATTACCTAAAACCTCTATAATAGTTGGTAATACATTTGGTTTTTGTTCTTCTATTTTTATAATTTCATTAATTTTATCTATAACATTTTCTGTTTTCTCAATATCGTTTCCATGTACATATCCTAAAATTTCATTTTCAGTAACACTTTCAGAGACTTTTTTATTTAAGATAATTCCAACACTTGAATCAATTTTATCCTCTTTTTTTATTCTTCCTGCACCTAAATAACAAGCCAATTTTCCAATTTCTTTAGCATCTATTTCGCATATATATCCGCTTTTTTTTTGCAATAATTGGCTCAATATATTTTGCCTTTGGAAATTTATCTGTATTTTCAATGTATGAAATATCTCCTCCCTGATTTTTAACAAGTTCTAAAAATTTGTTATATGCCTTTTGATTTAAGATATTTTCTAATAGTTTTTCTTTATTTTTCTCTATATTATCTCCTTCACCTGCTAATTTCATCATATATGCACCAAGTTCTAAAACAACTTGCTTTAAATCTTCAGGCATATCACCCTTTAAAAATTTAATTGCTTCTATTACTTCTAGGCTATTTCCTACTGCATGACCTAAAGGTTCTTCCATATTAGTTAAAACACAAACTGTTTCTCTATTTGCAAGTTTTCCAATTTCTATCATTTCTTTTGCAAGTTTTTCAGCACTTTCTATATCTTTCATAAAAGCACCTTTTCCGACAAGTAACATCTAAAACTATTTTTTGTGCTCCACTTGCAATCTTTTTACTCATAATGCTCGAAGCTATTAATGAAATACTCTCAACACAGGAAATGCTGTCACGCAAAGCATAAATTTTCTTATCAGCTGGTGCTAAATTTAAAGTTTGTGATATCATACTTATCCCTATATTTTCCACATTTTGTACAAATGTGTTCATATCTATATCAGTTTTATATCCAGGAATTGACTCTAATTTATCAACTGTTCCACCCGTAAATCCTAATCCTCTTCCAGACATTTTTGCAACAGCTACTCCTAAAGATGCAACCAATGGCAACAAAATCAATGAAACCTTGTCACCTACACCTCCTGTTGAATGTTTATCCACTATTATCTTGCCTAATTTTGATAAATCTAATATCTCTCCTGAATGTGCCATTGCTAAAGTTAAATCAGTCGTTTCTTGCTTTGTCATCCCATTTAAATATATCGCCATAATTAATGCAGCTATTTGATAGTCTGCAATATTTCCTTTTGTATATTCGGATATAAAATAATTTATCTCTTCTTTTGATAATTCCTTATTATCTCTCTTTTTCTCAATAATTTCTAAAATATTCATTACTTATATAACCTTTCCTTATTAACAAATTGTAATTATTTTTCAACCGAACTAAACAAACTTTTTCGTAAATGACCTCCTATGTATAGGACATAAACCATATTCCTTGATTGCAGCAATATGTTTTGCAGTTCCATATCCTTTGTGATTAATAAATCCATATTGAGGATATATTTCATCCCACTCTCTCATAATTCTATCCCTTGTAACTTTCGCAATTATTGATGCAGCAGCTATATTGTAGCATTTTGCATCTCCTTTTATTATTGGCTCATATGGTATCCCCCTTGTATTTATATGTTCTAATGCATCTACCAAAATTAAATCTGGCTTTACATCTAAGCCATCTACAACTTCAGTTACTCCTTGTTTTGTAGCATTTAAAATATTTATTTCATCAATCACATCTTGTCCTACTATTGCAACTGAATAACTTATTGCCTCTTCTAAAATAATATCATATAGCTTTTCTCTTTTCTTTTCTGATACTTTTTTTGAATCATTTACACCTTCTATCATTGAATCTTGTGGCATTATAACTCCTGCAATAACAACAGGACCTGCTAGTGGTCCTCTTCCTGCTTCATCTATTCCACATATATTTTTAAATCCTTTTTGATATAATTCCTTCTCTATTTCTTTTAGTTTTGTTAATCTTTCTAGTTCTTTTTCTTTCATATTTTTCGACTTCCATTCTTTCTAATCTAATTCATCAATTTCTGTTAATGAATAATGTCCTTGATATCCAAGTGTATTATATATTTCAACAGTTGCATTTTCCTCATCAAAAGAAATAACATAATATTCATCCTCATCTAATTCACTATAAACATTATCAAGAGCCCATAAAGATGCTGTTTCTTGAGTAAATACATAAACATTATCTCCTGTTGGTATTCCAGATGGTACTGTTATCCCCGAATCAGATAATTTTTGTAATTTATTTTGTGCAACATATACTTCTGATCTAATTGTACTAATTTCAGACATTTTTTGTAAATCTGGTCCCAACTGAAAATTAGCCTCTTCAACAACTCCTTTTGCCTTTGCTTCAATTAATAACATATTTGTTCTTAATGCCTCTAAATTAGCCTTTTGTATTGTTTCCTTACCATTGTACACCGCTATTCCCGCAATTATTAATAATACTATAATAGTTATTGTTAAAGCCACCAATGTTACACCTTTATTTTCCTTTATATTCATATTTATCATCCTTTACATTTGTTTTTTTCATTATATATATTTTTTAAATTTTTTTCAATAGTTTTAAATCAATCTCACTAAAAAATCTGTCTTTAAAAAATCCATTTTTTTTCACAAAAATTTCACAATCATATTGTATTATAATAAAAAAAATAGGATAATATATACAATATATATTAATTCACAAAATTTAGGAGGTCTTTAATTATGGAAGAAAAAAAAGAAAATGAAAACGTACAAAAAGAAAACTCAAAAAACTTTACAACAGTTCAAAATCCAAATACATACAAAACTGTTTATCAAAATAGCAAAAAAGATAAAACAAGAGTTGGATTTGGAAAAAGTGTACTACTACCTTTCTTTAGTGGAGTAGTAGGATGTGCCGTTGTTGTTGGTACATGTTTCGGTGTTCCATCAATACGTTCACAAATTTTAGGAACTGGCTCTAGTCTAAGTGGAAGTAATAGTAGCTCATCCAGTTCAGAAAATAGTGGATATGTAAGTCAAACTTCATTATCAAATTATTCTGATACTTCAGTATATGCAGCTAATAAAATATTACCTTCAATTGTTGGTATAAAAGTAGAATATAATGTTAATTCATTAATTTCTATGTTTGGAAGACAAACTCAATCAACTACTGCACAAGCAAGTGGATCAGGTATTATAATTAGCGAAGATGGATATATTTTAACAAATAACCACATAGTTTCAACTTCTTCTGATAACTCATTCTATGAAGTTTCTGAAGCAACTAAAGTTACTGTTACACTATTTGGAGATGAAACAGAATATGAAGCAAAAATTATTGGAACAGATGAACAAACTGATTTAGCTGTAATTAAAATTGATAAAACTGGATTAACAAAAGCTGAATTTGCAGATTCTGATAATATAAAAGTTGGAGAATTTGCAATGGCAGTTGGAAATCCTCTTGGATTAGAAAGTACTATTACTTGTGGTGTAATTAGTGCTGTAAACCGTGAAGTTACTGATTCAGATGGAAAAACTTATACTTTAATCCAAACAGATGCTGCTATAAATGCAGGTAATAGTGGTGGAGCTTTAGTAAATAGTGAAGGGCAAGTAGTCGGAATTAATACCTTAAAACTTGAAGGTGATGGAATTGAAGGTATGGGATTTGCAATTCCTATTAATTCAACAGAAGATATTACATCACAATTAATTCAATACAGTAAAGTAAAAAGACCATATATAGGAATAACTGGTATGGATTTAGATGAAGAAACTGCAAAAGCAAACAATTTAGTTGTTGGTGTTTATGTTAAAGCTATTGATGATTTCTCAGCAGCTGAAAAAGCAGGTCTAAGAATTGGCGATGTAATTATTCAAGCTGATGGTAAAAATATAAAAACAATGGATGAATTAAATGAAATTAAAAATTCTCATCAAATTGGTGATGAAATGACTATAAAAGTAAATCGTGATGGTGAAGAAAGAGATTTAACTATTACATTAGGTGAACAACCTTAACTTAAATAGATTTATTAATAATTTATAATAAACTACTCATTTATATTGAAAAAAGTATTTTAGATTTTATTTTCTAAAATACTTTTTTCTCTTCTTTCTTCTCTTATTTTTATTTTATAAATATTTTCTAAATAAATTACACACTTACAAATTAATAAAAAATTAATTTTGTTTTTTCCTTCTTTTCACTTTCAGTTCACACAATGGACAAATTTCACTGTTAAAATACAACCATAGTCAGTAAAGTAATACTGATTTGAATTTAAAAACATCCCCTTTTATTTTCAAAAAAGAAAGCAGTACAAAATGTACTGTTTTCTTTTTGCTTATTATATTATAACTAAATCCATTTCACTAGTATAGTTCTCATTTCCATAAGGATAGATAATATATAAAACATTATCAGTTAGGTAAAAATACTTTGAATTTTCAACCTTATATTGTTCACTTGAAGTATCTCTATTATAAATATTATATCCTAATTCTTTCAAATCCTCTACTTGCTTTTGTTCTTCTGCAATTTTAGCATCTATTTTATTTTGAACTTCATTCTTATCTACATATTCAATTGCTAAAACCTCTTCTAAAGAAATTTCTTTATTATTTCTCAAATCATAATTATATGTTTCAATAATAACCCTTTGGGCATTTGACCCTTCTTTTAAATTTGATCTAATCATCAAAGACAAAATATCTTCTTGCACATTTGCTACATAATCTACAGTATAAATTATATTTCTATTTTCACTTTCTAGCACTTCATTAGTTTTATCAATAAATGATTGTATATCCTGATTATATTCATCAATTACAGGGCTATCAATATTAATTTTTGGAATATGCACCTCTATATCATAACTATTTAACTTCGTTTCTTTTCGTTCCATATCAACATAAACAAGTTCTTTGCTGTCATCTGCCTTTTTATTTTCTCCTTGACCTTCTAAATTAGTTAAGCTATTTGTAAAAATCTGGTCAAACTCTGTTTCCAAAGCATCAGTTTGTTCTTCTGTTTTCTGTCCAAATTCTTGTTCTCTAGCCATACCAACTAATCTACCTAAATCAATTCTAGCATAAAATTGAACATAAAAAGCAATTATGACACAAATTATACATACTGCCATAATTGATATATATATTATTAATTGTTTTTTCTTGATTCTATTTCTCTCTGGTAAATTTATTTTCATTTTTTTATCCTTTCTTTCCCCATACATTTATTATAACATTTTAAACATTTTTTGTAAATGAAAATTACAATTTTTTGAAAAGCTAAAATCAACCAAAAAATTATTAATTTTTCATTAAAATTGGCAAAGAAAAAAGCAATTTTTATTGACTTTTTCCAGTTTTTGAGATATGATATTATAGATTAAATTTATATAGAAATGAGGAATTAAAAGTATGTTATGTTCAGAATGTAATAAAAACCCAGCAATACTTTTTTATAAAAAAATAGAAAATGGCAAAGAATCAATGGAAGGATATTGCTATGACTGTGCAAAGAAAAAAGGTATTAATCCTAATGAAGTACTAGCAAAACAAAATGCCATATTATCAAATGATAAAATTAATTTAAGTGATATGACAGAACAATTTGAAAGTATTTTTAAGGATTTAGCTGAAAATATTAATTTAGAAGATATTGAAAATATTGAAGGTGCTATAACTTTCAATACGCAAGACCCAAATAACAATCAAGATGAAGATTCACCTAAAATTTCAGGTGCAGCAATTCCACTAGGCTCAATTTTCTCTAATTTTATGGGACAAAATAACAGAAAAGATGAGCAAGAAGAACCAAGTAGTGGAAGAAAAAAGGTTAAAGTAGAAAAAAAGAAAAATACAAAACAAAATAAGAAAAAGAAATTTTTGGATACTTTTGGTACAAACCTAACTAATAAAGCTAAAAATAGTGAATTAGATATAGTTGTAGGTCGTGACAAAGAAATTCAAAGAATTATTCAAATTTTAAATAGACGTTCAAAAAATAATCCTTGTTTAATTGGTGAACCAGGTGTTGGTAAAACTGCCATTGCACAAGGTTTAGCAATTAAAATTGCAAATAAAAATGTTCCAGCAAAACTTTTAAATAAGGAAGTTTATCTTTTAGACATGACTGCTGTAATTGCAGGAACTCAGTTTAGAGGTCAATTTGAATCTCGTATGAAAGGAATTATTGATGAATGTAAAGAATATGGAAATATCATCTTAGTTATTGATGAAATCCATAATATTATTGGTGCAGGTGATGGAGAACATTCTATGAATGCTGCAAATATTTTGAAACCTGCTTTATCTAATGGAGAAATTCAATTAATTGGTACTACAACTTTAAAAGAATATAGAAAATATATTGAAAAAGATTCTGCTTTAGAAAGAAGATTTCAACAAGTTCTAGTTGAAGAACCATCTATTGATGATTCTATTGGAATTCTTGAAGGAATTAAAAAATATTATGAAGAATATCATAAGGTAAAAATATCTTCTGATGTTATTCGTCAAGCTGTTATAATGTCTGAAAAATATATTCATGATAGATTTTTACCAGACAAAGCAATTGATATATTAGATGAAGCATGTTCTAGAATTAACTTAGAAAATAAGGAATTATACAAATTAGAAATGCTAAAACAAGAATTATCTCAAGTACAAGCTGAAAAAGAAGAAGTTGTTGCAGCAGATTCAACAGAAGATTATCAAAGAGCAGCTGACTTAAAAACACGTGAATGTCAATTAATTGAACAAATAGATAAATTAAATAGCAAAATGAAATTAAAACAACTAACTGTTCAAGATATTGCAAATGTTATTGAAAGCTGGACAAAAATCCCTGTTAAGAAAATAACAGAAGCTGAAACACAAAAATTATTAAACTTAGAAACTAACCTACATAAAAGAATTATTGGTCAAGATGAAGCTGTTAGTAGTGTTGCAAGAGCAATTAGAAGAAATCGTGCAGGACTTCAAACAACAAAAAGACCACCATCATTCATTTTCGTTGGTCCAACTGGTGTTGGTAAAACAGAACTTGCCAAAAGTTTAGCTTATGAAATGTTTGGAAGTGAAGATTCTATTATTAGAATAGATATGTCTGAATATATGGAAAGTCATTCAACTTCTAAATTAATAGGTGCACCTCCAGGATATGTTGGTTATGACGACGCAGGTCAATTAACTGATAAAGTTAAAAGAAAACCTTATTCAATCATCCTTTTAGATGAAATTGAAAAAGCACATCCAGATGTATTTAATATTTTATTACAAGTTTTAGATGATGGAAAATTAACTGATAGTCAAGGAAATTCTGTTAGTTTTTCAAATACAATTATTATAATGACATCAAATGCTGGTTCTAACCTAAATAACAATTCAATTGGATTTGGTGGTCAAACAGCAAATAAGAATAAAATATTAGATAGTTTAAAAGATATCTTTAGACCTGAATTTTTAAATAGAGTTGATGAAATCGTAGCATTTGATCCATTAACTAAAGAACAATTATTACAAATTGTTGATTTAATGTTACAAAATACTATTAAAGCTCTAAAAGAAAAAGATATCAAAATCGAAGTTTCTGATAAAGCTAAAAACTATTTATTAGAAAAAGGAACTGATATTAAATTTGGTGCAAGACCTTTGAGACGTGCTATTCAAAGATATTTAGAAGATGAATTATCTGAAATGATTTTAAAAGGTGACTTATTAGATGGTCAAACTGTAAATGTTGATTTTGCAAATGATAGGCTAAAATTCGAAGTAAAATAAGAAAATTGGACGTTAGCGAAATCAAAGATTTCGACGTCCCAATGCACAAAATTACTTCGTAATTATTGTGCGCATCAAGGTAAATTAACCTTTTTGTATACGGAAAAATCCTAAATATGTTCAAGATAAAAGTCGATTTTTCCTATACAATAAGTATATTATAAAAATTTTTAAAATAAAATGGAGTAAAAAATAATGTTTAGGAATGTACCAAATATATTAACTATTATTAGATTTTTATTAATACCTTTTATTGTATTTTATATTTTTTCTGGCAATTATATTTTAGCTTTTGTATTTTTTACAATATCAGGTTTAACAGATATTGCTGATGGATTTATAGCAAGAAAGTATAATCTTATTTCTAACTTTGGAAAATTGATGGATCCATTAGCTGACAAATTGACACAAATTACAACTCTTGCTTCACTTGCAATTACTAATATTATTCCTATTTGGATTTTAGTTATTGTTCTTTTAAAAGAATTTATTATGATTTGTGGAGCTTCTTTCCTTTATGGAAAAGATGTTGTTGTTTATAGTAAATGGTATGGAAAATTAGCAACTGTGTTGTTCTATATTGCTATTGTTTCTTCTTTGATTGCTAAGCAATTTAATTTAGAAGGATTTTGGCAAGATTTAGATTTTGCTTTATATACTTTTGCTTTGATTTCTACTCTTCTTTCTCTAATTATGTATGTTAGAGATGTTTATCAAAAAGGGTTTATTGATAAACAGGATTTAAAGAAGGAAGTTACAGTTGATAAAAAAGAGAAAAAGACTAAATAATTACCAAAAGAAAGAAGATTTCCTGAAATCAGGAAATCTTCTTTCTTTTTATGAAACGCTTTTTTCTTCTGCTGATTCATCTTCGTTGTCACACATGACATGCATCACACATGCAATCACACAAACAACTCCAAAAAATGCATGCAACAAATTTCCTTCAAAAGCTGCACTTACTATCAAGTTTGCACTAGCCATTGACAGTGCAGAAGCAATAAAAATGTTTGTTGACTTTGTCCGTTTCATATAATTACCTCCTTGTACTACTCGGAGGCATACCCTCCGAGAATTTATTAATCCCCATTGGGTACAGCATAAAGCTACTTTAATTATATCACATTACATAACTTTTTTCAACTTTTACTCATAATCCTCAATTAATTGATTTAATTCTTGTTTACCATTTACTTCAATTCCCTTTTCCATTTGAATTTTATCTGTTTCTGGTAAATAATCAGTTGTAATGCTTGTCTCTTCTAACAATTTTTCTGTTCCATCACTTAATCTTTCATAAATAACTACCTTACCATCTAAATCTTTAACTAAATAATGTTCCCCACATTCTCCTTCTTTTTCAACATATACAACCACTTCATTACTTTTGAAAGTTTCTACCATATATTCAGGATACATTTCTTTTAACTCTGCTTCGGTTTTATTTACTAAGTCATCTGGTATATTATTATATTGACTTGTTATATGTCCACATCCTTTGTAATATGTTCTAACAGTAAATGAACAATTTGGAGATATTTTTACCTCTTCTGAATTTGTTTCTAACAACTCATTTTGCTGCATTTCTTCATACTCATCTGTACATTCATCTAAGATATTTTCTTCAGCAACTTGTGTTGCAACATTTGACTGTTCTTGATTATCATTTGGTCTTGATATTACAACTGCAGTAATCATTGCTCCTAGAATTACAATTACACATATTAAAACTGTTATTATTTTGTTCATAACAAACCCTCCATAAATACTTTTTATTAGTATTTACAGTTTTGTTAGAATTATACAATTAACACGTTTTTAGATAATTTGCAACTGCTTGTTTTATAAATTCATTAATTGATATATTCTTTTCTTCTGATTTTAGTTTCACTTCATTATGAAGTTCTACTCCCAATCTAACATTTAATGAACCTTTACATTGTTTTTCCGGTTTCATATTATACTCCTTACAAGTTTCTAAATAATGATCTATTGCATCCTTAAAATCTTTTTTCAATTCTTTTACTGTTTGACCTTCAAATGAAATAGAATCATGTTTTAGTCCTTCTATTTGCCCACAAAAGCATCCATCTTCATCACTATATTCAATTTTTGCATAATATCCTTTATATTTCATTACATTTTTCATAATACTATATCACCTCTAACTTCTTTAAATTTTCAATTAAAATATCTAATTGATATCTTTTTAAAATATTACCTGGATGTGGTCTATGTAATTCAACTTTTAATCCAGTCTTATGTTCTATAAATACCACTCTCGAACCTGATGTCTTGCCTTTATTACTTTCAGTAAATCCCACTGATTCCAGCAAAGTCTTTGCTTCATTATATGTAAAATCTTTTGGTTTAGTTTTTAATCTATTTATTAGTTTTTCTTTTTTACTCATTTATTATACCTCCTTTTTTAATATTTCGCAACTATTTTTAGTCGCACTTTAGTGCATTTTGAGGCCGTCCCCATTGCACCCAACCTCCAAAATAATTTCTCCATTCGCATCTGTCCTATAAATCTTTGTAGCACTTATTCTTTCAAGAACTTCTGCTGTTGGATGACCAAACATATTATTTTTTCCAACCCCAATCAAACAAATTTTAGGATTAACTTTTTCAAAAAAACTTTGTGTTGTTGAAGTTTTAGAACCGTGATGTGCTACTTTTAAAACATCCGATTTCAAAATAGATTCCCCGTTATCAATTTTTTCTTTATAAAAATCCAAAATCTTTTCTTCTGCTATTTCTTCTATATCACCAGTAAATAGCATTGAAAATTTACAATATCGCAATTTCATAACCATCGCATTATTATTCAAAATATTCTCTTGTATTTGCTCTTCAATTGGCCACAAAATGTCAAAATACAAATTTTTTTCAATCTTTAGACAATCTCCCTGCTTTAGAACTTTTACTTTAATTTTTTTATCTTCTACAATCTTCAAAAATTTTTGATAATTTTCCGAGTCCTGTTCTTGTTTTGATATATATACTTGTCCAACTCTTAACTCTTCCAAAATGGTTAAAATCCCACCAACATGGTCTTGGTCAAAATGAGATATAAATACATAATCTACTTTTGTATAACCTCTGTCTAAAATGTACGGTAATAACGTACTTTCCCCCACATCATATTCTCCAGACATACTTCCACCTCCATCTATCAAAATAGTTTTATTTTGAGGTGTAGTTATAAATGTACAATCACCTTGTCCAACATCAACGAAATGAATTTTTAATTTTTTAGGAATAATATTTAGAATAAAAACCAATGAAACAAAAACTATCAAAAATTTTAAAACCTTTTTTCTATTCTGCCTAAACTTAAATTTTAAAAGTGATACTAAATTTCTAATTCTTATACTTGTAAAATCAGGTTCTTTCAAATTAAATGACATATAAATTTTATTAATGACAATTACACATATATAATAAATCGCTATTTGCCAAACTTTTGGTGTTGGAATATATATTTTAGAAAATGGCAAATGACTAATCTCAGATATACTAATCAAAATTTGAATTCCTACTGACATAAAAATTGATAAAATTTTAGCAATTTCTATTGATATAAATGATATAAGAATACAAACAAACCCTACAATAATAATTGGACCAATAATAACACTTACTAAAATATTTGAGATAAAAAAATATATCCCCAATATATTAAAATTAAATAACAATATTGGTAAAATTACTATTTGTGCCGAAAGTGTAACTGATAATATTTCCTTTATTTTATCCATAAATAATATAATTTTTCGATTTATCCTATATTTAATTTTTTTGTTTCGTATTTTTAACTTTCTTAAGAAATTGTAGACATTTTTATTAAAACAAACAATTCCAATTGTTCCTAAATAAGATAACTGTAAGCCCACATTTAATATTAAAAATGGATTGTATATTAATAAAATAAGAAGAGATAAACTAATTGAAGTCCAAATGTCATTTTTTCGATGAATCAGTTTAGAAATTAACATGATTATCCCCATGATGCTTGCTCTTACAACTGATGGTGAAAAACCTGTTATAAACATATATATTACTAAAACTATTATTGTTATAATTCTTGTTTTTCTTTTTCCAATTCCATTTTTTAATAACAATTCTATACCTATAATTATATACGTTATATGCATTCCCGATATTGCTAAAACATGAGATATATTTGCTATTTTAAAATTATCATTTACCTCTTCTTCAACTTTACTTGTATCTCCTAATATTAAGCCTGTAAATATTGCACCATACTTCTCCGGAATTAATTTATTTATATTTTCCTTTATTTTTAAATTAATACTATTTGCAAAAGTAAAAATTAGATTATTACTATTCTTAGCTAAAATCTCTATGCTATCAGCTTTAATTGTTCCGTGAATTTTAATTGATTTTAGATATTCTTTATAATTAAAACCACCATAATTTCTGCTTTCTGATGGTTCTACAAATTCTCCTTTAATCAAAATCTTATCACCATACTCTAACTCAATATCTTTGTTCTTATTTACACTTAAAATCAACTTAGTATCTTTATACTCAGTTTTAATTTTATATGTATCTTTATATTCTTTTTCTTCTTTATTACTATCTACTATGGCAATAAGCGTTAATTCTTCTCCATCTTTATACACATTTTCATATCCTCTATTTTGGAAATTGACTATAAGATTTGAAATCATTGAAATTATAACAATTAAATAAATTGACTTTCGATTAAAAAATATCTTAATATATCTAAAATATCTTCTTGGTGATAGAATATTCCATTTACTTTTTGACAAAAAAGTTTTTAATATAAAATATATTGCAGCTATAAAAATATATAAAAGGGCTACACTAAAATTAAAGTATAGCCCCCATAATATACCTATCATATACCCTATAACTGCAATTAAAATCGGTCGTTCTTTCAAAATTTTCCTCCTTTAATTGCTTTTAAAAAATTCTTCTTGCCCCTACATAATTATTGTTGTAATATCCTGAATTAATTGTATCTGTTGTAACACCTGTTGATGAATTCTCTGCATGTACTATCATTCCTCCACCAATGTAAATTCCAACATGATTAATTCCAGATTTTCCAAACATTACCAAATCTCCAGGTTGTAAATTTGCTCTTGATACTGCTGTACCATTACTATATTGCCCAGCCGCTGTTCTATTTAAACTTACTCCAAATTGTTTATATATATATGAAGTAAAACCTGAACAGTCAAATCCTGTACTTGGTGAAGATCCACCATAAACATATTTATAACCTATATATGATTTAGCTTTTGCAACTACTGCTGCTCCTGATCCAGAAGCTGATGATGTTGTTGTACTTGCTGTTGTATCTTGTGTTTGTGTACTTGACTGTGTACTTGTAGTTGACTTTCTAGTTGTTGATGACCTTGAAGTTGTTTGTCTTGTTGAAGATAATAGGTTTGTCGCAATATACCCTTCTTTTCCATTTACAGTTACTTTGCTCCATCCACCTTCTTCTGACTGTACTACAACTTCTGTATTCATCGTTGCATTTGTTACAATTTCAGATGATGTATTTGGTTCTTTTCTAACATTAACTGTTGATGCATTAACATACATCGTTCTTTGACTACTTTTTGCTTGTTCTTGAGCTGCTTGTTTCTCAGCTGCTTCTTGTGCAGCTTGCCTCTCTTGTGCTATTTTTTCTTGTTCAGCCTTTGTTAGAATTTTTTCTTTTCTTATCCAACCTTTTGTATTTTGAGTTTCTACACAAACCCAACCATTTATGATTTCAGTTACATTAACTTCTTCATCTTTCTTTACTTCAATTGTTTCTGTTGCATTAATTACAGGAACAATTTTCAATTTTGTATCTTCTTCAATTATATTCTTCCCTAATTCTATTTTATCTTCTGTTTGTTCACTTTCTTGTGAATTCTGCCCTGCATTCTCCACATTTTGTTCTTCTTCTGTTGATGTTATATTATTTTCATCTCCGAGTATTAGTCTCTTGATTGTTTACTTGTTCTGTAACAGCTATTAAATCTTTTCTTATATATCCTGTTATTTTTCTTGCTATTACTTTGTACCAATCTCCATCTTGCTCTACTATTTCAACTTCTTCATTTAATGTAAGTTGTTCTAATATTGTGCTATTTTCATCTGGTGTTTCTCTAAGATTAGCTAAATCTACTGTTACTTTTGCTGTATTTGCTGCTAAACTCATATTTATAAAAAACAAACTAGCTAATACCATTGCTGCCACAATTAGTATGTTTTTTATGTCTTTTTTTACTTTCATTTTCATATTACTCCTTATTAAATAATATATACATCCATTATTGTAACATGCCTAGTATATAACACAATTTGAAAATTTGTCAAGTTTTTTGAAAAATTTGTTGGAATGCCTTGACATTTAAGGCATCTTATAATATAATATTCTAGCAATTATTAAATGATTAATTTTGAATTAAAACTTCTCCCCGGTGGTTTTATTTTAAAACTAAATTCATTAGATAATTTGTATATAATATTTAAGAAATTTAATTTTAATAAGAAATAGGAGGGTACGTATTACCATGAATAATACTACATATAGTGCAAAAAAAGGTGAAGTTGAAAGCAAATGGTATATAATTGATGCAGCTAATAAACCATTAGGTAGAGTTGCAACAGAAGCTGCAAAATTATTAAGAGGAAAACACAAACCAACATATACACCTAATATTGATACAGGTGATCATGTTATAATTTTAAATTGTAAAGATGTTATTTTAACAGGAAACAAATTAAATCAAAAAATTTATAGACATCATTCAGGATACATTGGAGGAATGAAAGAAATTCCAGCCAAAGTAATGCTTGAAAAAAATCCAGAAAAAGCAATGACTTTAGCTATCAAAGGAATGTTACCTCATAATTCTTTAGGTAGACAAATGGCTAAAAAGTTAAGAGTTTATGCTGGAGCAGAACATGAAAATCAAGCTCAAAAACCAGAAGTATGGGAGGTAAAATAGAATGGCAAAAAAAGATAATATTGTTTTTTATGGTACAGGTAGAAGAAAAAGCTCTATCGCTAGAGTTAGATTAGTTGAAGGTTCTGGAAAAATTACTATAAACAAAAAAGATATTGATGAATTCTTCGGACCAGAAACTTTAAAAGTTATCGTTAGACAACCTTTAACAGTTACTAATACAACAGCTAAATATGATGTAATTGCAAGTGTTAAAGGTGGAGGTTTTACAGGTCAAGCTGGAGCAATCCGTCATGGTATTGCTAGAGCTTTAAATGAAGCAAATAGCGAATATAGACCAGCTCTTAAATCAAATGGATTCTTAACAAGAGATCCTCGTATGAAAGAAAGAAAGAAATATGGTCTTAAAAAAGCTAGAAAAGCTCCTCAATTCAGCAAGAGATAGAAAAAATTGGAACGATTTGTTCCAATTTTTTGTTATACATTATGTATTCATATATCTATAATTTGTTTAATACCACTTATATCTTCAACCTTGTTGATACAAAAACATTTCTTTCCCATGTCTTTTATTGAAGCTCCACAATGATACAATTCTTTATTATCTATTACAATAAATCTATCATGAAAGTTAATAGTTTTCTAATTTTTTTAATTATATATAAAATTTAATCATTTTTCTTATATGATTTGAGGTTTCAAATTGAAACCTCATCTTTCTATATAAAATCTTAAAATTAAATAAACCACAAGAAATTTTCATTTCCTGTGGCTAATTTACTATGGCAAACTAATTTTTACAATTTTATCTTTCTTTTCTATTGCCTCCATTATTAAAATCTCTCCCACTTGTAATCCACCTATAGCTGTTGACTTAGAAATAGTATGCCAATTTCCATCTCCGTCCATTACTTGGAGTGCCCACTGAAGAAAAGTACTTTTTATTCTAGTTTTTCTCGCTCCCCGTATTTTTAACAGACGATTTTTTGTTTCAATTTCTAAAACATAATCCATAGTGTTCCTCCTTATTAAATTTAATTACGAGAACTATTACTAAACTACATTTTTTATTATATATTCATTTAAGAATTATGTCAATATGTTTTTATATTAAATTTTCTCAAACCTTTTATTCACCACATTCCAATTAAGAATATTCCAAAAAGCTGCAATATAATCTGGTCTTTTAGTTTGATACTGTAAATAATAAGAATGTTCCCACATATCCAATACAAGAAGTGGCTTACATCCCCACAAAGTCAAATCTTGATGTTTTTCGCATTGTAAAATCTCTAACTTATTCCACTTTGGAATCCATGCTAAAATACACCAACCGAGATGCCTCAACCGCTTTACTTGCTTCTGTAAATTGATTTTTAAAAGCATCATAACTGCCAAAATCTTTTATTATTTGCTCCATTAATTTTGCATTTGGTTCTGTCGGAACAGCTGGACCCATATTTTCAAAAAATAGCTCATGCAATATAGCACCAGAACCAAAGAAACTTAAATTCTTCTCTAAACATTTTATATTTGAAAAACTATTTTGTTCTCTTGCCTTTTTTAATTCTTCTTGTGTCTTATTTGTGTTATCTACATACCCTTTGTATAAAATTTTATAATGTAACTCCAAAGTTTGACTTGAATAATATGGCTCTAGAGCATTTAAAGGATATGGTAATTCAATCATCTTTAACATTTTTCATCTCTCCTTACCCAATTTTGTTTAAAACCTCCCAAAATAGTATATTCTATTTCAAGAGGTTTTATTCTATTATATACTTTTTAATTATTCTCTAACCTATTCAACTAATTCCAAAGCCTCGCTACTATTTAATCCTTCCAAATTATAATAAGTACTAGGAATATTTCCAACAATAACATTCTCAATCAAAAGCACCTGATTAGTAATTTGTCTTTCAATATTATCAAAAGGAGTCAAAATTGAAACATTACATTTAACCTCTAAATACACTCTATGCAAAGTTTGATTAATCCCTTGTGCTGTAAATTCACTTCTCAAATCAGTTTCAACATTTCCTATTGTAGAAATCCTAATTTTAATACCCGGTCCTCTTCCTGCCAATAATTTAAAACCTGTAAAACTCCCAAGTGCTATCTCTATATCATCTCTTCCTTTGTTATCTAATTCAATTTGTATTTTATTTGCCACATCTGAAATTATTTCATTAATTGGTACAACATTTGATTTAATCATAGTTATATTTCCATCACTATCTTTTTCAATTGTAAATAATTCATCATAACTATGTTCTTTCATAACATTTGTTGCCTGTTCATTTGATACTATTGTCGCTATTGATTTTGCCTCATTTTCACACAATGTATCAAATATCGGTAAGACTGAATCTAAAATAATTTTTACCGTCAAAAAGGCTATTGTAAATATCGTTAAAATCTTTATTAACTTTTTTGTCTTTTTATTTTTGAAACTACTTCTTGCTCGAAAAAAGATTTTAGGAATTCTTATTCTTGGTCTTGAATAAATTTTATACATAACTACTTACTGAACCTGTTTTAACATATTTAGGAATAAATAATTTCTGCCCAGGCTGTATTAAATTTTCATCTTCTATTCCATTTGCTCTTACAATATCATCAACTGTACTTCCAAACTCTTTTGCTATATTCCACAATGTATCATCTTTTTTCACTATATACATTAAAATACTATAATCTTCTTCTTCTCTTTCACCATTAGTTTGTATTTCATTCATTACATTCATATTTGCAGTTTTATAAGTTTGTAAATCCATTTTTGCATCAATATTGCTTGTAACAAGATTTCCTTCTTGAATTATAAAGTCCTGATTTATTACTTCTATATCAGTTTTAGTATTTACATTTTCTCCATCCTCTACGCCTTCTATTGTGTAATCAAAAGGAATTTTTACTATTCTTGTATCTGCTTGCATTTCATTTCCTGATATTAAAAATCTTAATTCCATTGCACCTTCATACATTATTTTATTACTAAATTTACTCTCATTCTCAATTATTGGTACTACTTCTACATCTAATATGTTTCCATTATTCAATCCTTCAACTTCAACTTTTTCTCTAATTTGAATCATTCCAGAAGTATTTCTTTTTGCTACCATAGTTGTTATTTGTTTTTTGTTATATTCTAAATTTTCAGATGGACTATATAAATCTTGTATAAATGTAATTTGTCTTTCTTCATAGACAGATGCTGATATTTCTACTTCTATTTCTACATACATACTATGTTCTTCAATTGCATTCAATTTTAAAAGCATATTTTTAATTTCATAATTCATATCACAAATATTATTTTCATTTACATTTTGAATGTCTATAAATCCAACGATTGGAATTTTTGTACTTACTGAATTAATACGATTATCTTCTGTTAGATACAAAATTTTGACCTGTGCTTCTGCCTTTGTTAGTATTTTATTATAGCTAACTTTAACATCTTTATCACAGATATTTATATCTACTTTTAAAATTTCAGCTATATTATCTACATTATTTACTGAAATTGTATCTTTTGCATAAATTTTTGTTGAACCATTACCTACCAAAGAATTTACGTTTGCATCATCTCTTAACATTTGCATATCGCCTGAATTTTGAATATCACTAACTATTGAAATATCTTCTTTTGAATAAATATTGTAACTTACTTCTAAAGTTGCTTTTATTCCTATTTTTCTTCCGTTTATAACTTTGCTTTCTATAGATTTCACTTTTGTTTCCAATTGACATTCCATTTCTTCATTTATACCTGGCACTTGTATTGATTCTGAAAAATCTAGGCTCGTAGAAAGTCCTCTTATTTTATCTTGCTCATTGTCTGCCATATACATTATATATGTATTTATATTTCCGTCAATTCTTATCTTTCCATCTAGTATTTCTTTTTTATATACACATACAACCCCACTTGTACAAATTGTATTCAAAACATCAGGTTTAGAATCTGGTACAATCATATCTCCTTCTACCATTACTATTTCCTTTTTTGAAGTAATTAATTTGTTTATACATAAATTTTCATTTACTGTTTCAACAACCATCTTTTTATTCACATTCCTTTCCGAAGGCACAAATTTGGTTGGAAAAAAGTTTAATTACTCTTTCAACCTTTACCTTCTTAGCTTTCTTTATAACAAATATATGGCAAAAAAATGTTGTTTATGACTAAATAAACAAAAAATAAGATAGAAATCTTTCAATTTTTTCCATCTCATTTCATTTAAACTTATTAATTACTAACAAATTATGCCTGAACTGGTGTTGCTCCAGAAGCATCTACAACACGATTCTTCTTTTTATTATTAAATGTTGGTGGTATTAATGGGCTATATGAATTTCCATCAAATACATCCACCTCTACTGTTCTAGTCAATACATCTGTATAACTATAAGTAACATTTCTATTATTTTCTTCATATCTTACAACAAAAATATTAGGATATGCTTTTTCTAATGTAGCTTCTTTTTCAAAGGCTTTACTTCTCCCTAAAGAACCTTTTACTATTATCTTTTGCCCCACTTTCTCTAAGATGTCTGTTTTTAGATTTGCTATATCTGAACGACAAATCATTGTATCACCTTCTCTCATAAGATGTCTTAATTTTAGCACTATTAACAGATATTGTCAAAAAATGTAGAATTTAACTAAATCGAGATAAAGCTCCATTTTTCAAGTGTTTCAAAGGTCAGAGTTTCATTTTTTACACTTATTTTACAATTATGTTACAATCATGTTAAGTTCGTTAATTTTTATTTTATAGGAAAGTGAATTTTATAATAATTTTTATTCAAATCTTTATCATCTTACCATTTGCGCCTACTCCACTAACACCATTTTTGCCATCTCTTAATTCACCTGCAATATCATCTATCGTTACATATTTATATCTTTCTGTAAATGCTACCGTTTCTGCAACTATTAAAGGGTCTAAAAAATCGATTAATATTCTTGCTGGTGATGATGCAAAATTAGCACCTGCTGACATGATTGCTTCATAATAGCTTTGGCATGCTCCGTGCAAATATTACAAGATTTTTCCCTTCTTCTTTATCATATCTTCTTGCTTCTTTTACAGTTTCAACAAAATATCTTGAGTTTCTATAATTATATAAATCATAAAATCCTGTTCCTTTTTTTATCATTCCATCATGCCCTGTAACTACTAATATATCTGGCTTATATACTTTAAGCAAAGAATATATTACTCGTGGTTGTCTATATTCTGGTATGTTTTTAACTATAACATTTAGCCCTAATTTTTGATAATATCTAAATGACTTCTCACTATATTTTTTATCACCATCTAAATGCAATATTTTTCCTGTTAATATTTTCTGAAATGTCCTATCTACTGGTGTTACTATATCTTTTAATTTTTTTCTTTTGTTATATTTTTTTATTTGTGATATCTTTCTATTATTATACTCTGTTACCGCTTCTAGTCTTTTATTAAGTCTATCTTCAAAGTATGTCATTTCTTGTTTTATATATTTTTTATCTATCTTCTCTAAATCTTCTATATAGCTATCAGCTTCAATTCTTTCTATTAATCCTCTTAGAATTGCAATCTTTCCTCTAGGCGTGTCTATTATGTTTTTTACTGAAAATAATATGTCTTTGCCATATGATTTTCTTCCTACTATATCTCCTTTTTTTATTTTCTCCATTATTATCCCATTCCTTTTTGATATTTTTTGAGCTATTATATTCTATGTCAATTTTTGTCAGTCTGTGAAAGGAATTTTAAATAAATTATCTTTATGCAAAAAAATAAACCTTAATATCAAAGGTTTATTCTTCTATTTTAAATGGCTATATTTTAACTTTGTTGCCATCCCTCCTCTTATATGTCTTTCTGCTTTGTTTTCATCTAATATTACTCGCACTTCTCTTGCTAGGCTTGGATTTATTTTCTTTAGTCTTTCTGATACATCTTTATGTACCGATGTTACTTTTCGTAACGGTAGAACTATTTTTAGAAGTATTAATATCTTCAAAATTAGTTATCACAGTTG